>DATFSP010000266.1:0-2838 GCA_035262545.1 Rhizomicrobium sp. | reverse complement strand
ATGTCCGCGCCCCAAACAAAGCAGTCCAATACCAGCCTGTCCAACACGCAGGCCCGCGACATGGCGAGTCTGCTGCATCCCTTCACCAATCTCACCGTGTTGCGCCAGACCGGGCCTCTGGTACTGGAGCGCGGCAAGGGCGTGTTCGTCTATGGCGCCGATGGGCGCGATTATCTGGAGGCCATGGGCGGGCTGTGGTGCACGGCACTGGGCTGGGGCGAGGAAGAACTGGTCGAAGCGGCCGTCGAGCAGATGCGCAAATTGCCCTTCGCCCATATCTTCGGCGGCAAGAGCCATGAACCCGGTATAGCACTGGCTGAGAAGCTCAAGGAAATGGCGCCGTTTCCGGTGGGCAAGGTGTTCTTCGCCAATTCCGGCTCGGAAGCCAATGACAGCCAGATCAAGCTGATGTGGTATGCCGCCAATTCACGCGGTCAGAAGGGCCGCAAGAAGATCATCGCGCGCGATCGCGCCTATCATGGCGTGACACTTGCCAGCGCCAGCCTGACCGGACTGGAATCCTTCCACAAGAGCTTCGATCTTCCGTTCGATTTCACCGTGCGGGCGGCGTGCGCGCACTATTACCGGGGCGGACGCGACGGCGAGAGCGAAGAGCAATATTCGGCCCGTCTTGCCGCCGAGCTGGAAGCCACGATCCTGCGCGAAGGTCCCGACACGATTGCCGCCATGTTCGTGGAAGCGGTCATGGGGGCGGGCGGCGCCATGGTGCCGCCAAAGGGCTATTTCGAGGCCGTCACGCCGGTGCTGGACAAATACGGCATTTACCTGGTCGATGACGAGGTGATTTGCGGCTTCGGCCGCACCGGCAACGCATTCGGGTGCCAGACCTACAATTACCAGCCCGATTCCATGTCCATCGCCAAGGCGCTGTCATCGGCCTATCTGCCGATCTCGGCCGTGCTTCTGTCGCCGGAACTGGTTGAGATCATCGAGGAAGAGGCGGTACGCATTGGCGGGTTGTGGCACGCCTTCACATACAGCGCGCACCCCGTTTCCGCCGCCGTCGCGCTCAAGACGCTGGAGCTCTATGAACGCCGCGACACCTTTGCCCATGTGCGCAAGGTGGCAACCCACTTTCTTACACGGCTCAGGGCGCTGCGTGATCATCCGCTGGTGGGCGAAGCCGATGGCGTGGGATTGATCGGCGCTGTCGAGCTTTCTGCCGACAAGAAGACAAAGGCCAATTTCGAGGCCGCAAAAGGCGTGGGCGCCAAATGCAACCAATTCTGCCAGGACGAAGGTATCATCGTGCGAGCGCTGCTTTCGGACCGCATCGCGCTCTGTCCGCCACTGGTGATCCAGGAAAGCGAAATTGACGAAATGTTCTCCCGCTTCAGCCGCGGCCTGGACAGGACGCTGGACTGGGTCAAGGCCGAGGGACTGTTCTGACCGGCGGTAAGAGCAAGTTAGGGCCAGATGGAATTGACTGCGTTGCGTTGCTGCGAGGCGATCCGCCAGGGTCGGTAGCGACAGCGTGCCGACCGCGAAGAGCGTATCGGCACTACGGTCGAGCGCGGCGACGCCGCGAGTGGCCGCAGCAACGCAACCCGAAGGGCCGGGGTCTTTTGCGCCGTGGGTTCGTCGAAAGGCTTGCCCGTATTGCCGATACGAACTGCGCCTTTCTCCTGCCCACGCCACAAAATCCCTCCGGCGCAGCAGTTCAATCTGGCCCTAACTTGCTCTAAGCTCAGGATGCGTGGAGCATCTGGCGCTCCAGCATCACGCTGGGACGGGTATAGATCAGGGTCTCGCCGCTCCACACTTCCAGCTTTTTGGCGCTAGGTAGCTTCATGGCATGCGCCAGAATCTTGGCGCGCCGGTCATCATCGCAGTTGGCGGAGAATTTGTAGGTAAGGCCGCCAACCTCGTCGAGATAGCAGATTTCGTATGCGGGCATGATCGGCTCCGGACAGTTCTGGTAACAACTATCCCCCTTGTTGCCTTTTTGCGCGACGCGGGCGCGAAAGTCGAATGACAATTGGGTTACAGACATCACGAATTTTATGGATTCTTCGCGCCCGCACAGTCACAGAACGCGCGCGCGGAAAAATTCCCTCCGCCTCTTCGTGCGGAGCTTTTCTGTGCCACATGCGTTAACGAAACACCGCTTTCGTTTCATCAAAGGAGTTGCCATGTCCGGCCCGTTCAAGCTCGCGCCGTTGCCTTGGGATGAGGATGCGCTCGCCCCCACAATTTCGGCGAATACCATCGCGTTCCATTATCACAAGCACCACCAGAGCTATGTAGATACGCTCAACAAGCTGGTCGCGGGTACAAAATATGCCGATCTGAAGCTGGAGGAGATCGTACAGAAGACGCAAGGCGCGAGCGAAGCCAAGGACAAGCAGATCTTCAACAACGCGGCCCAGGTGTGGAATCACGATTTCTATTGGCGCAGCCTGTCTGCGTCCAAGACAGAGCCCGATGGCAAGCTGGACAGCGCCATTGCCGCCGCCTTCGGCAGCAGGAAGGAACTGATTGCCAATCTCGCGGAAGCGGGCAAGACCCAGTTTGGCTCAGGCTGGGCCTGGCTGGTGAGCAAGGGTGGAAAGCTTTCCATCGAAAAGACCGCCAATGCCGAAACCCCCATGGCCAAGGGCGTGAATTGCCTGCTCACCGTGGATGTATGGGAACACGCATACTATCTGGATTACCAGAATGCGCGGCCCAAATATCTGGAAGCGGTGCTGGGCAGGATTCTCAACTGGGAATTCGCGGCGGAAAACCTGACCAAGGAAGCGCACGCGGTCCGCTCGGCCGCGGAATAACGCGCTTCTTCAGGCCATACTCCGACTAGAGCCCACGAGGCCCGCCGCC
>DATFSP010000265.1:0-4694 GCA_035262545.1 Rhizomicrobium sp. | reverse complement strand
TCTTCTGGTACGATGTGATGACGACCGACACTAAGGCGGCGCAAAAATTCTATTGCGACGTGGTGGGATGGACAGCACAGGACACGGGCCCGGAGGGCCATGGCTATGTCCTCTTCAACACGCACGGCCAGGGCGCCGCGGGTTTGATGTCCATTCCCGAAGATGCGGCTAAGCAGGGCGCGCGCCCCGCTTGGATGGGCTATATCGCTGTGGACGACGTGGATCGGGCCGCAAAGGAACTGAAGAAAGAGGGAGGCAAGGTCCATCGCGAGCCCACCGATGTCCCCGGCATCATTCGCTTCGCCGTGGTTGCCGATCCGCAAGGTGCCGGATTCCTGATCGCCAAGGGGCTGACGGCCAATGCGCCTCCGCCATTGCCGGAAGGCACCCAAGGCACCATCGGCTGGCGTGAACTTTATGCCAATGACTGGAAGGCCGTATTCCCCTTCTACGAGAAGATGTTCGGCTGGACAAAGGCCGATGCCGTCGATATGGGTCCGATGGGCACCTATCAATTGTTCGCTGCGGGTGGCGCGCCCATCGGCGGCATGATGACCAAGCCGCCGCAAGTGCCAGCAGCGCATTGGGGTTACTACTTCAACGTGCCGGGGATCGATTCAGGCGTAGCCAGGATTACGGCAGGCAGCGGCCGGGTTCTCAATGGCCCGGTGCAGGTACCGGGCGGACAATGGATCGTGAACGCGATGGACCCGCAGGGCGCGGCTTTCTCGCTGGTCGCGTCACAGCGCTAGCCTGGCCAGCACGCTCTCGGTGACACGGGCGCAACGCGGCCCCAGGAAAGGGAAGACGCCATTCATGCCACTGGAGATGGTTTTCTCCAGTTCCGCGCGAAGCAATCGGCGAGCGCGGAAAATGCGTGTACGGACGGTTTGAGGGTTGAGGTCCAATTGTTCCGCGGTTTCCTCCACCGAGCAGCCCTCGATTTCGCGCAGCGTGAACACGACGCGGAATTCCCCCGGAAGATTGTCGATTGCCCGTTCGAGCAGGCGCCGTGCGCCTGATCGGGCCGCCTCTTCTTCCGGGTCAGCCGTTTCGGCAAGATCGGGAAAGGAAATCACACGAGTTTCATCCATGGCATCTATATCCGTGGTGGGATGGCGCGAGCGCAACCGGCCGCGCGCAATAGGCCCTAAGATAGGTCTCCTGGACCACATCCTCGGCTTCGTCGTCATTGCCCACCGCCGCGCGCGCCACCCGGAACAGGCGCTGGTTGCAGCGCTGCATGATTGCGCGGAAAGCTTCGCGGTCGCCGGCGCGGACGCGGCGGATCAGAAGCTCCTCCGTCATAGACGCATAGTCGAGGAGCGCTTGGGTCACTCTGTGCGTCCCTTGGTACCGGCGACCATCAGCTTCACCTCCATGGTGGGATGATAACGGCAGAAGACGTCTACCGGGCCCGCTTGTTTCATCGTCGCTTCACCCTCTTTACCCGGGGCGAGATCGACATCGAAAGCGCCGGAGCGGGCTGTCGCGCTGTGCCGCAGAATATCCTTGTTCCGCCACACGATCGTATCCCCCACGCGAAGCAGAGGTGGGGCCTTGCCGAAGGCCATGCCCTGGATCGTGACAATGTAGCGAGCAGCTTCGGCCGGAACGCAAAGTCCGGCCAGAAGCGGAACGGCGAGCAGGAAGTTCCGGCTGGAAACCACGTTACTGCGCCACCGATTTGGCGATCTCTTCGGCATGCATCTGATGTGCGGTGAACAAGGTAAGTCCCTGCTCCAGCAGCGCCTTGAGTTCCCCGTTCTGGGCGTCAGGGATGAGCGTGTCCTTGAGCGCGCTATTGACCGTCTTGTGATAGGCGACTTCATTGTCGATATAGGCGCGATCGAATGCGGCGCCGGAAAGCTTGTCCAATTCGGCGCGCTTGGTGTCAGCTGCTTTGGTCAGCGACTGGCTGGTGGGATTATCCTCGGGCGTTACGTTCAACTTCTTGACAAGCGCCAATGCCTTATCGTTGACCGCCTGATGGTCGCGCACCATCTCCTCGGCAAAGGATTTGACTTTCGGATCCGTGCTTTTGGCGATGGCCTGCTTGCCCGCGGCGATGTCAAGCGCGCCCGCAGTATAGGCGATATGGGCGATCTGGGCATCGTTGGGCTTGGTGCTTTCCGCCAGCGCCGCCGGCGGCGCAATAAGCAGAATTGCGGCTATAGCAAATAGCGATTCACGGAACATTCTGGACCTCCTTGAAGGCGTGAGCGCCTGTCCTCGGCCGATTGGATGGCGAGCAGGGGAAAACGTTCCCGGAGGGACGAAGTTATTTATGTCGCAGCGTTCGCCTTGGCCCAACGCACCACCTCTTCATGGGTGGCGAACCAGACATTCTTCTTCGCCTTGGCGTGTCGGATCAGTTCGTCCAGGATCCAGATGCGGGACCGATAGCCGATAATGTGGGGATGGCAAGTGAGCTGAAAGATGCCGCCCTCTTCGTGTGCCGTGTCGAATTCGCGCCGGAATATGTCAAACACACCCGAAGGCGGCGTGTAGGGCCGTTGCGCCTGGAACCGGTTCATCATGAAGTAAACCGCATCGTCGCGCACCCATTCTACCGGCAGTTCGACCACGCCGCTGGGCGCACCGTCGAGCAGGAGTTCATAGCAATCCTCATCCGCCATCAGGGATGAATCGTATAGCAGCCCCATTTCCTTCTCGATCCGGAGCGTGTGCGGGCTGAAGTCCCAGGATGGCGTTCGCAATCCCACGGGACGAATTCCGGTAATTCGGGTCAGCGCGTCGGAGGCTCGGAGCATCAAGTCCCGCTCGTCGTCATAGGTAAGGCCGGAATTGAGCTCATGGATCCAGCCGTGAATGCCGATCTCATGTCCCGACGCGGTCAGACTATTTTGCTCATCGGGATAAAGCAGCGCAGTCACCGCCGGAACATAGAAGGACGCCCGCACATCATGACGCTTGAGAAGCGCCGCAATGCGGGGAATCCCCACCCGCGCGCCATATTGGCCCCAAGCCAGCCTGCCGATGGATTTGCCGCCGTCGCGCAATTCATTGGTCTCATGATCGGAATCGAATGACAGCGCAAAGGCTGAGCGTGCGCCGTCCGGCCAGGATCTCGGCTTCAGTCTCCGCCCCGCCCTTACCTGGTTCACAAGGCCGCGCCAGTGGGCTTCCGGCCATTGCCAGGGCTGCAAATCCTTATCCATCACGCCTCTCCTTGAGCGGCACGATCGCGCCCAGCGAGAGCAGCGCTCCGCCCACGATATAAATCGCGGGCGACAATGGTGAACCTGTCTGCCTGACCAGCCAGGTGGAGATAAAGGGCCCGAAACCTCCGAACAAAGCCGTCGCGAGGCTGTAGCCGGCGGACATCCACAGAAGCCGCGAGGCCGGCGGAAATATCTCATTCATTGCCGCTGGCGCGCCGCCGGAATAGATCGCCGTCATCAAGGCGAACAGTATTTGAGCCGTAATGATGGGCAATATTGTCGCGCTGTTCACGATCAGGAGGAAAAGTGGATAAGTCAGCGCGGCAAAGCCGGCGGCGCCGGCGATCATCAGTGGCTTGCGCCCCACACGATCCGCAAGGTAGCCGAACAGAGGTGTGGTCACGGCGAGAATTAGAAGACTGAGCGCGTTCGACCACAAAGCGGCGGCAGGCCCAAGTCGCGAGAAATGGGCCGTGAACACCGGCATGTAAGTGAGAATCGCGTAATAGGCCACGGTCCAGATCACTGTGACACCGATCGCTTGCCCCGCAAGCCGCACACCCGCGCCGATCGTGACCTGTGCGCCATGGCTGTTCTTGAAGACCGGCGTTTCCTCGACCCGGCGCCAGGTATAAAGACCGACGGGCAGGATCAACGCGCCCAGAAGGAAAGGGATGCGCCAGCCGAAATCCGCCATCTGGTTCTTGCTGAGTAGCGATGCGAACGAAGCTGCCACTGCCGAGCCCAGCAGCATGCCGCAGGCGACGCTGGATTGCTGCAAGCTGGAGAAGAAACCGCGACGCTCCTTCGGCGCCCATTCATAGATGAAAGTGGTCGCGCTGGCCCATTCGCCGCCGGCGGAAAAACCTTGGATCAGGCGGCAGAGGAGCAACAGCAATGGCGCCAAAGCACCGATTGATGCGCGGGATGGCACCAGTCCAATGCCGGCTGTTCCGGCCGCCATCAGGAAGACGGTGAGAAGCAGTGCAGGCTTGCGTCCTTTGGCATCACCCAGCCTCCCGATGAGGATTCCGCCCAGCGGACGAACTACAAAACCAAGGCCAAAAGTTGCAAAGACCGCGAGCAAGCCCGCAAGCGGATCGCCGGAAGGGAAGAATTTCTCGGCGATGTAAGGCGCCATGAAGGCATAGATGACGAAGTCATACCATTCCAGCAGATTGCCGGCGGCTGCGGCTAGGATGGGGCGCCAGAGATGCGGCGCTCCCATGCCATGCGATTTTCCCCCATGCATGCGCTCTTGTTCCCGCCTTTAGGAGGCTGATCCTAAAGGGGTGAAAAGCCTTTCACCAGCCCGCGCCCGCAACCTGGCGCGTGGCCACATTGAGCCGATTAAAGACCTTGGTGACGGCGATGGCGAGCAGCCAACCGGCGAGCGCCCTCTCGTCATAATGGCGCGCGGCCTCATCCCAGACCAGGTCCGGCACCGGATCGCTCTTGTCACTGAGGCGCGTGCTCGCGATGCGCGTCACGATCAGCCAAGACCGGATC
>DATFSP010000264.1:0-47352 GCA_035262545.1 Rhizomicrobium sp. | reverse complement strand
GAAACCAGGCGCCGTCGATCTTCCTGTAGACATTCGTGTTGCGAACCCACGGGCCGGTCATGGTCCCGTTCCCGTTCTTGAACGTGCCGCTGAGCCGGTTGATGCTGTGCGTGAAAGCCATGTCATCGCCTGCGATGACCGTGAGGTCGCGAACCTCGTAGCCGATCGGCGGCTGGAACACCGTGAAGGCCATCACCCAGTTTTGCAATTTTGACGCCGCTCCCACGTTCTGCAGGTCGGGTCCGACGTCGAATGACACGATATCGGGGGCGTAAATCGCTTTCAGAGCCTCGAGATTCATGGCGCGAATCGCCTCGACGCTCCTGGCGATCAGTTGCCGAATTCGCTCTTCGTCGGTGGTGGTCATGGCCGGTCTTCCATTTTCCCTGTCTTCGGTCGCCGCGCGTAGTGTGTGGGGAAACATGCCGATGGCGCTCGCGGCGGCGGTGCCGACCATTACGCCGCGCCGGGAAGCCGTCTTCCCCGGTTCTCGGTGGATGGGTTCAGTCACGATGATTTCTCTCATTCTGTCGTTTCCGGCATCATGACGATCCAGAATCCGCTAAGTGTGACATCCGCGCCGAAAGTTCGTATTCGAATACCGCCCGCAAAGAGCGCGGCGTCGCATCGCGCTAGACATGTTGAGCAAATATGACGGCAGCAGCCCGCGCGCGAGCCGATCCGGGAGACAGGCGGCCTGCGGTTGAAGGCGCAAGGCCAACCATTTCCAAGATATGGCGCCAAAACCCGGCCTCCCCGGCTTTGCGCCATTTCTTGAAGTCTCTGATTTCGTTTGCTTTTGACGCCAATTTGCCAGCGCGGCCTGGACATGTCTGAATTCGTCCAGTCAGGCTTTGCATTCACACTGGGCTGGGGAGCTAAGTGGCTGAAGAAGCAGAGGGCGCAGAAGCCAATGGCGACGCGCGCGGCGGCGCCGATCCGGCGGCGATGGCGCTGGCGTTGGGAAGCGCCAGTCGCACGGAGGCCGATGCCTTCCTCCGCAACCAGAATTCCCTGATCGATCTGCAGAAGCATCATCTGCGCGAACAGTTCAAACAATTGCGGCTTTCCATCTGGCAGCAGCGGACGGGCGTGCTGCTCCGCGTGGCCACTGCGTTCATCGGCCTCCTGCTTGCGGTCGCGCTGGCCTACCTGATCTGGAATGCGGCAAACAGCAACGCTCTGGTGATCGACGCATTTTCCGTCCCCCCGGGCCTTGCTGCCCGCGGCCTCAGTGGCCCGGTGGTGTCGGCCAAACTGTCGGACAGGATCGCGGCGATGCAGACCGACACCGTGTCGCTGCGCCCGCGCAAGAGCTATGCCGACGGCGTTGCCAGCGGGCTCAAGCTGGAGATCCCGGAAACCGGCATCTCGCTTTCCGAGCTCGACCGTTTCCTGCGCGAGAAGCTGGGACACGACCAGCATATCGGCGGCGAGTTGGTGCAGACGGACAAAAGCGTGTCGCTCACCGCTCGCGTCGGCAGCGACGGCAGCGCCACGGTCACGGGTTCGGATACTGACATCGACAACCTGGTGCAGAAATTGGCAGAGCAGGTCTACCGCATCACCCAGCCCTACCGTTATGCGTTCTGGGCAGAGACGCATGGTCACGCCGACGAAGGCATCGCCGTCCTCAAGACGCTGGCCGCCAGCGGTCCCAATAGCGAGCGGGCTTGGGCCGATCTGGCTTTGGGACTCGGCGCGGACAAGGTGCAAGATTCCGTCCCGCTCTTCAGGCGTGCCTATGCTCTCGATCCCAACGACTACCTGGCTCTTGGCGATCTTGCTACATCCGAGCGCATTTTAGGACAGACCGAAGACAGTGCGCGGGACATGGCGGCGGCGGTGGCCCACTCGCGGGCGCATGGCCCGGAATACACGGAATTGTGGGAAGGAGTAGAGCATGAATTACGCGCCGCCGCGCTCTTGGAACGTGGCGACTTACAGGAAGCTGCTGAACAAGCCGCCCTGAAAGGCGAAGAAGTCGCCCGTAAAGGCGTCGTTGCGGCCAGGCAAGCTTACGCCACTCAAGCCGCAGACGTTCTCACCTCCCTACATGAAGCGCGGGCTGCCCACGCCGAATTGGCGGAAGATCGTCGAAGTGCACCCAACAGCGCGGTGCCCGATTGGCTTACCTTCCAGGAAGACTTGTTTTTATACTCGCGCCTATTGATCGCGATGGAGGAGCAGGACTGGCGAGGGGCCCTGGATGCCGGGAGCGCGATGCGACAGCTGGTGGCACAATATTCCGGCCTGGGCCTGGCCGATGAGCTGCTGACAATGTTTGGTCCACTAGAGGCGTTGGCTTTGGCCCATGACGGGCAATTCGCGGCCGCCGAGGCACGCCTCAAACTGACCCCGGCGGAATGTTATCCCTGCCTTCGAGCGCGGGCAGAGGTCGCGGCATTGCAAAGGCAAGATGGCCGCGCCGATTTCTGGTTCGCGCACGCCGCCGCCATCGGTCCATCGCTGCCCTTCGCCGAATACGAATGGGGTCGCGCCCTGCTGGATCGCGGCAAGCCCGACGCGGCTATTGAGAAGTTGACCCTCGCCAACAAGAAGGGCCCGCACTTTGCCGATCCGCTGGAAGGCTGGGGCGAAGCGCTGATGGCGAAGAACCAGTCGCACCTCGCTCTGGCAAAGTTCGAAGAGGCAAACAAATATGCGCCCAACTGGGGACGATTGCATCTGAAGTGGAGCGAGGCGTTGAACTATGCCGGAAGGAAGGACGAAGCGGCCAGGCAGTTGGCGCAAGCAGCCAGCCTCGATCTGACGCCGCGCGAAAAAAGTGAACTGGCGGGGATAAAGCATGGCTGATGACACCGGGCGGCTCGACGGGACTAGTAGTTATGAGGTTAAGCCTGTGACCAAATCAAATCCCAACGCGCGGCTGGAATGCTTTTGCGACGGCGTATTCGCGATAGCGTTGACGCTGCTGATCATTGACGTCAAACTGCCGCCGGTTGCCATTGGAAGCAATGCAGAGTTTTGGCTCGCTCTCAGGAATATCGCGCCAACGATCATGGCATTTACGCTGAGCTTCGTTGTCATATTCATTACATGGGTGAATCACCATTCGACGATGTTGTTGGTCAACAGGTCGTCCGCGTCATTTATTTTTTCAAACGGATTGTTGTTGTTTACCGTCGTGCTTATTCCGTTTCCGACTTCCTTGCTGGGCGATCATCTTTTCACCAGCCATTCCGCGCCAGCGGTCGTGCTTTACAATGCGGTTCTCGCGCTTCAGGCGATTGCATGGATATTTCTGACGCGCGCAGCCATTGCGAACGGATTGACGAAAAACACCACATCAGACGCCGCGATGCGCATAAACAACAGGAATGGATACTCAGCCTTCGTTATCTATTCGGCGCTTGCAATACTGGCGTACCGGTTTCCCGTCACGATTGCGACCATAACGACCATGACCTGGATATTCTGGCTGATACTTGGAATCTCGCAACTGGGCAAAGCGCGTTTGGAGGTTTCAGACTCGGCGCGTGCGTAATCGCCGATTCGAAAGGGGGATACCGTGAATAGTAAATTCGTATTGACTACCACCGCAGTGCTGATTGGCATTTTTGCCGTGGGGTGGTTGATCGTGCCTGATGCGATGGGCAATTACTGGAGAATTGGCCCCGGCGACAACCTCAACTATATGGGCCACCGCTATGCGGCTTTTATGTTGGGGCTGGTGGTTGCGATGTGGTTGGCGCGTAATGCGCCCAACACTCAGGCGCGTCGCGCCCTGATGATCGGGGCCTTTATCGCCCTGGCGTTGACCACCGCTATCAGTCTGTACGGTGCGCTGGCGCTGGCGCTGAATGCCTGGCCTGCCGTTGTTGTTGAATCTGCGCTGGTCGTGGGCTTCATCTGGGTGCTGTTCATCAAGCCTGAGCCGGTGGTGTAGGGCCCCCTGCGCGCTCGGCAGGGAAATCCCTAACCAGCAACGACCCTGACAAAAACCATGGTGCCGTGCGGTTTGCTTCCGTAAGGCGCGACCGCCGACGAAGGGGCGAAAGCGAAATCGTACAGCGCGCCCAGGCCAAGGCCGAAACGGTCCGTCACGGCCCAGTCATGGACCGCGCCCATGCCGAACTTGCCCGCGCTTCGCAATTGATTGCCCGGCACCAGTTCCGCGCTTTGAATGCTTTCGCCCCGGGCGAAGATCGTCCAGGCGCGCGACGGATGGTACTCGGCTTCCAGAAGGCCCGCGCTCTCGCTTGTTCCATCGGAAAGATGCTTGTTGCCGAAGGCAAGCGTGGCCGCGAATGAAGCGTCCGCGCCCAGCGGCGTATAATAAGTCGCGCTCGCCGTGATGCGGCGTTCGTTGATGGCGGGCGTCAATTGCTCGGGACTTTTGATGAAGCCCCCCGAAGCCTGAAGCGACCAGTGCGGATCGGGATTGTAAGAGATGCGGGCGCTGGTGGAATCGAACCGCGCGGAATCGAAGTCGAACCTGTATTGATCGGGCTCGCGCCCGGTGAATTGTGACGCTTCGAGTTTCCAGTCTCCCATCACCCAGCCCAGGGTCACCACGCCGAAACTGATATGCGTCGAATCCAGCCAATGGTGACTGATGGGCGCTTCCGGATCGTCCAGCGCCGAAATGCGATGCATATAGGCGGAAGGGCCCAGCGCCGGTTCGCCCGGATAACCTGCATAGATGAAAAGACTCTGGCTGTCCGAGAAGGGATGGCTGTAGCTGGCCGCCAGTTCCATGAACAGATCATGCGGATGCTGGCGGTCGATCAGGGGCGTGACGCCGTCGGCCGTTTCGCCCGTTTGCAGCAGAAGCGGATAGCCGCGCCTGCCCATGAAGGGATCGGGGCTCAGCATCAGATGAAGACCAAGCGTGCCCCCCGATGAGAGGTCGCGCGACGCCATTCCCATCAGCATGCCTTCCGCGAAAATATCGCTGTCCCCGCGCGGTCCGCTCTGGATGTCGGCGACACCGGTGATGCGCGCCGCGGTCATCAGCATCCAGCCATCGGTCATGGTCATATGGCCCAGCGCTGGCGCCAGGTCCGGCTGCCAGCTCGTGCCCGACGAATCCCGGTTCATGGGATAAAGACCAAGATTGCCGTGCATGGACATTTTGCTGCCCATGCCCGGCATGGCGGAATTGTTCATGCCAGAGTTATTCGCAGGTGGCATGTCTTTATTCATCGGCATGCCCGGCATGTTCTGGTTCATGTTCTGGTTCATGTCCGGGCCCATCGGCATGCCGGGCATTGCGCCCTGCTGCCCAACGGACTGACCGCTATCCTGGTCCGCTTTTACGGGCGGGGCCATCGCCACGCCTGCCAGCGACATGGCGAGCGCCATGCCTGTCATGGTTTTGAACAATCCCAAATCCTCCATCCCCGCGCGTGATGTCGTCACGCAGCGATTGCCGCACAGAGCAGCCGCGCCTGAGCGTCAGGTAACCGCGTTCGGAATGGGCGGGCGAATATCGGGCGGAAAGGCGATTCCGGCGGGGATGCCGCCGTCATAGAAGGTCTTTGCCAAGGCTGAGCTCCCGGGCACATCCAGCCCCACATAAGATGTGAAAACGGCCGCGCAAGCCCCGCCGATGCAGCAGCCGCAATCCATGCCGCCGCACGGCATCCGCTCGACGGGCGCCTGCTTGCCGGGGGCCTGCTTGCCCGGGCCTGTGGTCATTGGCATCCCCGGCACCATGGCCATGGATGCAGTCATCGCGGTGTCCGCGCGTTGCGCCATTGCGTTCATCGACGCGGAAATCGATCCGCTCACGACAATAGCAAGGACGATGACAAGCCTGGACAACAGGCGCGCAGCGCTTCGCATGGCCGACTTATAGGATCGGGGTGGGCGAACCACAACAACCTGTTGGGAGAAGTCCGCTGCTGCGGTGCGGCGCGTTTGAGACCCTGCACACGCGGTTGGACCTTGGTCCAATCGTGAATCGCGCGCCGGTAATTTAAAGTTGAATTCGGCGGACGTGGAATTTTTCCAGATGTTACAGCGGGATGATCCTTCCCTGCGCCCAAGGGGCGAGTGAGGAGATACCATGTCGGCTGCCAGCCATATGCCGATCAGGATATCCATCCCCGTCACGCCGGACAATTTTACCCGTGCCGAGACCGACTTGTATTTCGGCAAAATCGTCAGGGAAGGCGGCTTCGGCCAGTTCCATCACAATCGCCAGCTCACCGCGCCGGAGCGCCAATTCTCCGTCCGGCCGAACCGCGACACGCTTTATTCCGGCGCGGTGTTCGACCTGGCCGCGGGACCGGTGACGATTATTTTCCCTCATTCGGGCGCGCGGTTCATGTCCATGATGATCGTGGACGAGGATGAATATGTCCTGGGGGTGATTTACCGCCACGGCCGCTATACCTATGCGCGCGACACGGTGAGGACACGCTATCTCTGCGCCGCCGTCAGAACTTTCGCGGATGCCGGCGATCCGGCAGATCTGATAGAGGTCCATGCGCTGCAGGACGCCATCCGGGTGAAGCAAAAAAGCCCGGGCCGGTTCGAGATTCCCGATTGGGACGCGGCCAGCCAAAAGGAAATGCGCGATGCCCTGGCAATATTGGGAAAATATCTGCCCGATTCCCGAAGCATCTTCGGCATGAAAGAACATGTGGACCCGGTGCGCCACCTGATTGGAGCAGCGGTGGGGTGGGGCGGCAATCCCGAACGCGATGCGAGCTATACGATGGTGACGCCGGCTTGGAATGACGGCAATACCGCCCATCGCCTGCGCGTCAAGGACGTGCCGGTGGACGGCTTCTGGTCCGTCACCGTCTATACCAAAGACGGCTATCTGGAGAAGAACAGCCTCAACGCCTATTCCGTCAACAATGTCACGGCGAAGAAGGACGGCGACGGCGCCGTCACCATTCAGTTCGGCGGCGACCCAAACAAGGCCGCCAATTATCTGCCGGTCACGCCGGGCTGGAACTACACGGTGCGCATGTACCGGCCACACCCCGAGATTTTGGATGGCCGTTGGCGTTTCCCGGATGCCCAGCCCATCCGGTGAGTTGCTATCCGCCGCTTGCCGGAGCCCGCTTGAACGTCATCACCCAATTGGTTTCCCAGGTCTTGCCGCCATCGGCCGAGAAGGCCTGCTCGAACCGCGAGGAATCCGGCTTGATGTCGGAAAAGCCGTTGCGGACATAGATGGCGCGCCCCTTGTAGGTTTCCTGATCGTAGAAAGTCCCCTGTCCATCCTTGAACTCTCCGGTCATGGGCGTTTCCATCGTGCCGTCGCTGCTGTTCGCCCAGTTCAGGTTCCATTGACGGGATTTCGGATTGTAGAGCCGCAATCCCGCGCCTTCGAGCTTGCCCCCGGGCCCGCTGGCTTCGAGTTCGAACAGGCTCGCGCGTCCGCCCCAGACCTTCGTGACGTTGGAAACGCCGTCATACTGGTTCCACGTGCGCGACCCGGTCAGCGGGTCCTTGAGGACCGAGACGTGGGTAATCCATTTGCCGAAATGGAAATCGAAATCGCGGGACCCGTCCCGCTCCGCCTCCGCGGCGGAAGATGAGGGCTCCGCCCGTCCGGGTGCGGAAAGCGCGGCCGTACAAAGAATGACGATGGCGACAGAGTGGCTGATAACCCGCATGGCAATGTTCCCCGCGAGGTGGCGGCAACCAAAGCTAGAATATTCGCGAGAGCTGCCTATAGCCACTTCCCGGAATTGTCGTAAGGCCACTTGCAAGTTCTCGAAACACCGGAACATTTCCGGTGCTGCTCCGTTGCCAAACCTGTGAGGGCTTGCGGAAAACTTCCATGAGAGGAGACAAACGGGATGACGCAACCGATGACCGTTCTTGTCGTGGCGCGAGGTGAACGAATAATCGACCGGATGATTTCTCTCATGGATGCCGACGGAATAGCGGCCGAGGGTACGCTCAATGACGACGACGCCGTGTCGAAAATCGAAGGCGGCGAAATCTCAACGCTGGTCATCGGCGGGGGCGTAGAACCGCCCTCGCGCGACCGCCTCAAGGCATTCGCAAACCGCAGCGGCGTGCGTGTCATCGAGGGCGAGCTTGGCGGCGAGGAGCCGGAAACCTATTTCTACGAGGAGCTCCTGCCCGCCCTCTCCGACTATAGATGAATTTTTCCGGCGATACCGGCGCCTAATTAGCAGACGTCTTGATGTCCATCTTAAGGCCGCTCACAATCGGCACCGAAGGCGAGATCGGGGAACGAACGCGATCCGATCTTTAGTGGAGTGGCGAACCCGTGAGCACCAAAATCAACCTTGCCGACAAGCTCTCCCTGTTCTCCGAACATTGGCGGCCCAAAATCATCGCCTCCCTTAACGGCCAAGACGTAAAGCTGATCAAGGCACTCGGCGAATTTCCGTGGCATGCTCACAAGGATGAAGACGAATTCTTCCTGGTGCTCGAAGGCTCATTCCGGGTCGAATTTCGCGACCGCGTCGAATCCTTGTGCCCCGGTGAATGCATCGTCGTGCCGCGCGGCACCGAGCATCGGACGGCCGCCGGCGAGGAAAGCGCCGTCCTATGCTTTGAACCTGCCGGAGTGTTGAACACCGGGAGCATCACGGACGCCGCTTTTACGGCACCCAGGGGCGTGAAAATCTAGGCTCGCGCCCCGATGGCGCATGCCTATCAACCCATTGATCCCAAAAGCGGCCGGGCCGCGTGGCCGAAAGGGCGCCGGTTTCTCGCCGGCTGCGCCCCGTTCCACTCCTATACCAAGGCACTATGGATCGGCTGCGGCGGATTAAATCGAGCAATCCGGCATTGTGATAGGCTTATGACGCAATCGAGGGAGGGGATCATGAACGCGTCCAGAATCGAAAATTGGCTGCACGACAAGGTGCACGAGGCGGCGGATCGGTTGATGTGGCTGGGAGTGGCGCTTTTGGTGCTGGGCGCTGCGGCACTGGTCTTTCCCTTCCTCTCCACGCTCGTGATCACGCTTTTCGTCGGCTGGCTGCTGATCCTCAGCGGCATCGTGACATTGCTCGGGGCATTTTCCATGCGCGGGGCGGGACCCTTCTTTGGCGGGCTTCTCTACAGCCTCGTTTCCATCGCGGCGGGCGTGTTCATCGTGGCAAGGCCGGTCGCGGGAGAACTCGCGGTCACGCTGGCGCTGGGCACAGTCTTTCTCATCCAGGGCGCTTATGAATTGTATTTCGCCTACGAATTGAGGCCCATGCGCGGATGGGGCTGGATGGCCGGCTCCGCATTGGCAAGCATCGTCCTGTCGCTCATCATTCTGTCGGGACTGCCCGTCTCTTCCCTGGTCTCTTTGGGTATTGTCCTGGGCGTGAATTTTGTGACCTCCGGCCTCGCCCTGGTCATGGTGGCTGGCGCGGCCCGGACCGAGCTCGGCGCGAAGACCGCAGCCCACGCGTGACGGTGACTGCCAGGTCAGGCCCGCCCGCTGATGAAGCGGGCGGGCGGCATTATTTTGTCTCTCGATTAATATTAGGGGCGATTGATATTAGGGGCGACCCACTGCCCGCGTAGGTTACGGATTGCGCGCGAACGGCCGGTCGGCTCCAACGAAATCGTGGTTCGCTGCTCTTTCCCGGTTAATTACGGGGCAGCCGGACGACGCCCCCAGTTAAGTTGCCCTCCATCTTGGCGACAAGGTCCTTGGCGCCCGAGCCCCATCTGGCAAGGACCCCGAGCGCCTGGGTCAGCGGCACATCGAGCGGATGCACCCGGCTTGCCTCGAGAATGTAAACATCGCCGGCAAAGGGAGTCGGAACCGAAGGGACGAAAACCGTGTAGCGTCCATCTTCGAACTCCTCGATGATGAAGGCGGGAACGAGCGCCTCTTCGATCTCCGCGAACGCCGGTCTCCAGACCCTTTCATGCTCGTCACCAGCCATCCGGTGAGTGAGGCTGCGGATGACGGCGTATCCAGGTATCCGCTCGAACAAGGTTTTCTCGGCAAGCTCGTGGACCCTCCGGCCCTGGCGGGTGCGCACCAGGAGTCCGATCAAGAAGCAGACCATGAGCACGAGCAGGAGAGACAGCAAGCGTTCCGCCGGGAACCGCTCCGGAAAGATCCCGGCCACCGGGCGCACCACGACCGCGACCGATGACATTGCCTTGAGCAACACAAGCCCGGCAAGGTAAATCGGAACCACAATCAGCAGGCCGCGCCCCACTGTTCTCACGACGAATTGAAACGGCTCTTTCATGCCCCCTCGATCCAACGCAGCGAGCGGGCGAACTCAATTGGCCTTTGGTCCAATCTCAGCGAGCCGTTTTGCCGCCCGCTTACCGTTCAAAAGGAATAAACCAGCGTAAGGCGCGTTATGGTATCGGTCGTCTCCAGATTCATTGGCGGGTGGCTCTCATAATTGACGTGATAGGACAATCGCGCCGAAAGCGCACCGATCACATGCGCTGTCAGACCCGTGTCGGAGGTCAATGTGTTATCTCCGCTTTCTCCGTAGAAAGATACGACTTCCGTAAAGTTCAAGTCGGGAAGGATTGTCCACGAATAGTTCGCCGATACCCGGCCTGCGAAGCCATTTTTAGAGAGACCGGTGATGTAATGGGTCTGACGGAGCGCGGGACCCGCTTCAACAGAGAGCGTCATATCGGGCTTTTGCAGAATGACATAGCCAAGGCCCAGCCCCTCGGTGAACCGGCTGTTGTATCCTGAAAACCTGGCATCCTCCCAGCTCAGCAACCCATATGCGTAGAAGCGATCGTTGAACTTGTAGTGACTGTTGTCGCCGGCGAAGTAGCGGCTTTGGTTCTCCACTCCGTTTTGCCGCTGATAATCCGCCGTTGCGTTCAAGATGTGATCCCATTTGAGGCCAAGTCGCGAAAAATTGAGACCGAGCGCGACATTGGTATTGTGGGTGTTGCCCATGGAGTTCGAGAACCCCGCTTGACCCTCGCCCGTCCAGCCTTCGAAAAATCCTTTTTGCTCGAGCTCGGCACGATGACGCGCGGCGGCTTCCGCTTGCAGTTTGCCGACAAGCGCGTCGATTTCACGGGACGAGCGCGGGTTGGTTTTTTTGGCCACCTTGACCGTCGCAGCCAACTCGGCCGGGTCACCATCATCGACCGCCGCCTTGATCATGTCCGCGACCTTATCCGGCACAGGGTCGGCATTCGCGGCCGCCGGGATCACCAATAGAAGCGAAGCGACCGCCAAAGATATTTGTCTGGGCATAGGGCATCTCCCCAAAAAACGGCTTCTCTCGCCCAGCCCCCTGTGGGATTCAATCAAAAGACATGGATTGCGCACTGCCAGAAATGCTTGCCTCAAAGAGGCTGCCGGCTGGATGCCCTCACGCCTTCACCAATTCGACCTGTACAACGTCGGTACGCGACACGCTGAAAGCGGCAGCGCAGATTCCAAGATAGAATTGCCAATTGCGCAAGAACTTCTGGTCGTGGCCCAGCGCCAAGATCTGGCCCGCTCCTTCATTCATGCGCTTGGACCAGGCCCGCAAAGTACGCGCGTAATCCTTCCCGAAATGGAAGGCACCGGCGAATTTCAAGCCGGCCCTTTCCGCTTCGGCGCGGAAACGGAAAAGCGATGGCAGCGTGCCACCCGGAAAGACATAGTGACGGATGAAATCCGAACGCCTGCGGTAGCTGTCGAACAATTCGTCCTGGATCGTAATAGTCTGAACGATGGCCCGGCCGCCTCGCTTGAGCCGGTCGGCGAGAACCGTGAAATATTGCGGCCAATAATGTTCGCCTACCGCTTCGAACATCTCGATCGAGACGATCATGTCGAACAGGCCTTGCGATTTGCGGTAATCCTGAAGGCGGATCTCGGCGGCGCCGCCAAGTCGCTTGGCGGCAAAGTCGTACTGGGCCGGTGAGATGGTCAGTCCCGTCACCCTGTGGCCTTCGCCGGCGGCGCGCTCGGCAAATCCGCCCCAGCCGCAGCCGATTTCCAGGACGGAAGCGCCGGGCTTGAAAAATTTCGAGAGGATGCGGCTGTACTTTTGCTGCTGCGCATCCTCCAACGAGTCGGTCCCGGCATAGAGGGCCGAAGAATAGGTCATGCTGCGGTCCAGCCACACCGAATAGAAGTCGTTGCCCACGTCGTAGTGCGCCCTGATATTGCGCACCGAACCGGCGACGGAGTTCCTCCTGACCAGCGCATTGTACAGAACAAAGCCGATGCGGTTGATGAAATTGCCGTCGGAGAATTTCTCCAGGGGGCCGAGGTTGAGCAGAAAGAGACTGACCAATTCCTCGATATTATGGGTCTGCCAGCTACCGGCGATATATTCCTCACCCAATCCTATATCACCGCGAGCAAGAATCCGGCGCAGAACATTCCAATCCGCGATGCGAAAATTTGCACGTGGACCTGGACGGGCGCCCGTTATTTTCGTCACCTCGCCATTGGGCGCGACGAACTCCAGCTCTCCATAATCCAGCTTGCCGATGGCACTTCGCCATTTCCTTTCAATCAGGGATGACTGTTGGTTCTTCACGTGCTCCCCTGCTTTGGCGTTGCTTTGGACCGCTTGCCCCAGCATGCGTCAGGCATGTGCACCCGCCTAGCTGGAACTTTGAACCCCACAGTAGGAACCCCAGGGAACTTCGGCAACACCCTAAAGACACAATCGCTTACGAGAATGGCACGCACGTTGGGCATGTGCTCAGCGAAACCGGCCAGCTGGCGGCGGTCATCTGCCACAGTGATGAAAAATTTCTTCGCTTCTTCATACTCCTTGTCCTTCGTGCTTCACGTCCGCCCCGCGATATCTGGCTTCTTTGGACTTTATTGCGGTAACGCACCACAGCTTCAACCCGTTGATTATCGCGTATCTATTTGCAAAGCTGCTTGAGTTGGGTCGCGCCCGACCCCGGACTTAAATCCGCCAAGTTGATGTCGTAGGCGCAGCCATACGCAGCAGGAGCAGGATGGACCATGCCAAGCCTCAAGCATGGGGAGTTCAAAATTAAAAGCTTCATCGATGGCACGCTTTACAGAGCGCGAGTCCAGCGGAGCGATGGTGCTCAATTTATGGCCTATGGAAAACCCACCAATATGTGGGAATCCTCGCAATCCATAGATCCAGTGAGCGCCATCGGGCAGGCTGTCTATGCGATAGATACGGGGAAGATAAAAATCGCGGCCCGGGCGCCCTAGGATGTAGCCGCAACAGATCATCCCGGGGGATTTGATGGTTGATCTGGCCGCGCCTATTCGCAAAAGAATTGAAACGTTGCTCGGCGAGTACCTCGCTTGCGGCGACGATTCCATCGATTTCGACCGCCCGCTAGGCGCAGTCTCCTTGTTCGCTCCCGATTCGGTTTCGTGGCGAATATTCAAAAATCCGATCGCCCTTTATGTCGGCGGCATTGCCGCCGTAATTCTTGAGCTTGCGGAACCGCGCGTCAGGGCCGGTGTGTGGGATCACACGAGTTTTCGTTCCGCACCTTTGCGGCGGATCAGGCGCACGGCTTTTGCCGCGCTGGCAACAGTCTACGGGCCCCGGGATCAGGCATGCGAACTGATCGCCCGTGTCCGCACCATCCATAAGCAAATCAAAGGAACGAACGAACTGGGAGAAGCATATTCGGCGAGCGACCCTGAACTGCTCTCATGGGTTCACGCGACCGCGTCTTTTGGATTTTCCGAAGCCTATCACCGATATGTCATGCCGCTCGGGCACTCAGAGAGAGACGGTTTCTTCAATGAAGCGTGCACAAGCGCGAAACTGTACGGCGCGCTGAATACACCACCTTCGCTTGATGCTTTCGAAGCGTTGCAGGAAGCGTTTTTTGAGAAACTATGCCCTTCCGGCGCGCTGATGACGTTCATCGAAATGATGAAGCGTATTTACGCTCTGCCTGGCCCGGCGGCAAAGCTCGAGCCTCTGTTCGTAAAGGCGGCGATATCGCTGTTGCCATCTCGGGTGAGAAGGCGCCTGGGGTTACTGGACCAGTGGGACCTTGGCATCATCGATGGGGAGTTGGTCAGGTCGATGGGAGTCGTGGCCGACAGATTCCTGCTGCGCAATCATCCAGCGGCCAGAGCATGCGCAAGATTGGGATTGCCGCAAAATTATCTTTACGGGAAGCCGCGCACCAATCGCCATTAAAGACAATGCGTCTCGGCGATGGTCATGGCGTCCGCATGGGCGTTATCATTTTGGCTGTTGGGATGCACGCCACGCTTCAGCGCGCAGTTTGTGAAAATGCAGTCCGCGCCACGCCAGAGTTCAACGCCCTCTTCGTCCTCGGCGAGCAATTTTGCGCATGCAATCGCCTCAAAGTCCGTAGTCTGCTCCATGAGAAAAACGCGAACCGTCCCGTCCGTCCGCAGTATATGGAGCCGATAATCCCGCGTTTGCACCTGCATGTTCATACCCGGGCCCCAAGGTCGGCCTTTCCGAAACGCCTTTTCCATATAGCGTGAAATCGCGGGCCGCGCGCGGGTCCGTGTAATCGGTTTGGCATTTTGTATACACCAGGAAATGTCCGAGTGCGGATCATTCGCACTCGCTCACCATCGCTCGCGTATTTTGTATCGCGGGGCGACGTCCGCCCGTGGCGCCTCCCCTGTAAAGGCAATTCGCGCATGAGCAACGGCCCCCGCCGGTAGTCCCCTATCGGTACGCCGGGATGTCGAAGTCCTTCGAATGACGCGGACACTGGAAAGGAGTCGTTTAGCGTCTCCAATGGTTTGGATTGGCACGCACCCGGACTCAGGCGAATGTTTCGCCCATGGCGCCGGAAAGGGGCCGGCACGGCCATGAAAAAACCGGGTGGCAAAATGAGATTTCTGAAAAAGGGACTTTCCTTCACGGCGCTGCTCGCCATGACGGCGCAGGGCTATGCGGCGGATCTTTGCGATCCGGTCGCCTCTGCTGCGCTCAAGACCGCGGCGATACAGCAGGAACTGATGGTGGCCGGTTTCACCTGTGGCGCCGAGCCGCAATATAATCGCTTTGTGACCGCGCACCGGCTCGAGCTGCGCAAGTCCGACGCCATTCTTATGGCCTATTTCAAGAAGCGCGATCATGGCAAGGAAGCCGGTTACGACAGCTACAAGACAAAGGCCGCCAATCTCTCGGCCAACCGGAGCGCCTCGGACGGCGCGCTTTATTGCCAGGCGATCGCCGAGGATTTCGATGCGGCCGAGCACAGCACACTGACGGATTTCGTCGCGGGCGCGCATCTTGTGATCCCGGTGCCCGATGCCTGCGCCGTCAAATATGATCGCCCGGAATATGCGTCGGCGCGTCCCGCCGCCGCTCCGCCGCCCCTGCCGCGCCGCGCCCTGCGCTGGGATCCGTGGTATGGCCGCTATGTATATGAATAGCGCCGGCTGACGCGGCCGGGCCTATCTTTTAGACACCAGGGTCGCGACACGTCCGGCCGGGTCTCCCGGTTTTCGAATTTCCAGCAGGATCAGGGCGTCACACCGTAAATCTGCGCATTTGCCGCCGCGGCTCACCCTGCCTGCCCGCAGGTGGACCAAAGGCCAATTGTGAAGCGTCGCCCGGGGTAATTTAATCACGCACGACCTCGCAAAGGCGTCACCACAAATTCTCCTCAGCCCCATTGCCGCAACGCCCATCGATATCGGCGTCGGCGGACAGGTATGGAAAGAAGAAGTGGATTTTGCCGATCATGGAAAACCCTGCCGGCGCCCAGATTGACAATGAGCTGTTGGCGCGTCGCGGGCGGGCCGAGGGTCTCGGCGATGTGACCGGAGATCTGCGGCTGCAGATCGAAGATGACATCGTCGGCATCCTGCATGTGGAAAACGGCACCGCCTCGATTCAGCCGAATGGCGACGCCACGGCACTGATCAGGTTCGACACCCCGGACACGCTGCTTGCGGTGCTTGGCGGTGGCATGAATTCGTTCGTCGCCTATCTGCAGGGCAGGCTGCGCCTTGAGGGGGACCGGGCCCTTGCGATACGCGTCCTCTTTGGCCTCAGAGCAGGTTCGCCATGGACTGACCTTGCCGGAGTGAAGCCGCATGGCCCTTGACACGGTCAGCATTCTCGACGGCAACAAATTTGTCGTGAGCAACCGCCAGGGTGACATCGATGCAACCCCCACCCTGCCTCACGGCTTGTTCCTCGACGATACGCGCTTTCTGTCGCGGTGGGTGCTGACGATCAACGGCCAGCGGCCGGTATTATTGTCGATCGACGACACTTCCTACGACCGGGTACAATTCTTTCTCGCTCTGGCCACCGGCACCGTTTACATCGACTCGCAATTGTCCGTGATACGCAAGCGTACCGTGGGTGACGGGTTTCACGAAGAATTGCTGCTCGTCAATCACGGCAAAGCCGCGGCAGAATTGAAAGTGCGCATCGAGGCGGCCGCGGATTTCGCCGACCTGTTCGAGGCCAAGGATAAAGTCAGGAAAAAGGGCGAACTCTATTGCAATGTTCTTGCCGGTGATCGCGTGACGTTCGGCTATCGGCGCGACAATTACTGGCGCGAGACACACGTCGCAAGCACCCAGCCGGCCGAGCTTTCCGAGGATGGATTGCTCTATCAGGTCAACCTCGGGCCCAAGGATAGCTGGAAAACCGAATTGAATATCGCAGCCGTGATGGATCCCGGTCACGCGATCGAGAAGCCGATGCTGAAAAATGTGAAGGCATCGCCCCGGCCGGAGCTTACGGAGGATCTCAAGCACTGGATCGATGACGCGCCAAAGGTCGTGACATCCTGGCGTCCCCTGGAAGAGATCTACCGGCGCAGTCTGATCGATCTGGCCGCCCTTCGCTTTCGCAAGCCCGTGCTTCTAGAGGCAATGCCTGCCGCGGGCCTTCCCTGGTTCATGACGATCTTCGGCCGCGACGGCATCCTCACCAGCCTTCAAACCCTTCCCTTCTTGCCCAAACTTGCCTCAACCACGCTGGGAACGCTTGGCCTGCTTCAGTCCCGGTCGGACGATCCATTCCGGGATGCCGAGCCCGGCAAGATACCGCACGAAGTGCGGTTCGGAGAGATGACCGCTTTCGAGGAGACGCCACATTCGCCTTATTACGGCACGGCCGACGCGACGCCCCTGTACCTTGTGCTGTTGGAAGAATACGAACGCTGGACCGGCGATCGCGAGCTTGTGCTCTCGCTGGAAAACGAAGCGCGCGCCGCCATGCGCTGGATCGACAAGTATGGCGACCGGGACGGCGACGGCTATATCGAGTATGAGCGCCGCAATCCGAATGGCCTGGAGAACCAGTGCTGGAAGGATTCGGGCGACTCCATCGCCTTTGCGGATGGCACGCTTGCGCCGACGCCCCGGGCCACCTGCGAATTGCAGGGCTATGCCTATGACGCCAAGCGGCGGACCGCGCGCCTTGCGCGAGAAGTGTTTAAGGATTCCGTTTGGGCCTCGGAACTCGACCGGCAAGCTTCGGACCTGAAGCAGCGCTTCAACCAGGACTTCTGGCTGCCCGACAGGAAGTTCTATGCGCTGGCACTCGACGGCAGCAAGCGCAGAGTCGATTCGCTTACTTCCAATATCGGCCACCTTCTATGGAGCGGCATTGCCGATGAAGACAAAGCCGCGCACTGTGTGACCCACCTGATGAGCGACGCGCTCTTTTCCGGCTGGGGGGTGCGCACCATGGGTATCAACGAAGGTTCATACAATCCGATCGGCTATCATGTCGGCACGGTCTGGCCCCATGACAATGCCATCGTGGTGTGGGGTTTGCGGCGCTATGGATACGAGGCGGAAGCCGCGCGCCTGTCCTATGCGATGCTGGAAGCGGCGGAATTATTTCATTACCGGTTGCCCGAGGCATTTGCCGGTTACAATCGGGATTTGACGAAATACCCGGTCGAATATCCCACCGCCTGCAGTCCGCAGGCTTGGGCCGCCGGTGCGCCGCTGCTGCTTATCCGCGCCCTGCTCGGGCTGGAGGCCAAGGACAAACAGCTTATCGTCAATCCCGCCTTGCCGAAGACGATCGAACGGCTTGAATTGCTGGACGTGCCGGGCGCATGGGGCCAGCGCGACGCGTTCGGCCGCGCGCGGGTCCGTTGATCGCGAGCCGCAAGTATCACTCGAACATGAGGGTGGCCGCCGCATCCGGCAGCTTATCTACCATCTCGGCCGTCTTGAGATACTCAGCCGCCAATCCAATCAGGAATTCCTTCGCGATCAGGGACTTCATATCCTCCGCCATAATCCTGATCTCTTCGGACCTGCTGCGGAGACGAATGGCGACTTCCACGTTTTTGGTCATGCCGAAAGCCATTTTAGGGCGCCGGTTCCTGAGCGATATATTGGCCCAAAGGGCATCTTGAAGGCCGCGCCGCCCCGGCTAGCTTTCCCCCCGGCTAGCTTTCTAACGGGAAGGCGCGTGATCGGACCAGGCTTCGTCCCTGATGGCTCCTCAACCCCGGCGGCAGAGGGATAGGTTGAGCGAATATCCGACGGAAGTACGCGGCTTCTATCACCTGACTTCGAGCGGCTGGGTCCGAAGAGACGAGTCTCCTTTCCCTGACGATCGCGTCGAAACCTGGTCTTACCAGGCAATATATCTGTCCGACCACGCCAAGGAGCGTATTTGGCTGACGCGCATATGGAAGGACGATCACCTTGCCAGCGGTGTCCGGAAAGCCCTGCGCGGCCGGTTCGGCTTCCCGGTCGAGATCCAAACCGACCGCCACATCACCCTGCAATGCGAGGTCTGAGCGGCGTAAGCCAATAATTGGACCTATGTCCAATGGGCTGGTCTGGCTCATTCCTTAGAATTGGCAAGGACATCGCCAGCCGGCCGGCGCAACTACTGAGCGTTAAGGCACTTGAACGACAGGTGCATCGCGGCCACGACGAACGTCGAGACTCGTCGGGATGTGGCTGGAAGCAGAACAAGGAGCGGATCGTTTCCGTGGCATGGCGTATCGCCGGACTGCTGTTGGCTTTTTTGTCGGTGCTGCCCGCCGGCTGCTCCACTCCTTACCTTTCGGACACGTATGCCACTTCAACTCCAAAGCTGGAGCCGTTCGACGCGAGCGAACTGGCCCGTTCACCGGTGGCGGTTCTTCCTTTTGTGTCACCGGACAGTCTCCAGGGCTTCAGCCCCACTCTGTCCCAAGCGCTCAGCGCTGCGCTGATTGAAGTGGCCCCGCCGATCCGCGAAATTTCTACGGACCAGACGCTGAACCTCCTTACGGATCAAGGATTGGCCACGGAATACACCGACTTGCGTTCAGGCTTTGCGCGCAACGGGATTTTGGAGCGACAGCGGTTGCAGCGGATCGGAGCCGAGCTTGGCTCGCGGTACGTGCTGCTGCCGGGACTTGCGCAGTTTGAGGAGTCCATACTCGACAAGTTCGAAGTTGCCGGCTGGAAGTTCATCAGGAACAGGGTGACGACGTTGCGCCTTTGGCTGCAACTGTGGGACACGCAGAACGGTCATATCGTTTGGGAGTCGTCAGGCGAGATTACCGTCGCGACGGTCTTTTTGAGCCCCAAGCAAACTGTCGCCCTGGAGGAGACCGCGAAGAAGCTGTTCGTCCGGATGATCCAGGATGAGTTGATCGGATCGAAGACCCAAATCAAGACCAGTGAGCAACAGTGACGCCGGCTCGCTGGCCGCCTTACTGACCGCTTTTCACTGGCCGCTTTGGTTCGCGCTCTCACGCGCGCGCGAAACGATATACGCCTGGATCGCCTTCACCTGCTCGGCGTTCAGGATTTTCGCGAAGGACGGCATGCCCAGCGTCGCGCGCTTTCCGCCCAGCACTATGCCTTCGATCCCTTCCAGCGTGCCTTTGCTGGAATAACGCAGGTCCGGCAATGGACCGGCGATGGCCTTCCTGCCATGGCAGCCGGAGCAATTGTCGGCAAAAAGCAGTTCGCCCTCGTGGATGACCGCGGGTGAGGTGCTGGCTGCGACTTGAGGCACTGGCGGCGCTGACGCGTGGCCGTAGACGGGCGCATTCAGTGTGGCATTGCCGCCGATGGTGAAAGTGAGGATCCGGCCATAGCCCGGTTTCACATGGCCCCAGTTGGGATCGTTGCCCAGTCCGTCGGGCCCGCCCCATCCCACCATCACCGACAGATATTGGACGCCATTCACCTGATAGGTCATCGGCGGCGCCATGATTCCGGTACCCGCGTCGAACGTCCAAAGCTGCTTGCCGTCGGTGGCGCGATAGGCGGCCAGCACGCCGTCCGCGCGTCCCTGGAACACGAGATTTCCAGCCGTTGCGAGAACGCCGCCGCCCACGGCGGTGGGATACTGGACATGCCAGGCCTCGCGCTGAGTCACCGGATTCCAGGCCAAAAGCTCTCCGACGGGAGGCGGCATGGCGGCAAGTTTGTCCTTTAGAGGGCCTTCATAGCCGTGTTCTCCCCCCGTGTTCCGCTCGTCGGGGTTGTAGGTCCATTTGGGGTCGGGCACGTGCAGCGACTCTGTGCCCGCTTTGGCCGGCAGATAAACCAGCCCGGTTGCCGCGCTGAACGCCATGGGATTCCAATTGTGCGCGCCGTCGGGGGCGGGCGAGATGATGGCGGGCTTTTCGGCGATGGACGGGACTTCGATGGGCCGCCCGGTCTTGGGGTCAAGACCCGTGGCCCAGCTGATGCCGCTCACGAACGGCTTGCCCGAGATGAATTCTCCCGTCGCCCGGTCGAGGACATAGAAGAAGCCGTTCTTGTTGGCCTGCATGATGACCTTGCGCACGCGCCCGTCGATGGTGAGGTCGGCCTGCATCAATGGCTGGGTGGAATCGTAATCCCAATTGTCATTCGGCGTGTTCTGGAAATACCAGGCAAGTTCGCCGTTGCTGGCGTGCACGGCGACGATCGCGGCAGTGTAGAGGGCGCTGCTGCCGCCACGCAGCGTGCGATACCAGGCGGTGGGATTGCCGGTTCCGAAGTAGAGGAGATCGAGCGCGGGGTCATAGACGATGCCTTCCCACGGCGTGCCGCCGCCGCCGACCTTCCACCATTCCCCGTTCCAGGTCTTGGCGGCCGCTTCCATGGCTTTGGATTCGAAGCCCTTCGCCGGGTCGCCGGGCACGGTATAGAACCGCCAGGCCATCTTTCCGGTTTCGGCGTCATAGGCAGAGATATATCCGCGCACACCATATTCGGCCCCTGCATTTCCGATGATCACCTTGCCGCCGGCGATGCGGGGCGCGCCGGTGATGGCATAGGGCTTGGAGGTGTCGATGGTCGAGACATCCCACAGGGGCTTGCCGGTGTGCTCGTCAATGGCGATGAGCCGGCCGTCGATCGTGCCCACATAGACCTTGCCGTGATAAAGCGCCACGCCGCGGTTCACCACATCGCAGCAGACAAAATAGGCGCGCGCGCGTTGCACCTTGGGGTCATAGGTCCAGCGGACATCGCCCGTTTTTGCGTCGATTGCGTAGACCAGGCTCCAGTTGCCGGAGGTGTAGATGACCCCGTCTTCCACCAGCGGCGTTGCTTCAAGACCGCGCGTGGACCCGAATTCATGGCTCCAGGCCAGCCCCAGCTTGCCGATCGTTTGTTCATTGATCTCGTTCAGCGGACTGAAGCGGTGATCGTCGTATGTGCGCCCGTACATCAGCCAGTTGCCGGTGTCGCGGTCGGCGGCGCGCAGCTCGGCATCGCCAATCGTCGCGCCGTATCCGCCCGAACCGGGCAGAAGAAGAAACAGGGCCGCGCAGGCAACCAGGTTGTTCTTCAGCATGGCCGACATCCCCATCGACGCCGCGTTGCCTTGAATAATGGCACTTTCTCGTGCCGCGACAAAGCCAGGGGGCGTGATTCCCGGCGATGACCAACGCGCATCCTTGCCGAAGAAGCTGAATCTGCTCGATTTTCATAGCCGGACAGCCACGCTTTACGGCGCGTCGCTCACCTCCGGCCGCAGGGGTTACTCTCCGCTCGGCCCTGTGTTGGCCAGGTTGAGCGCAACGCAGTCGCCGCTTTCGGGTGACGCCCTATTAGATCGGGGCCCCGCCGATTATTTCCGGCCGGGAATGACTGTGGTCAAATTGTAAAGGCTGCAGAAAATCAGAGGACAGCGAGGTTTTAAGCCAACTAAAACTTGACATCTTCTCCTAATGCACGCAGTTCAAACGCAGCGCCGTTTGCTTCGAAAAACCCCTTTAAACAGCTGCCTGCCGCATCTCTAAGCAAACTCACTGCGGCGGACTTGTCCTTATTAAGCTTGTATTCGCCTAGGTAAAAATCGGCCTCACATTTCTGGCCTGAAACCTGCTGAGGACTCGTGCCGTTTCCTGCGGCGACAAAGAGTTTGTCCTCGGTTATGGTACCAAGCTCAAATGCTATGATGCTGTAGGGCCATGCCGAGGGATTTACAGATGCTGCCCTCCTCGAAAAGTCCTCCGGATTGAATTTTCCCGCATGCGTCCTAGTCAAGTTTAGCCATAGCAGATTGTAGGCATTATCCGGTGCAGCATCAGCGGCGATCTGCGCTTGCGCAGCGGCATCATCATATTTTTGACGATCAAAAAAAGATAATACCTTTGACATCGCGATAGGTACAAGCTGAGCCTTGGGATCAAGCTCAAGAGCCCGGTCATAATCGAGCATGCCCTCATCGTAGTTTCCCAAATAGGATTTCGCATCGCCGCGAAAATGCAGGATTTGTGGGTTGTCCGGCTCTCGTTTTAGGAGTGCGTCATAGTCTCCGAGCGCGCGCGACCAATAGCCGTTGTTGAAATATAATTCTGCACGCGCCTTTAGCGCGGGAATAGGGTTCGGGATCAGTGACATCGCCGCGTCGCTTTCTGATGCGTACATGTCGATATTCCCGGTTATCCAATAGATGGACGCGCCGAGGGCGTGGCCCGAAGGGTCATTTGGATTCAATCTTGTCAGCGCGGCGAAGTCCTCTAAGGCAGCCGGGTAATTTTTGAGACCCGTGTATATTGCACTTCGGACAAAGCGTGCGTCCCATGAATCAAGCGTATCGATGGATTTAGAGCAAGCAGTTATCGCTATATTGATGCGTCGTAATTGGGCGTTTGCTTCGCACAGTCCTAAATATGCATCTGCCAGTTCCTTGCCACTCAACGACCCCGATCGAATTTTTTGAGTAAGCGTGTCAATTAGAGTTTGAGGATTTTGTAGTTGCGTGCCACCGTTGGAAGGCAGAGGTATGTCGGCATGAGCAATGCCAAGCGTAATTAACGCTACCGATGGAAGGCATGCGATGATCCGGCAAACTGAAGGCCATGCGCCACAGGTTATGTTCCACCCCATTCCCGATCCTCCCGATTTTGCCTTAGAGGAGAGCCAGATGCCTGGCTAGTTTGCGTGCTCCGATGATTTGCCGGTAGCTCCCCGCGCGCGCGGCTCGGGGAATTCAACAGAAAGGTCAGCGATAACGGTCGCGGCATCAAACGTCGCGGCGGGCGGCATTCCCGGATCTCCTGGATTGCCGAACCGTATGAGCAAAGCATCCAGCTGTCTTCGTCCTGGGAAAAGCTCGAAACCCTTGTCGCCTCGCGTTTGCGCCATCAGGGCGGAATGCATCAGCAGTGCGTCTCCCGCGGCAATGGTGATCACGTGTGGCGGTTTGAAAAACCCTGGCGTGCGAGGCACGACCATGAGTTCGCCGATATAATTATCGTTTGCGGTCCGCTGATGCAGGAAGATGGACGACTTCGTATCCCACACGTCATCTGTCCAAGAGTTATAAGTGGCGGCATTCATTGGCGGCCGTATGGCGGTGTAGAGAGAGACGTCGGCATTGCTCGCTGCCGTGAGCGCTCCAGCATTTGCGACGAGGCCATCGGTGCGCATAGCAGCCGGGTTGGTGGCGAGTGGACCGATGAGGTCGCCCGCCGGAGCGTCCTGGCGGAGCCTGGCCGCCAAATCGGCGACCGCAGGCGTCGCGGGGACCAACCAATGAGACCGTGCCGCGAATTTTGTCCGCGCTGCACTGTCGTGGCCTGCCGTCAGCTCCACGACAATGGCTTGGAAATCCAGGGCCTGTTCCGCGACCTCGATGGACGATTGCATGAGCCCTGCCTTGCCGGACGCAGTTATCACGCGAACCATCGCCGAAGTTTCGGCCGCCACATCTGTGGACTCGGCAATCTTGCCGCCAAGCGCCAACATCACCGAACGCAAGGCCAGAACGTCTGGTGAAGGAGGAGGCGCGTTGTTGTCGGGGCTGAATCCTATCCGGAGATCAACGATATTTGCGTAGTCCGCAGCCGCTTCAGGATATTTTCCCGCCCACTGATAGGCCATCGCCCGAATGCCCAACGCTTCGGGGAAAATCTTCACCAGCCGATCAAGATAGGCCTGCTTTTCTGGCGTCAATTCTGCCGTCAGTTGGGCGTAAGGAATTGCGCGTATCTGGGCAATCACGTCATAGGGCGAGGTATTGGCCATCCGCAGCGCCATCCCTTCTGCCTCGGAAAAATTTCCCTCGCGCACCAAGGAAGCTGCCTGCAATTCCAAAGATGATACCAACAAGCTGTGCTGGAAACCGATGTCATTAGCTGCGTCCCCTGCCAATGATGGCGCTGTGCGCGCATCCTCCAGCGCAGCCGGATAATCCTTCGCTTCAACATGATGGATCGAACGCGCCAACATCAGCTGCACCTTGCGAATAGGATCGCTCTCCCCAAGGAGTGCCGCGTCACAGGCGTTTACGCCGTCGATTCCGTAGGCCAGTTTCGAGACGTCTTGGACTTCCCCGCGGCCGGCCAATCCAAGGGTCGCAGTGAGCAAAAGCACCCTGCCAAGGAGCTCACCGGCAGAGCGGTGCGCTGGGTTGCCGTCGCATCTCAAATAGGCCGATGGATCGCCTGTCCCTATCTGTGCAAACGCCATGTTGGTCGTAGCCGACAGCCAAGCAACCGCAAGAAATGCAGACCTGAATTTGGTCATTTCGTACTGCCCCCGCGCCCCCAAAAGATGTCGGAATTCCCCTACGCGTCAGACACTAGCATCTTTTTGCGTTGATTCTCGGACTAACAAATACAATGGCTTAGCTGCGACGATAAATCTCGGACATTGCTGCGCCTCTCGATGACAACCCTTGCGCGTATTCCAGAATTAAAGGTCAAGGCACACTTGATTAATGCCCACATCACCGGTCTATTACACGCGGGCTAGGTTGAACGCGTCCCGGACGCAGTCCGGATGTTCGTACAATCGTGGGGGAATTCATGGACAAGCCATGTCTCAAGCTCGCACTCATGCTTTGCGTCGTCTTGCCTTTGGCCGCTTGTTCATCGGGCGGCGGCGGAGGTATGCCCGCTGCCCCGGCAACTCCCAGCAACGTCAGCATTTCCGCGCCTGTCGTTAACATCCCTTCGACAAATCCGATCACCATCGCCACCGGTGCCTCGCCCAACTTCACGACCAGCTTGCCGGCAGTTGGGACCGTATTCCCGATGGATAACGCCGAAATCAATCTTACCTCGACAAGCGTAGGGCCTGAGACCGACCAGGGGCCTCAGTTGATCTATGAGGGCACGCAGACGGTTAATGGCAATACGTTCTTCACCTTCCGCATAAGCGACGGCGCTCTCTCCCCGGGGGATGTCGTAATTCCGGCGAATGGCAGCAGCGTTACCTCGATTTCCGGCCAGTACACTCTTGCACTCGATAATCTAAATTACCTTGTCGCTGGCATTTGGGCCCACATACCGCCGCCTGGCAACGCTACTTTGGGCACGTTCACCGCCGGATACCAGACCCCGGCCGCGAATGTGCCAACGAGTGGCACAGGAACCTATATTGGAAGCGGCGCCTCGGTTGGATCGCCAACTGCCGGAGGCGCGGTTGGAACCGTTTTCGCACCATCCGGCACTGGCACAATCGCGGCGGCAGGGATCGTAGGCCAAGCCAATATTACCGTAAACTTTGGGTCTGGCGCCCTGACCGGCTCGCTTACGAACATGACGGCAACACCAACATCCGGAGGCTCAGCGACGCCTTGGAATAACGTCACCTTAACCGGTAGCGTTTCTGGCACTTCGACACCTTTTGGCACTGTTTCCACTATCTCCGGATCCACCAGCACGAGTGGCGCATCCGGTTCTTTCGGATTGTCCAGCGCCGCTACCGGCAATTTTGCGGGCGCACTATATGGCCCCAATGGACAGGAGCTTGGAGCAATTTGGACTCTCGCCGAGCCGAGTGCCGTAAATGGCAAGGCGGCGATAGGCGTGATTGGCGCGACCAAGCAGTAACCGGTAGTTACCGCGGGATGACCGTTTAGCTCCCTGATATCCGGCCTTGGCAAACATCTCGATACATATTCGGCGCGCTGGTTCTATTGCGCCCCTAATACATCGGGTGCGCCTACCGTTCATTGTCGCCGCTTTTTTCTTATTTACCCCTGCTGCCGGAGCACAGGTCAGCATCGGTACAACGATCACAGTTACCACCGTACAAGCCGCTCAGCTTCTCATCGTTAATGGGAAATATGACGACGCCAAGATTTTGTTGACCAGAGAACTACAAAGGAATCCTGACGATAGCGAGGCGCTGTTTCTTCTTGCCGCCATCGCAACGGCGCAGAAAGATTATGATGGCGCCATTTCGATCTACCGGCGAATCTTGGCGCGCGAGCCCAATGCAGAGCGGGTCCGGCTGGAGCTCGCGCGGGTCTTCTTCCTTGAAGGCGATTACGACAATGCCGAGCGCCAATTCCGCTTCGCCCGCGCCGGCGACATTCCTGACACCGTCAAGGCCAACATCGACCAGTTTCTTTCCGCGATCTATCGCCTGCGCGAGTGGCGCTACAATTTCTCCTTCGCGCTGGCGCCCGACACCAACCAGAATGCCGGGCCCAGCGCCAGCCAGGTAACCCTGTTCGGCCTGCCGTTCACGCTCGCACCCAACGCCCGCAAGCAAAGCGGCGTGGGATTGGCGGGCGATGTGAATGGGGAATGGTCGCCACTCATCACCGACATGATCAAGGCGCGCGTCGGCGGCGATCTCACAAGGCTGGAATATAGCGGGGGCCAGTTCGACGACATGACTCTGTCCGGCTATGCGGGACCGCAATTCCTGTTTCAGGACTGGGATATCAGCGTTCTGGGCACGGGATTCGAGCGCTGGTACGGCAACAGGCCCTATCTCATCGGCGCGGGCGGAAAGCTCGCGGCTGAAGTGGGTATCGCGTCCGACTTGCTGATCGGCGCCTCCTTCGGCGCGCAGACTGTCCACGACCACCCGATCCCGCAGCAAAGCGGCGTGCTCTATTCCGTCCAGGTACAGCCCACCTATGTGTTGACGCCATCAAGCCTGGTGATGCTGCAAGGGGGCTTCAACCGCCAGGGAGCCGAAATCGCGCCTTATGCGTATTCCGGCTTCTGGGCGGGCGTGGGCTATCAGCAGGATTTGCCCTTTGGATTTTCCGCAGGCATGCAACCGTCCTTCTATTCCAACCATTATGACGCGGCCTTGGCCGCCTTCGGTATCACCCGTCACGACAGCGTCCTGATGCTGGCTTTCAATTTGCTCAACCGACGGCTGGATTATCACGGCTTCACGCCCAGATTCTCCTATGTCTTTACCGATCAGCACAGCAACATTCCCGTGTTCAGCTACAACCGTAGCCAGTTCCAGATCGGACTGACGTCTCTGTTTTGAACGCTGAACCCTTTCCCACCGTCACCAGCCCGCCCTCGCCGACCTTGCCAATTTCTTGAAGCCTCTGATTGCAGAATGAAGCCGCAGGATATTTCGGTACATACACGGTGGACTCTGCAAGGCACATCGTCAGCCATCATGTGGAGGCGACCCTTCGCTCAGCCGAGTCGGGCACTGTTGAGCGCGCGTACGAATTCAAGGGCGAGGAGCTTTATCTCGCCGCAAAGGCTACTCGTGATAATTTGCCGGTAACCTATGTCCTTGTCTGGAAGCGAGCGGCGGCAAGAACACTTTAGCCACCAACACTCGCGCCGTCTTGAGACAACATTGGCCGGATTCTAAGTGCAGGCCGCCGCCGGCTGAGGCGATCTGTCAATCGTCCTTGAAGGTGAACCGGTCGGATTTCGGGCTCGGCGAGGGAATACATTGCACCGCAATCCCCTTGCTGTGATGACGAACCACGCGAACCTTGGTGCCACCGAGTGTCACAAGCGATCCAACCGGCGGGCGTTCCGAAATGCGGAGTGACATACTTCGGATCGAAGCATTGATGATCTCGCACGGGATCGCCGTACCATTCGCCAGCCGGCAAACCGCTACAATTGAAGTGGGAACGCGGATCTCTTTGCGCTCCTCGGTTTCAGCAATGTCGAGGCCCCTCACATAATTCGATAGGCCGCTAAGCAAACTGGAGACAGCAGCGTTATCGACGATAAAGCGCACTCCCATTTCCTTATCGCTGCTACGTACTACCTGAGCCCGGAAACGTCCAAATCCCTTGATGTAAAGGCCCAGCTCTTCTTCCAAATCAATGGGTTTTTCGAGGCACAAGCGGGCGCCACCCTGGGACAAATCCAGAATTTGACATTCGTGTGTAGCACCCTTGGTGAATATGACACCTTCCAGTGCGACGGGAACGCGCTCATGTTTCCGGTTACCAGCCGGCCCCGACGAAGCGGCATCGATTTTGCGCTTGGCGTCTGAAAGCGCCGCGTAACTGACGGGGTATGGAGCGGAATTTTGGACACAACCCACGGTGCCCCCCATATGCACGAAATTTGCAACCCAAGTGCCGTCAAGTTGTTGCTCGGTGGTGATGAGATAGCCCAGATATTCGACCGGCTGGCGCTGGCGGACCGGCTTTGAGACATAGTGTTCTGCTGCGGCCGGTTTGCTCGGCACCAATGTTTTGGGACCACGCTGAGGCAGCTTTGCCGGTAGCGGCGACTCGTCCTTAAGCCCCCCATGTTGGAGTGACTTGCGCAAAAGTTTTGCGCGGATCGAATCGCGAGGGCCGCCTTTGCTCTTTGCGATGCTGGCGTCGAGATTGTTTGGTAACCTTGACCTCACCGAAAGTCCCTACCACTAAGATGTTTGGTTGGGCTGAGAGACCCTTGGGATCCACTCAGCCCATTCCAAGCCCCCAAAAGCGCGACCCCCCGAAATATCGCAAATAGTGCCGTGGAAAGTTTTTCAAAATATTAACGCCTGCGTCCAGGATTTGGCGCAGCAACCCTGGCTAGAATCATCCTCAACTTCGAGTTAACGACAGTTACTCGCGCTTACTGCTTTGAAAACTCGTCAGCCTTGTTACGGAGTTGTAGGTTTTTGATACATAACGAGCGATGTCGCCGCTTGCATTTAAGCGAGGTTCTGCGTGTTGTTTATTTCCGGCTTGCCTGGCCCGGACCTGCCTTCTCGTGCTCAAGCCGGCGTGTGCTTTCTCTATGCCCCTTCCCTTTGCGGGAGTGGATATAGGATAGCTCGTCCAGGTTACACTTTTGGCAACACCCCAAGTCGAGACACTGACATGTCTCGTGGTAGCATTGCGGCGTCTGTAACTAGAGGTCGCGATACGCTCGTGGCGTCATGGGTCTGGTCAGTTGGGCTGCGTATCAGTGTCTGCTCCGTCGGCCCGCCCGAGCGAAGGAAGATACCGGCCAAAATTCAATTCGAAGTCGCTCCGAACGCCGTATCCGATATTGCGGACCTTGGCGCGGCGCGCCTGCGCACTGGGCCAGGCAAGAATTGAGAAGATCATATCGTTGCTTGACTGAAGTTCGGCAGTTGTCGGCATTCCGAACCGATTGATCTGGGCCTTCGCTGCGGCCAGCGTATCACGATCGAACGAGGCTAGACGCCCGACGAGCGCATCGACAAACGACTCTAGGTCGTCATCATCCAGAGAGCGGTTTACCCACCCATAACGCTCGGCGATATCAGCATCGAAATCGTCGGCGCTCAGAACGATCTCTAGAGCCCTCGAGCGACCCACCAGGCGTGGGAGAGGCGGTCGGCACGAAAGTGCGCCAAGGACGCTGAACACAGCGAGTGCCCGCGCTGACGGCAGTTGGCACTGCCGATAATCTGGTTTTGGTCCAAGTCCTTCCCGTGACTTGGCATGCTATACTGCTGGCCCTGCAAATCCACGCCGCAGCCTCGTAGCTCAACTGTCGGAGCGTACATGTCCAAGACACCGTAAACGCATTGAGGCGTCCATGAACACCAACGTCACCGATGGCACTGGTCGCATGCGTGAAATTATCGCCCGGCAGCGCGCCGTCTTCCTGCGCGTAGGTCCGCCCTCGCTCAATCAGCGCCGTGAAGACCTTAGGAAACTCCGGCGTGCCGTACTTGCACGGCGGACTGAGATCGAGGCCACGCTGAGCGCTGATTTTGGCCATCGGTCGCGACATGAAACCGCCATCTTGGAAATCGTGCCGCTCGTCCAGGGAATCGACTATCTCCACCGCAACTTGCGCGCCTTCATGCGGCCGACGCGCCGACACGTCGCGCTGCCGTTTCGCTTCGGAAGCGCCCGCGTCGAGTATCAGCCGCTCGGTGTGATCGGGATCATGGCGCCCTGGAACTATCCACTCTCGCTCGTGCTGATGCCGTTGGCGACGGCAATCGCCGCGGGCAACAGGGCGATGATCAAAACCTCGGAATTCACGCCCGCAACGAGCGAGCTGACCGCGAGAATGCTGGCGCAGATATTCACGGATGAGCAGGTCGCGGTCGTGACCGGCGATGCCTCCGTCGGGGCATCCTTCTCCACGCTGCCCTTTGATCACCTGATATTCACGGGGAGCACATCAGTCGGCCGCTCGGTCATGAAGGCCGCGAGCGAAACTCTGACGCCCGTCACCCTGGAACTCGGCGGCAAGTCACCTGTCATAGTCGCAAAGGGCTACGCACTCGACCATGCGCCGGCCGGCATCGCCTACGGGAAACTTTCTAATTCAGGGCAAACGTGCATTGCTCCCGATTACGCGTTGGTGCACGAGGACGAGGTTGGCGCTTTCATTACCGCTTACGAGAAAGCGGTCGCCGAGCTCTATCCGAACGGACCCACGAGCGACGACTACACTTGCATCATCAATGATCGCCATTATGCACGTCTGGCGGCGCTGCTCGACGATGCCCGCGCCAAAGGCGCGCGCATTCTAGAGGTGGGACGGAACCCCGGCGATGCACGTCGTCGTTTCCGCACACTGGCACCAACGATTGTGCTCGACGCCAACGACGACATGCGCATCATGCAGGAAGAGATCTTTGGACCTGTTCTGCCGGTGCGCTCATACCGCGATCTCGACGAGGCCATCGGGTATATCAATGCACAATCTCGGCCGCTGGCGCTTTATTACTATGGCCGGGATGGCGAGCACAGGCGCAAGGTGTTGAGCCGCACGACGTCCGGCAACGTCACAATCAACGGCACGCTCATGCACTACGCACAGGACGATCTGCCTTTCGGGGGGGTTGGCCCAAGCGGCATGGGTGTTTATCACGGAGTCGAAGGCTTCCGCCGCCTCAGTCACGCTAAAGGCATATTTGAAATGAGCAGGTGGAACGCAGCCAATCTCCTGCGCGCACCCTTCGGGCCGCTGACCCAAATCATCCTCAAATTCATGCTTCGCTAGCCGAGGCTAACTCACCACTTCGCCGTATTCTCGACGGAAAATGAAAAAGCTAGGTGTTGCCAAAAGTGTAACCTGGGCGAGCTATTCCCATATCCCTTCAGAGGGAGGGATATAAGGATTGTGAGCAGATGTCCCACTTCGAAAGTGGGCGTCTGCTTTCCAATTTCCAATTGAATTGTTCCGGTGACCCCTAGACCCAACCGGTCCGGCACCACACGCTTCATCTGCACCAAAGTTCGGTGTGTCGTAGCACCGGTTTAGAGCAAACTTTCCCACTAGGCGTTGGGATAGGCTCTCCGGGCTTCCATAAGCCGAGTCGCCTTTCAATGTTGGGCATTTCAGAGTCGATCACTGCTAATGAATTGCCATCGTTGTAGAGAGTGGCACTCCGGTAGCGAAGCACCTGGTGATACGCTCCTTCTGAAGACCGCTTATTGACCACAATCCAATAGCCGTATGGCGAATGTTCCTGTGGCTCAGCGGAAATTACACTTCCTTGAAGCGGCCCGCCGGAAACAAACCGGATTTCTTGGTTGTTGTTGTGCCAGGTACTTCGGCCATAGACGCGCCGAAAAATGTCCCGCCGAACGTCATACGAGACCAACTGGGTAGATACGAGTTGGTTTCCATCTCCTGAAATTAAACTGCCGGTCACGATCAGTAGTAAGGGCGCTGCCTTCGGCCCCGCCGGATAAACTGCTTTGTCTGTGATCAGGTAGTGCGGCTCCCATGCAATGGCATCGCTCGATGTGGTTGCTCGGAGCGGAAGGGTAACGGGACCAGATATGCATGATCCCGCCGCGTCCTTGCGCAGACATAGCGTCAGAGCACCAGGCGCATCGTTGCCTCCGGGATCTTTGACTGGTGCTCCTTCGGTTACGACCAAGCGCCAAGCAGAACGGGCATGGAATGGTCCCGCCAAATTAAGCTCGGCAGCTTGCGGAATGGGATGAGACGCCGCCGATACAGCTGAGTCTTGGGCCATAACTGTGGTGCTCCAAAGCACCACGCCCAGCAACAGAGCAGCCGTTCCGCGATTATTGCCCATCGGTCGCCTTAATGACCTTCGCACGCTCTCCTCGCGAAGGCGCCGTTGCTTCACATTTTCCGCACATAAACATCAATTCTTTTGCCTGAGGCAATTTCTGAGTCGGCGGCCAGTGTCGACGTCAAGACTGTTAGGAAAGCGCAAATAATAAATTGTCTCCTTCATCGGCCCACTGATTGAGCTCGCACAAGCCGAACAACGTGCGGGATTCGCGAAACGCCACCGCCCGCCAGACGGGGCATCCTGTAACTCATTCTCGAATAAGACTTGCTGCTCAACATTGAGCACCCATGGGTTTGCCCTTCCTACTATTGCTTCATATGCGGGATCGAAAGCACTCCATACCAATGTTAAGTTGCCCGCATCGTTGTAGAGAAAGCCTTGATCTCCAAATCCCGCGTGGAAGGGGTAAGGCTGCTGAAACTCATTTTTGCGGCCACACGAAGAACAGGCGATCTCAATCACGGCTAGTTCTGCCCCATGAAAAACCATCGCTTTGCTTGATAGCCTATAATTAATTGCGCTGCGAAATAAGCCGCCACTCCAGGGTTTCAGTAGTAGTCTGCGTCTCGGACTGGCCGTCCGGCGTTTTAATATTCAATTTTGTAACCTTCGTCCTGCGGCGGGCATTTCCGGAGGTATCTGTTTCGAATCTAACCGAAATTGTCCCCGAAATAGTATCCGCCGCATGCTTAGCAACTGCGGCGTCGAGAGAGATTGGCCTCTTCATGATCTGCCCGACCACGACATCCGATTCGGCGCGAGCGCGCCGCACGGTGTCTGGATTGAGCTGCATTTCGGCAACAAGAATCGCGCCATCCTGCCCAGATGAAGCCTTAGTCAGCGTGACAGGACCGTTCGCGTCAGTATCCTGATAGGTGGCTCCCTCGCTTAGGCTAGGGTTCCTCAAATCGAACGCTTCGACAGTTTTGATTACTGACTGTGGATCGCATTCGATTTGGAAGGCATTCCAAGTAAATATCCATTGCCCACAAGCTGAGCGGGACAGTCCGGTGGCTTTTAACCACTTGTTGACCCGATCATTTAGTTCGGCTCCGTTGAGCAACTGAACTGGTCCAGCGAAAGGGCGAAAAATTCGCGCGGGCAGCTGCCAGTTGCTGGCTCTTTCTTTTGCCGTCGCGGTGTCCGGCAGATCATATTCAACCTCGATGCCGTCCGTCCGTATACCAGTCACCCGTTCAATAATCGTATCTTTGTCGTGTGAATTTCCCGAAGACCCTTGGCTGCCCTGCTGTATAGTATCCTTTGTCAGGATTAACTCGTAGGTGTCACCGACCTTTGGTGCGGAAGAGTTAGCTGCGGCGTGAGTAATAGTGGGCGCTAGGAGCATCGCAGCGAGTACGCCAAATTGAGCTAGTCGAAATCCGGTCATCCCAACACCCTACGCGCCACTCTTGGGAATAAGCAATCTGGCCCCTCGGCAAGAATTTGATCCGAACCAAATCTCTTATTGCGCCGCCGAAGCAGTCTGAGCCGGATGGGCATCCCGCAGCTTGTCGAAGAATTGTCCGATGCTCGCGCGAATTGCGCCTTCGTTGGCTAGCCGCATGCGCTCGATTGCGATCAGGGCGTCCGATACCGTGGCAGTGTAAGGCGCGTCTATGGTCTCCAGAACCACTGGCTGGGCGTTTGAATCATAGACTTTGTAGTTCACATGCGACGTGACCGTGAAAGAAAGGCCAAAGGCCGGCTGGGACAAGCCCAATAGGTTCACGTCAACGGGATAGGAACAGCTGCTGGCTGGGGCGCTCAGGCCGGCATTGTCCAGCGAGGTCCCAAGTGCGCTGCGGAAGCCATCATTATCAACCTTGGACACCCAGAGCGGATTGGTCTTTTCGCCCCCGGTGACATTGCGAATGCACATGGCGTGCGAGAGGAATTGTGGAAACGGCTTCTCGGCAGGTAAAGCCGATACGGCCATGGCTTCCGGCTTTGCGGCCGTTGCGCATCCTGTCAAGCCCATTGCAACGACCGCTGCGATCACAAGCGGAATGCGCAATTCTGATCTTATATGCATCATTGAAAATTCTCCCCGTATTAATCAGTGCAATTTTTCTGCTTTGATAAGAATTCCAGCCGTTCGTCTCTGTCTACGAGCGCACGCGCTTCTACCTGTTCTTTGTTGGAAAGATCCGTGGAGGCGACCAGAAGCAGGCCCAAATATGGAATGGCACCGCCGACGCCCTTCGCGACATTGCCTTCCGCGACTTGGCGGTCCTCCTTGATGAATTTTTGAGCTACCGCGCTATTGTCCGCGATTTGCTGCTTCAAAGCCTGGCAAGTAAGGTCTTGATCGCCGGGTTGAGACATTCGTACCGGCGTGACATTCGCCGCCGCGCAGCCAGACAGAAAGAACGCGCACCATAGCGGCGCGACCAAAGCCGGTCTGAGCACTTAAAGTCCCCCAACCCTACCCGCAACCACCATAACGCCGATGAAGCCGGGTTCCAACCCGAACCTTGACAATTTCCGGTTGTGTTTTCACCTGGCCAAGTGATTGAAAAACATAGGGCTCGGAGTTTTCAAAGCATTACCTGCTTACTTTGGAAATCCATATTCCGTCTCGATCAGGCGCGCACTCGATCAGGCGCAATGGCGAAAAGCTGCGCCGGCGCACGCTCCGTCATGGACCTGCAATTATCGGAGGAGTAGCCTCTTCCAGTCCGCCGGCACCGCCGGGTGACGGCGCTTTTCGGGAGGACGCCGATCATGAACAAACGGACCATCGACCAAAGCGTGTTGCAGCGTGCGGAAGCTTTCGTCGATACGGTGGTGGCGCCCCGCGTCGCTCAACCGCGCAGGGAGGATTCCCAAACACTCCGCGCGCGGGCCAGAATGGCTCGCGACAACAGCAACGCGGGCCTGCGTACGCTGCAGGCCGGCGGGCTAGACCTCGACCGCCTCGACGAGCTCGCCGCCGATCGCGCCAAGGCGCGGCAAGAGCGGCTCCAGCAGGCACACCAAAGAGCAGTCGCAAATTCGGCCGAGGCCGAACGCTGGCTCAAGGGTCTGTGGCCTGCGCTTCCTCCCGTCATTCCCATGAACATCATGATCGACCAGGTGACGTTCATCCGGAGTTTCGCGGACGCAGGGTCGGTGTACGATTCTTCGATCGGCTCTCTCGACAGTTGGGCCAAGTACGGGCTCGATGTTTCCGGTGACGCGGTCGGCGGAGGCGGTACCGGCCGCCTCAGCTTCTACACGCTGTGGCAGAACCCGGAGAAAACTGCGGTTACCATGACCGCGGGCGCCCAGCTGGTCGTCAACGCCCACCTTTCGCTTAATGCCGACTGGAACGGCATTGCGTCATGGTTCCTGCCGGACTCGGAGGCGAAAGCGACCGTGCACGCGCGGACAACCGTTTGGGGAATGGACTCATCGGTAAGCGCGATCGTCCAGGACAGCCCCCTGATAAGCGACTCTGTGAATGGCGGTTTCTTCGGCGGAGATCGGAGCGATCCAATCGCCTTTAACCAGTTCCTCAACGCCACCGGGGTTTTGATCGCGGCGAAGGCATGGTCCTTGATCGAGGTGTCTCTTCTGACCGATTGGTATGCGCTCGATGGTGAGGTTCACCTCGACGCGCATAACGGCTCGTTCAACGTTACCCTGCCTTGGCTGATGCTGACGCTCGCCTAGCCGCGAACTGTCTCACTGATGGTGCGAGGATCGGAGAAGTGGGGAAAGCGCCTCGAATGTCCGATCCATCGCATATTCCGGACTGATCGGGAGCGAAACGTGCCCGAACCGGATCGAAAGCTGCTCTTCGGCAACCCGTTCGCTGGTATTGGCGATTGCGACCAGATAAAGCGCCGCCGCCAGCCCCGTGCGGTCAGAGCCCGCCTGGCAATGAATCAGAATGGGTTTGCGCGCGGCTCTCATTAAGGCGATCAGGCGGTTGACTTCGGGAGCGGTCAGCTCTCGCCGCGCAGACATGGGAAAGTCAAGATGCGCCATTCCCAACCGGTTCGCTTCCGCCACCTCCGCATCATACCAGCCGCTGCCGCGGTCTGATCCGCGCAAATTGATGATGGTCTTGATGCCGAATTCCTTATTGTAATTGGCGATCTCAGCGGCGCTGGGCTGCCCTGACCGATACAATTGCCCGGGAACGACGGTGTGAAAATTTCCGGTCAGCCGGAGCGCACCCAGATACATTCCGCCCAGCACCAGCAATCCTGAAAGTGCGAGCGCGGCCCAGCGTGCCACGCGCGTCCGTGTCGTTTCTGATGGGCGCAATTCCGTTACAACCACTGATGGAAGCGCCAGATATAAAGCCGCTTCACGATCTGGGTAAGCGTGCAATAACCAAGCAGTATCCCCGCCAGCCAATAGAAATATGTCTGTGGCAATCCGACCATGCCCAGATCGGCCCCCCAGGGCGAGAACGGCAAAAACATGCCAAATGCCATGACCGAGGCCGTCAACGCGATGACGGGCCAGGCCGCCCTGCTTTGGAAGAAGGGAACATATTGCGTGCGGATCATGTGGACAATCAGCGTCTGGGACAAAAGCCCCTCGATGAACCAGCCGGACTGAAACAGCGACTGGCGCGCGGGCGTGTTCGCACCGAAGACGTACCACAGAACCAGGAAGGTCACGACATCGAAGATCGAACTGATTGGACCGATGAACACCATGAAACGGGCAAGGCCGCTCGCATCCCATTTGCGGGGCACTTTCAAATAGTCTTGATCGACATCGTCCCAGGGAATGGAAATTTGCGAGACGTCATAGAGCAAGTTCTGTGTCAGAAGCTGTATCGGCAGCATCGGCAGAAAAGGCAGAAAGATGCTGGCGATCAAGACGCTGAACACGTTTCCGAAATTCGAACTGGCCGTCATCTTGATGTATTTGTTGATATTGGCAAAAATGCGCCGGCCTTCGACTGCCGCCTCCCCCAGCACCATTAGGCTGCGCTCCAGAAGGATTATGTCGGCTGACTCCTTGGCGACATCGACGGCGGTATCGACCGAGATTCCGACATCGGCATCCTTGAGCGCCGCGGCATCGTTGATCCCGTCACCCAGATAACCGACGGTATGCCCGCGGCTCTTCAATGCGCGGATGATACGCGACTTCTGCAACGGTGACGTCTTGGCAAAAATGGTGGTGCGGTCAGCCAGCTCAGCCAAGTCGGCATCGGATAGCGGATCGATGTCCTTGCCCAGTAGGATATTTTCGATTTCGAGACCGACCTCGCGGCAAATCTTGCGGGTAACGACCTCATTGTCCCCGGTGATCACCTTTATCCGCACGCCATGATCCTTGAGTGCGGTGATTGCCTGCCGCGCGCTGTCCTTGGGCGGATCGAGGAATGCGACATAACCCGCCAGCGTGAGATCGCATTCATCGGCGACCGTATAGGTGCGGTCTTCTGGAGCCATCCATTTATGAGCGACCGCTATGGCGCGCAGGCCGTCCTCATTCAAGTCACGTGTAAGTTTGCGAACCTCTTGCCGCTCCTTGTCGCCGAACGGGATCTCGCCGCCCGGCGCGGCACCATTGTCGTCCGCCTTGGTGCAGAGAGGCAGAAGTTCTTCGATGGCGCCCTTGCAGACCAACAGGTTTCGATTGCCGCCATCGCGCACCACGACCGACATGCGCCGCCGCACGAAATCGAATGGAATCTCATCGATCTTCCTGAAATTCTTCAACCTATCGACGACTTGATGATGCGCGCTGAACTCCAGCACCGCCTCGTCCAGCAGGTTGCGAAGACCAGTCTGATGAAAACTGTTGAGCCACGCAAACTCCAGCACCTGTGCGTCGGTGTGGCCATGGATGTCCAGGTGCCGCTCGAGAATGACCTTGTTCTGGGTCAGCGTGCCGGTCTTGTCGGTGCAGAGAAGGTCCATGGCCCCGAAATTCTGGATGGCGTTAAGCCGCTTGACGATGGTCTTGCGCCGGGCCATGGCTACCGCGCCCTTCGCGAGGTTGGTGGTGACCACCATGGGCAGCATTTCCGGTGTCAGGCCCACGGCCACCGAAACCGCGAACAGAAGCGCTTGCAGCCAATCGCCCTTGGTGAATCCGTTGATCAGAAACACCACGGGCGTCATCGCCAGAATGAAGCGGATGAGCAGCCAGCTGACCCGGCTGATGCCGATATCGAAGCTTGTAGGCGGCTGCGCCCCGCTTATGTCCTTTGCCACCGCTCCGAAATAGGTGGCGTCACCTGTGGCCACGACCACCGTCGTCGCGGAGCCACTCACCACATTGGAGCCCATGAAGCAGACCGTCTGGAGGTCCAGCAATTCTCCTGGGCCCGAGGATTGAGGGACACTGGGATGTTTTTCGATGGGCATCGCCTCGCCAGTCAGCATGGCCTGGCTCACGAATAAATCTTTGGTGTTCAGCACGCGCAGGTCGGCCGGAACCATGTCACCGGCTGCCAGCTGGACGATGTCGCCAGGCACCAATTCGGCGACAGGCCGTTCCTGTGGACGCTCCATGCCCGCCCTGAGGACTGCAGTGGTTGAACTCACCATCGCCTTCAGTTCTTCCGCGGCCTTGTTGGAGCGGAATTCCTGCCAGAATCGCAGCAGGGTGCTCAGCAGCACCATGGTCATCAGCACGATAATGGTCCGGAAGGTTCGATCTTCCGGCGCGGCCAGGATCACATCGGTGAACAGCGACACCAGACTGACCGCAAATAGCACGCCGTTGAATGGGGTCAGGAACGCATGGAATAGCTGGACATACCAGCTTGGCGGCTTCTCTTGCGTAATCTCATTGGGACCATACTCCGCCAGCCGCTTCTTCACCTCGTCATCGTTGAGACCGCTGCGGGAACAATCCAGCCGCCGGATCGCTTCGTCCGGCGAGCAGCCGGCGATGCTCCGAAGTTCGCCGGAATCGTCATACCTGGCCGCGCGCTTGTTATCCGGGCGGTTCTTGACCAAGACGTTCATGACAACCTCGCAAAACTCTGAGGAAGCGCGGGCAGTGCGGAGAGCCTAGTGGCCGACCTCGGCGTCGGGCAGCCAAGCATAGCCATCGCCTTTGAGAATGATCCATCCCACACCCGGGAAGGGAAAGTGAGGCGCGAACACAAGCTCATGCGCCTTGGCCAGGCGCGCCACTTCCCTCGTCCGGGCCGCGGCGCCCGCTTTCTCATCCTGGTCCATCTTGCCGAGCCATTGTGGCTTTTGAAGCGAGAGGATGTAGCTGTGCGCCATGTCGCCTATGTCCTCGATGCGCGAGCTGCCGGAAACGATCTCGTAACCGACATGGCCGGGCGTGTGACCGTAAAGCGCGACAGGCGTGATGCCCGGAAGAATTTCCGCTCCGGGCTCGAAGGCCGCAACCTTTGGCGCGATCAGCTTCGCCAGCGTTGGGTTCTGGGTTTGGAGATATGCCCATTCGCGCGACGACATGCGGATCGTCGCATTTGGAAAGGCGAGCTTGTGGTCGCTTGTGGCCAATCCGCCCGTATGATCGAAATGCGAATGGGTGATCAACACATCCGTGATGGCCGAAGGCTGCACGCCCGCCAGCTTGAGGCTTTGGGGCAACGCGGCACCCGGCAATTCCGGACCAAACCCAGTGTCGAGCAAAACAACGCGCCCCGGCATGCGGACCAAAAGCGCATCCACGTCCAGCCGTATCTCATTGGTGGGCTCATGGGCCTGGTCCAACGCTTTTTCCACTGCCGCCGCGCCCACCTCAGCCCCGAAATCGCCGCTTGAGGGCGATGAGACATAACCCCCGTCCCTGAGCGCGGTGAGGCGAAGCTGGCCAAGCGAAAAATTCACCGCGCCGGGCGCTGCCGTGACCGGACCACCCTGCTGGGCAAACGCAGGAAGCGCTGCGAGGCATGACAGCGAAACCAGAAAGGCGGCGTTCCTGACCAACGACATGATCCTTCCCTCCGGTCGGTGCTATTTCGGGAACCATATACTCGCCCGGAGCGAAGCGCACGGAGGAGAGTGGGACTTCTTTGAGCGCCCATGGCATCGCCGGCGCCCGGCGCCAAAGACGGTTGTCCTACAACCTGTTACGCTCGGTCAGTCCGCAGTTTCTCCCTCGCGACCTGAAACGGAGAAGACGCCTTGCCCAAAATCGAAATCCCAACCGTGCCCGAACATCTGGGCACCGGATATCCGCCACAGTTCAATGCTCCATGCGCTCACCGCATCCGCCAGCGGTTGGGCAATGCTGGCGGATTGACGGATTTCGGCATCAATCTCATGCGGCTGCCGCCGGGCAATTGGTCGAGCCAACGCCATTGGCATAGCGACGAAGATGAATTCGTCTATGTTCTTGAAGGCGAACTGACCCTGATTGAAGACAATGGCGAAACCCTATTGCGCGCCGGTGACTGCGCAGCGTTTCCGAAGGGAACAGGAAACGGTCATCACATGATAAACCGGTCGGACAAGATGGCGCGGTATCTCGAAATGGGGTCTCGTTCGAGGTCCGATGTCATCACATGTTCCGACATCGACATGATGAGTCCCAGCAGCGACGGCAGATTCCTGCACAAAGACGGCACGCCCTATTAGATCGGTCAGGGCTGAGATTGCCGGGCCAGGCACCGGGCGCCCTTGAGAAGAATTTGAGGTTAGGCCCAAGGACGCTCTTTTTCACATAAGTGCCTGAATATTTGAACTTTTCATCGAGTTCTCGAACATCTTTGGATCAGCTATTAATTTATACCGACTGGTCGGTATAATCGTCCGATGAAAGCTGCATCGTCGGCCAACAAATCCATGCCAGCCGCCCGGAAAAAGCTGTTGGACGCAGCATTGTCGTTGATCCGCGCCAAGGGCTATGCGGCCACGACGGTCGAGGAATTGTGTGCCCAAGCCGGGGTCGCAAAGGGCTCCTTCTTCCACCATTTCAACAGCAAGGAGGCGCTGGGCGTTGCGGCGGCCGACTACTGGTCACAAACCACCGCCGCATACTTCGAAGGCGCGCCTTACCATCGCCACGCCGACCCGCTCGAACGGGTGCTCGGCTACATCGATTTCCGCAAGGCGATTCTGAAGGGCACGCCTCGTGAATTCACGTGCGTTGTCGGTACGATGGTCCAGGAAGTCTACAAGACTTCGCCAAAAATCCGGGCTGCCTGCGATGCAAGTATCAGCGCTCACGCAGCGACGCTCGAGATGGACATCGACAAGGCGATTGCGCTTCACGGCATACGCGGGGGTTGGACGGCCAAGAGCCTCGCCCTTCACACCCAAGCGGTTCTTCAAGGGGCGTTCATCCTGGCCAAAGCGAAAGGGAGCGCGGAGATCGCTGCATCAAGCGTCGATCATCTGCGCTGTTACATCGAGCTCTTGTTTCAATCAGCTTCTTTCCAGATGAACGGAACAGTCATGAGGGCGAATGGCGTCGCGCCGTAATGGCGCAAAGATCAAAGCTAGTCGAGTTGGCGTTCACTCAAAGCTAAGGAGCCAGGCCATGCGAAAATGTGCGAAATTGCTCATGGGCGCAATAGCGTTGTTGGCAACGGCCGCCGCGACGCCCTCAGCCTTGGCGGCGGATTCCCAGCCGCCCGGCCCACTGGAAAAGCTCAGACCGATGCAAGGACATTGGACCTATAATGGCCAGTTCTACGAGACGGCAAACAGCCACGCCGGCCCGAGCCGGGGCGTCATGGATTGCGATCTGATGCCCAATAAGGGCTTCCTCAGTTGCGATATCCTGTCGTCCATTCCCGAAGCGGATACCGGGATCCGGGCAAACGATCTTTCGCTGTTCAGCTACAGTCCGTCCGAAAAGAGTTACCTGCATTTCGTGATCTTCGACAGCGTTAGTCCCCTCGGGGAACGCTTGACGATCGACGGCAACAAATGGGAATCCCATTCCGAGCTGTCCGTTAAGGGCAAGACGATCATGCTGCGTGACCTCTTCGTCTTTTCTTCGGCCGATAAGCTCGATCAAACATCTCAGATTTCTATCGACAATGGCCGCACATGGCTCACCCGATGGCATGCGATTGCCGTGAAGGCCGCCACTTGACGGATTTCGGGATCAATCTGGGAGCGCCAACGATTTCAACACATTAGGGCAAGTCCGAAGCCGAGAGCAGTTGCTTGGCGGATAATGGACGGGAGTATTGTGGCTGAGGTTCAGCCTTCCGAAAGTCATGGATTAGCCGGATTTCGCGTTTTTGTGATACTTCTGACCGGTGCAGGGTGAGCTGGGGAGTCCAAACTGATCGCTCTAAGACGAGGCCGAGAGGCCGACGCGGCTGCGGCCGGTGCGATTTGCTATCGCGCATTTAAGGACATTGCTGAAGCGCATAATTTCCTTCCGGATTTTCCCACTCCGGAAATTGCTGCTGGCGTGCTCGGAAACATGATCCGTCACGAAGGATTTTACGACCTCGTGGCGGAGATCGACGGCCGCATTGTCGGTACGAATTTCATGGATGAGCGCAATCCGGTTGCCGGTATCGGGCCAATCTCGGTCGAACCTGGGGATCAAAACGCCAAGGTCGGCCGCTTATTGATGCAGGCAGTTATGGATCGCGCTCGGGAGCGCGGCTTTGTTGGCATCCGACTTCTCCAAACTGGCTACCATAGTCGCTCCCTTTCCTTGTACTTAAAGCTGGGATTTGACGCGCGCGAATACATGGCGTGTATGCAAGGCCCGGCGATCGGCAAATCAATACCAGGTTGCACCATACGTCCGGCGCGCCCAGACGACCTGGCAGCCTGCAACGCTGTGTGCTTCCGCGTGCATGGGCATAATCGCAGCGGAGAATTGGCCGATGCAATTGCCCAAGGAACAGCAAGCGTGGTGGAGCGCGCAGGTCGCATCACGGGTTATGCCACCTTGATTGCATATCTCGGTCACGCTGTGGGCGAGACTACTGACGATATGAAAGCGCTGATTGGTGCTGCTCCTGCATATCTTGGCCCCGGGTTTCTTGTTCCGACGCGCAATGGCGACTTGATGCGCTGGTGTCTCGCCGAAGGTTTGCGCGTGACGCAAACCCTGACGCTGATGACCATCGGCCTTTACAACGAGCCCGACGGGACTTGGCTGCCGTCCGTCTTGTATTGAGCGGGTCTAGCGGCCGCCTATGTCCACTTTTGCGCGCTCAGGGATGAGGTGCCGAAACTGGTCTGGTGAGGAGCCGATGCATTCTCAAATTCCGCACTCCTCGACTTTGCCGATTCCTTGAAGTCTCTGATTTGGCTTGCTTTTGAGAGCGGTTTGCCAGCACGGCCTTGGTTGTGCGTGAATCACACCATCAGGCATGGGCTGGGGGAAGCCAGATGGCTGAAGAAGTTGAAGGCCTGGAAGCGGGCGAAGCGAGTTCTGGCGTTGACCCGGCTGCTATTGCCCTAGCGTTTGCGGGAGCCAGCCGCTCGAAAGCTGACGCATTCCTCGACGATCAACGCGCCTTGATCGCCGACCAGCGCCATCATCTGCATGAGCAACTGAGGCAGCTTCGCCTTGGCATCTGGCAGATGCGCCTGGGCGTGTTGCTGCGCATCGCTACGGCCTTCATCGGCGTCATCATCGCCGCCGCGCTGGCTTGGCTGGTCTGGAACACATCGAGTAGCAACAACCTTGTGATCGATTCCTTCGCCGTGCCTCCAGACCTCGCTGCCCGAGGTCTCAGTGGCCCGGTGGTGGCAGCCAAGCTATCCGACAAGCTCGCGATGATGCAGGCCGAGACCTCGACAGTGCGCCCGCCCAAGAGCTATGCCAACGGCTTCGCCGAGACGCTCAAGCTTGAAATTCCCGAAACCGGCGTCTCGCTGTCTGAACTGGACCGTTTTCTTCGCGAGAAGCTGGGCCATGATCTGCATATCGGCGGCGAGATGGTGCAGACAGACCAGGGCGTGGCGCTCACCGCGCGTGTGGGAAACAATGGCAGCGCCACTGTCGCAGGTGCGGAAGCGGAAGTGGATGCGCTGTTGCAGAAGCTGGCAGAGCGGGTCTACCGCATCACCCAGCCTTTCCGCTTCAGCAGTTGGCTGCGGACCCAAGGCCGCATTGAGGATGGCATCGTCACTTTGAAGGCTTTGGCCACCAATGGTCCGAATGTCGAACGGGCTTGGGCTTATAACGCCTGGGCAAATGACGCCAGCCAGTATCAAAGCGATTCTGCAGATCAGCCGTTGCTGCGGCGCGGCTTTACCCTCGATCCAAACAACTATTCTATTCTCACCAACATTGCCGGCGCCGAGTACCGGTTCGGACGGTGGGAAGACAGCCAGCGTGACTACAGCGCGACGCTGGCCGCCCTGCTGGCGCATGGCCGGGACTATACGTTGCCCGAGACCATGGCGGGGCTAGAGCAAGATTTTCGCGCAATAATCCTCATGCACCGAGGCGCTCTTCTAGAGGCGGTGGATCAGGCCCGAACAGCCATTGTTGAAGACGCCGGCCATAAAGGACAATTTCCGATTTTCTCAGTTCGGCTCGCCGGGTATCTCGTCGCCCTGCATGAACTCGGCGCCTCGCGCGCCGCGCTGGCGGAATTTCGCGCAGGTGCCAATTATTCCAATCCAGGCTTTTCCGCTATTGCCGCCTTGCACGCGCGCCTGATGATCGCGCTGGAGGCCCATGACTGGCCGGGGGTAATGGCCGCCGAAAGGGCGCTGCCGCAACTGCTGGCGAATTACCCTGGCATGGCTGCAGACAAGCCAGTGATGATCGATCCCGTGGTGGCGTTGGCGCTTGCCCATATGGGGCAGTTCGCAGCCGCCGAGTCGCGTCTCAAGCCTATGCCGGCGGATTGTTATCCCTGTCTCAGGGCGCGGGCACAGGTGGCACAGATGCAGGGCCAGGACGCGCGCGTCGACTGGTGGTTCTCTCGTGCCGTGGCGGCTGGCCCGTCACTGCCTTACGCTGAATCCGAATGGGGCCGTGCCCTGCTTGATCGCGGCAAGCCGGATGAGGCCATCGAGAAGTTCAAGCTTTCGAACAAGAAAGGCCCGCACTTCGCCGATCCCCTGGAAGGCTGGGGCGAGGCTTTGATGGCAAAGAACCAGTCGCACCTCGCGCTGGCGAAGTTCGAGGAGGCCAACAAATACGCGCCCAACTGGGGCCGGCTGCATCTCAAATGGGGCAAGGCTCTATTTTATGCGGGCAATAAAGCCGAAGCGCAAAAGCAATTCGTCCGCGCCGCGCAACTTGATCTGACACCATCCGAAAAGGCCGAGATAGCGGCAATGAACCATGGCTGAGGGCAACGAAGAGAGTAGCGAGTCCAAGATTGGGTTTATTTGTGCCGGCCAATTCGTAGCCGCGTGGTTATGCGTTGCCGTCTTGGCGATGTCAGTTCACCCCACTTCGGCCAAAAGCTTGGCAACTCAGGCGGATTTGCCTCGCATCGGAATCCTCTATTCGGGATCCAGGGGACCGCCATCTATCGAAGGGATCGTTCAAGGGCTGCAGCAGATGGGGTATCGCGACGGCGGGAACGTGATTTTCGATTTTGCCTTGGCGCGGGGAAAGCCAGAAGACCTCCCGCAACTGGCGAAGGGGTTGGTTGACCGCAAGGTGCGGGTGATCGTCGGAATTTCGGGTGATGCACTGTTGGCCGCCCGCCACGCGACAAGTAAAATTCCGATCGTCAGTGCCGCTGCCAGCGGAGATTTTATCGCCCTCGGTCTGGTGCGAAGCTGGAACCACCCTGGGCTGAATGTGACCGGTATGAATCTTTTGATTGGCCCCGCGATCCGCAAGCGCCTGGAAGTGTTGCGCCAGATCATGCCGGCGCTTTCTGAACTTGCGGTGCTGGTCTATGCCCCGAACCCTGAAAGTCCAGCGCTGCTACAGACACTAAAATCTTCGGCTGCCGCTCACGGCGTCCACCTGAAGATTTTCCCCATTGAAACTCCCGCCGACCTCGCGCCAGCAATCGTTGAAGCCAAAAGAAGCGGTGCAGAGGCAGTCATGACCCTCCAGGGTCCCTTCTTCTTCGCCCAGCGCGAGCGCATTGCTGACATTGCCAACGCTCAGCATATTCCGTTGGTGATGGGCGAGCCCGAAGCGGCGGAAGATGGAGCCCTGCTGCAGGTCAATCCCGATGTGCCGGGCTGCTCAGCCCGCTCGGTTCGATTTATCGACCTGATCATGAGAGGCTCCAAGCCTCAAGATCTAAAAATCGAAAAATTTGATCGATTGGAGATCGTCGTTAATCTCAAAGCGGCCCGCGCCATGGGGCTTCACGTCGACACCTCGGCAATCAACAGCGCTCGCATCATTGACGGCATGGTCGAACCGAACAACAGATAATCCGAAGGCGATGTAAAGTCGGCGTCCTTCCTCTTTACCCCCTCCGCCAGGCGGGCGGGATCTGGCTATCCCAAAATCGAGCCACACTCTGAAGCGCATGCTTTATAAATTCTTGGGCAAAGAGAGGTAGGGCCTCTATACTGCATTCGCTATTTCAAAAATTGTGGTCCAAAGCATGAAGGCCGATTTCCTCCCTTTGCTGGTGGCGGCGTTGGCCTTGTTCATAACCCCTGCGCTAGCCATTCCGGTCGGCGAGCGGCACTTGACCGCAAGCGACCCGAGCGCGGGACTGCGCGATGCCGAACATCGCAACGCGCTGCGCATCACGATTTGGTACCCCGCCAAGGAAGGCTCACGGGAAGCTGGGATTTGCACCTGATTTGCGCCGGCTGGAACCTCTGGCTCACCTTCAATCTAGCAAACGCCCCCACACGCTAGTCCACCAAAGGAGCCTTCGCTCTAGTGCACATGGGACCGAGGGCCAGCGGATGATGTGTTCGCATAGCGCACTGCCCACGAGGTTTAGCGCCACCAGGGAGAAGCCAGTGCTTCCAGACGGCAACAATCCCGAACATCGCCCACTGAGTGAGCCCGACAATTACAAGCACCAAGGCCAC
>DATFSP010000263.1:0-2006 GCA_035262545.1 Rhizomicrobium sp. | reverse complement strand
TCGCACGCTCCGCGCGCTGGAGCACCGGTTGCAGATGGTCGAGGACGAGCAAACCCACACGGTGCCCAAGAGCGGGGAAGGTGTAGCCCATATCGCTTGCTTCATGGGCTATGTCGATGTGGCGAGTTTTGCCGCCGATCTTACGCGCACGATGGAGACGGTCCAGGACCATTATGCGCGGCTGTTCCAGCGCGAGGCCGATCTCGCAGATGTTCGCGGCAACTTGGTGTTTACCGGCGTTGAAGACGATCCGGAGACACTCGAGACATTGCGGGCGATGGGCTTCGGTGCCCCGTCGCAAGTCGCGGCCACGATCCGCGGCTGGCATCATGGCCGCATTCGCGCCGTGCGTTCCGCCAGGGCGCGCGAGCTGCTAACCAAGCTGATGCCCGCAATTCTGAAGGCGCTGGCCGATACCGCCGATCCCGACACCGCTTTCGTGCAATTCGACCGGTTTCTTTCCAACTTACCCTCGGGCGTTCAGCTTTTCTCTCTGTTTATGGCCAAGCCGGAATTCCTGGATCTCTTGGCTAACGTCGTAGGCTCGGCGCCGCTTCTGGCCTTTCATTTGGCGCGCGCGCCGGCCACCTTGGATGCCCTGGTCGACGCCGATTTTCTGACAACGCTGCCGGAGTCCGCCCAGCTTGAGGCCAGCCTCAAGCGTCAGCTTCATGGACCTTATGAGGACCAACTCGACGGCGCACGCCGCTTTGCTCGTGAAGAAAATTTCCGTGTCGGCGTGCAATTGGTGAGCGATGCGGCCCATGCCGAACGCGCGGGGCCGGCCTTTGCTCGCATCGCCGAAAGCGTAATTGCCGGCCTTCTGCCAGCGGTGGAAGCGGAGCTTGCAACGAATGTGGGGCGGGTGAAGGGCGCGGAATTCGCCGTGATCGCGATGGGCAAGCTGGGGGGGAAGGAGATGACAGCCAGCTCCGATCTCGATCTGGTGTTCGTCTATGACGTGCCCGAAGGTGTGGAGAGTTCGGACGGGCCAAAGCCTTTGTCGCCCACGCTCTATTTCGCGCGTCTGGCCCAGCGTCTGATTTCAGCGCTGACCACGCCGACTGCGGCCGGGACGCTTTATGAGGTGGACATGCGGCTGAGACCCAGCGGTAACAAGGGGCCGGCAGCCGTGAGCCTTCAATCCTTTGCGGATTATCATGCGCGCGAAAGCTGGACCTGGGAGCACATGGCGCTCACGAGGGCGAGAGTTGTGGCGGGAGCGGAAAAATTGCGGGCCCGGATCGACGCGGAAATTGCCGCGCGTCTTACCACGCCACGCAATGCTGAGCGCATTCTCGCCGACGCACGCGAGATGCGGAAAAAGATACTCGCGCAATATCCGGGCGCTAATCATTGGGACCTCAAATATGCTCCCGGCGGTTTGATCGACATCGAATTCTTGGCCCAGGCTCATCAACTCATCCATGCGCCCAGCTACCCCGACATTCTCGATACCAACACGATCGCCTCGCTCCGGAAGATGGCGGGCCTTGTGCTGACGGAAGGCGACGCCAGGCTTCTCATAGAAGCTGCGAGCCTCGAGCAGGCGCTCACCCAGATTTTGCGCATTGCCTTGGACGAGACGCTCAAGCCTGGCCGGGCCTCGGCAGGCTTGATGACGCTCTTGGCCCGCGCTGGTAAAGCGACCGATTTCGGGCGATTGGAAGCGGAACTCCGGGCGCGGCAAAAGGCCGTACGCGCACTTTTCGAACGATTGATGGAAGGTTAACCGAACCCCAGCCGACCGGCTTGAAACGGAACGGGTGATAGGTCATAACCCGCCCCTTGAACTTGGATCGCGGGCGTAGCTCAGGGGTAGAGCATAACCTTGCCAAGGTTAGGGTCGCGCGTTCGATTCGCGTCGCCCGCTCCAACATTATCTGGCAAAATCAACAGCTTAGTCACTGAACATACGGGGCCGGCGATTGGCGCGATCCGCTGGGTAAGCAGGGGCAAGCAAACGGCGCACTTTCGAGAGCCGATTTCTCCTATATCACGCACCA
>DATFSP010000262.1:0-3534 GCA_035262545.1 Rhizomicrobium sp. | reverse complement strand
CAAAGAGTTCTTGCGTGCTTAGCGCCTTTGCGAGAGATTTGTTTCGCCGCGTTCTACTTCTCCGCCTTCGGCCACCGCGCCTGCCACTTCGTCCGCAACCCAGGCCGGTCCACCTCTGCCCCGCGCAGATAAACCTTGTCGATCTTCCGCGAATTCCTGATATCGTCAAGCGGATTTGCGTTCAACACGATGAAGTCGGCGTTCCTTCCCGCAGCCACAAGCCCCGTATTGAAATGTCCCACATTGGCCGAATCCCGAGTCGCCGCGACGATCGCCTCCATTGGCTTCAAACCCATCCATACCCAGTTCTCCATCTCCAATTGCCCCATCCACCCGATGAAGAACCGCGTCTGCCCGGTGTCGCTTCCCAAAACGATCTTCATGCCCGCATCGCGCAGCCGTAGCGCATTGGTAGTGCCCATCTGTCTCAGACTCGCCCGCGCCTTGGCCACTGCCTCCGGCGTTAGTCCCGCCAGATAGCCGCCCCAGTGCGCCTGAATCTGCTGCGGCGAAATCGTCTCGCGCAGCAGCGGATCGTCCCAATCCTCGCGGCTTGATCCGGTCCAGCCCGCGCCCGGATTGAACCACATGTTTGGGCGGTCGTTCTTCGCGATGCGCTCTTTGATAATCCCGAGCAGCTCGTCATCGGGAACTTCGCCCATGCGAACCGGAAGATGGAGCCAGCCCTCCACGCCCGCGCGCATCAGCAGCTTCGCGTCCGCCAGCTTCACGTTATGCGCGCCAACAGGAATGTTCAGCCGGTGCGCCTCCTCGATAATCGCCAGATACAGCTCAGGCGTCAGCTTCTTCTTCGTCCCTCCGCGATCGTCCACCCAAATCTTAATGAACTCGGGTTTCATCCGAGCGTTGTCCCGCACTGCCTCGCGAGCCTCTTCCACGGTCGTCACCGGATAAGGCACATCGGCGCGGGAGGGATGGCCTTGTGCTCCCGAATCCGGCCACGCGATGCCGGGGCCTGCGGTGCGGAACAACGCCGCGCCGGGAACGATCTCATCTCGAACCCGCAGCGGCGCATCGCTCCACTTCGTCCGCCCGCCGTGCAAATCCGAACGATCCACCAGATCGCCGATGCCGATCGTCGCGGTGAAACCGTAATACGCCAGCCGCTGCAAATGGTCGATCAGGTTCTCGCGTGTGTAGTACTCCTTGGCCATCGTGCCGTCCCAATCGTGCTGGAAACCGAAATGGCCATGCAGATCGACCTTGGCGGGCATGACAGTTTTGGCCGACAGATCGATGCGCACTGCCCCCGCGGGAACGCGCAACTGGCCGCGCCGCCCCACCTGCGTGAAATGGTCCCCTTCGATGACAAACGCGGAATTCTCGATGACGCTTCCGTCGCCCGTAATCAGCCGCGCGCCCTCAAACACCGCAACGCGGCTCTGGCCGCACAAAGCGGTCGCTAAAACGCCTGACAATATCCATACGCGCATAACAACGGTATTATCGTGGAGCAGGCTCTAGCCTGCAAGGGCGGCTTCAGCCGCCGCTCGCGCCTGCATGCAGCCCCCACCAGGTGTAAGCTAGAGTACTTAAACGAAGCGAAATGAAACCCCTCATTCTCCTCGCGGCCCTGTCCGCCGGCGTCTCCTTACACGCCCAGGTCAACTTGTCAGGAGTCTGGTCCGCCAAGCTCCACGAAGACTGGCCCGACCGCCTCTTTGGCCCCGAGCTCGGCGATTATGGCGGCCTCCCCATCAACGACGCCGACCGTCTTCGCGCCACAAGCTGGAACGCGTCGCTCATCACCCTGCCTGAATATCAGTGCCGCGTTCACCCCTCCGATTACGCCTTCAGCTTCGCCGACATCCGCATCTGGGAGGAACGCGATCGCGACAGCCAGGACCTGATTGCCATTCACATCCACCACTTCGCCTGGGCCACCGAGCGCACCATCTGGATGGATGGCCGCCCCCATCCTGCCGACTACGCCCTGCATACCGCCATGGGCTTTTCCACCGGCAAGTGGGACGGCGACATTCTCACTGTCACCACCACTCATCTGAAAGAAGGCTGGGCTAGGCGCAACGGCGTCGCCCGCAGCGACCGCGCCACGGTCACCGAGCACTTCATCCGTCACGACGACGGTCTAACGTGGGTCGTCGTGGTCAATGATCCGGCCTATTTCAGCGAGCCTCTGTTCCGCAGCCACGATTACGTCTTCAACATGACCGGCCAGATCGCGCCTTATCCGTGCGAGAGCGTCACAGAAATCATTCGCCCGAAAGGCCAGATTCCTCACCACTTGCCGGGAACAAACCCGCACTTGCAGGAATATCAGGCGAATCATGGAATTCCAGCCGAGGCCGCCATGGGCGGCGCCGAAACCATGTATCCCGAATACAAGCAGAAGGTCGCGAAGATGCCGAAGCCGCCCGCCAAGCAGGAGGCCGCAAAATGAAGACCGCTCTGCTTGCCGCAGTTCTCGGTTCCGCGGCGCTGGCCCAGCAGCCCAATCTCAATAATGCCGAATTCCACGTCCTCCCCGTGCAGGGCAACGTTTATATGCTCGCCGGCGCGGGAGCCAATATCACCGTCCAGGCAGGCCCGGACGGCGTTCTTATCGTGGATACTGCAAGCGCGCCCTTTGCTCCCAAAATCCTCACCGCCATCAAAACCGTTTCTCACAGCCCGTTGCGCTACATCGTCAATACAAGCTTCGATCCCGATCACACCGGCGGCAACGATCCTTTGCGGAAAGCCGGCAGCACCATCGCCGGCGGCAACGTCGCGGGCGACCTTGGCGCCGGCGCCTCCGAAGGCGCTCAAATCATCGCCCACGACAACGTCATGAAGCGCATGAGCGCGCCCACCGGCAAGCAAGCTCCCACGCCGTCGGGCGCCTGGCCCACAGACACCTTCATCGAAGACGAAAAGAAGCTCTGGTTCGACGGCGAAGGCATCCAGATCATTCACTTGGCCAACGCTCATACCGACACGGACAGCATCGTCTTCTTCCGCCGCTCCGACGTCATCGCCACCGGCGATCTCTTTACCACCACCGATTACCCCGTCATTGACGTCGCGGCCGGCGGAACAATCAACGGCTTCATCGACGGACTGAATAAGATTTTGGACCTGGTCGTCACCGTCTATGGCCAGGAAGGCGGCACCATGCTGGTCCCCGGTCACGGCCGCTTATGCGACGCCGGAGACCTGATCAATTACCGCGAAATGGCCACCGTCATCCGGGACCGTGTCCAGGACATGGTCAGGAAAGACATGACGCTGGAGCAGGTGAAGGCGGCCAAGCCCACCCGGGACTACGACCCGCTTTATGGCTCGAACCCTCGCTGGACGCCGGATATGTTCGTGGAAGCCGTTTATAAGACATTAAAAAAATGAGATTTATGAATCAACGGGTTCGTTTTTTCGTGGCCGGCGCAGCCTTTGCCACGAGCCTGTGCGCCCAGCCGCCAGCCGGGCGTGGCGGCCCTCCCTCCAGCCCCCGCGGTGGCGCGTCCATCGACCTCACCGGCTACTGGGTTTCGATTGTCAGCGAAGACTGGCGCT
>DATFSP010000261.1:0-6521 GCA_035262545.1 Rhizomicrobium sp. | reverse complement strand
AAGACCCAGAAATTCCTGCATCAGGGAAATGCCGGGCCCTGAGGTGGCCGTGAAGGAGCGCGCACCATTCCAGCTCGCGCCGATCACCGCGCCGATGGCCGAGATTTCGTCTTCGGCCTGGATGATGGCGAACTTGTTCTTGCCGGTTTCTTTGTCCACCCGGTATTTTTTGCAATGCTTGGCGAAGGCTTCCGCGCAGGAGGTGGACGGCGTGATGGGATACCAGGCCGCGACCGTCGCCCCGCCATAGACGCATCCCAGGCCCGCCGCATCGTTCCCGCTGACAAAGATGCGCCGGCCCACTGCGTCGGCTCGTTCCACTTTCAGGCCGCATTGGCCCTTGAGTTCGGTGCGCGCATGCTCATAACCCAGATGCAGCGCCTGCTGATTGGGCGCGATCAGGGCCTGTTTGCTCTTATATTGTTCGCCGATCAGGGTTTCGAGTACGGAAAGCTCGACGCCCAGAAGCTCCGCCAGCGCGCCCACATAGATGATGTTCTTGAACAATTGCCGCTGACGCGGATCGCTATAGACCGAGTTGCAAATCTCGGTCAGCGGCATCTTGATCACATTGACGTCGGAGCGAAACTTCGCCAGTGGGATCGGCCGCGAGGAATCGTAGAACAAATAGCCGCCCGGATCGATCGAGGCCATGTCCTTGTCCCAGGTCTGGGGGTTCATCGCCACCATCAAATCCACGCCGCCGCGCCGTCCCAGCCAGCCATGGCCGGAGACGCGCACTTCGTACCAGGTGGGAAGCCCCTGAATGTTCGACGGGAAGATGTTGCGTGACGCCACCGGAACGCCCATGCGGAGCAGCGAGCGGGCGAACATCTCGTTCGCCGACGCCGAGCCCGAGCCATTCACATTGGCAAACTTCACCACGAAATCATTGACGGCTATTATCGGGCTTGACATGCATACTCCGTCTTGGGCGCTTCCAGCAGGAATTTCTGCATGTCCCAGGCGCCGGTGGGACAGCGCTCCGCACATAGCCCGCAGTGAAGGCAAAGGTCCTCGTCCTTGGCCATGATGCGCCCGGTTTTGAGCGCGGACGAGACGTAAAGGTCTTGTGTTTTCGGATGCAGCGACGGCGCGCTCAAGCGCAGCCGCAACTCGTCCTCCGGCTCATTGGCGGTGAAGGTGATGCAGTCCATCGGGCAGATGTCCACGCAGGCGTCGCATTCGATGCATTTGGGCTCGTCGAAGACAGTCTGGACGTCGCAATTAAGGCAACGCTGCGCCTCCATGAACGCTTCTCTCACATCGAAGCCCAGCTCAACTTCCAGCTTCACATTCTTGAGGGTCTGCTCAATGGGCGCGTGCGGCACCCTGTAGCGCGCATCGTTAGAGATGTCGTTGTCATAGCTCCATTCATGGATGCCCATCTTCTGGCTCGAAAGATTGACCTCGGGCGGCGGCCGGTCCTTGTCGATGTCGCGGCCATGGCAGAGCGCGTCGATCGAGATCGCCGCGTCATGGCCATGCGCGACCGCCCAGATGATGTTCTTGGGCCCGAACGCCGCGTCGCCGCCGAAAAAGATCTTCGGATGGGTCGAGCCCATCGTCTTCGGGTCCACCTTGGGCATGTCCCATTTGTCGAATTCGATGCCGATGTCGCGCTCGATCCAGGGGAAGGCGTTCTCCTGTCCCACCGCCACCAGCACGTCGTCGCACTGCATGATCACGTCGGGTTCGCCCGCCGGCACAAGATTGCGGCGGCCCTTTTCGTCATATTCCGCTTTCACCTTCTCGAAGCGCACGCCGGTAAGCTTGCCCTTCTCGTGCAGGAATTCCTTGGGCACCAGGAAATTGTGAATCGGAATGCCCTCGTGCATCGCGTCTTCCTTTTCCCAGGGAGACGCTTTCATCTCCTCGAAACCGGAGCGCACCACCACATCCACCTTCTCGCCGCCCAACCGCCGCGAAGTACGGCAGCAATCCATCGCGGTGTTGCCGCCGCCCAAGACGATCACGCGCTTGCCGATTTTGTTGATGTGGCCGAAGGAAACCGACGACAACCAGTCTATGCCGATATGGATGTGCTCCTTGGCTTCCTTGCGGCCGGGAATGTCCAATTCGCGCCCGCGCGGCGCGCCGCAGCCCACGAAAATGGCGTCGTAATCCTCGGCCAGCAGCGCCTTCAGCGAATCGACCTTCTGGCCCAGCCGCAATTCCGGCTCGAGATCGAGGATGTAATCCACTTCCTCGTCCAGCACGGTTTCGGGCAGACGGAATTTCGGAATCTGGGTGCGCATCATGCCGCCCGCCGATGCGTCGCCGTCATAGAGCACAACGGTGTAGCCCAAGGGCAGAAGATCGCGCGCCACGGTGAGCGAGGCAGGGCCAGCGCCCACCAGCGCCACGCGCTTGCCATTCTTGCGCATCGCGGGCTTGGGCATCCGCGCCGCAACGTCACCCTTGTTGTCGGCCGCGACGCGTTTCAGCCGGCAGATGGCGACCGGTTGCGCATGGCCCGTTACTTCTTCGACACGGCCCCGGCGGCAGGCCGGTTCGCAGGGCCGGTCACATGTGCGGCCCAGGATTCCGGGAAAGACATTGGAGTGCCAATTCACCATATAGGCGTCGGAGTAACGCCCGGCGGCGATCATGCGGATATATTCGGGCACCGGCGTGTGAGCGGGACACGCCCACTGGCAATCCACCACTTTGTGGAAATAATCGGGATTCTTGATGTCGGTGGGCGGCATTCCGCCGTTTGACACCGTCTTCACCGGCCGCGCATCCGGCGGGTGCCGGGGCGGATCACTCAATGCAGAACTGCTCATCTTGCTGATAATTCCCCAATGACCTGCCTCTGTCGGACGCCTGGCGGACGATGTTTTCAGCTATGCAAGCGTACCGATCTCAACTCCCTGCTACTCTCGAGGCAGCGAGCCCATGCGTTCGGGCTCTCCTCTGGTTGTGTTGACTCATATACTAGCGAGCGCGGGCAACCGGCAAAAGACCTTGGTTCCTCGCCCGGAACGTGATTTTTGGGGGAAAAATAACTATTCTGCGTCAACGGCTTACGCCTGGCGCGATATTCACCTTTCCACCGGCCCGCACCAGCCTGGCAGATATGAAGCCTCTTTCTCCTTGGCGAGCTTCAGGCTGCGCTCAAGTGCGCGGGTGAAGTCCTTTTGCACCAGCCGCTTTTTAACGCGCCGCCTGAGGAAATCGGCCCAGAGAAATTCGCTGAACGGTGTCGTGTCCTTGGCGTATCCGCCCATGCGGCGGAGTTCGCCCGCCAGCGAACGGTAGGGATCGTCCTCCAGCTGCTCCACATTCTTGGGGATCGCCTTTGCGTTCCGGCGCTCGCCTTTGGTGTCGAACGGATGCATCCAGTCCTTCTGGTCCAGTACGAACCAGAACGTCTCGGCGTCCACGAAGGAGAGATCGGCCATTACCGTGACATAGAGTTTCTTCAACCCCTCCTTGTGCAGCGCCAGCGCCAGATGATGATGATCGACGATGTAGTGCCGGTCACCCGGCCCCAGGATCACCGGGATCAGATGCTTTTCCAGAAAGGCGCGGCGCTTCTTGGCGCCTTCCTGATCGCGCCAATGCTTGCGGCGCGCCTCCACCTCGCGCATGCCCACCGTGATCTGGGTGGGACGAAGCTCCAGTATCGGCACAGGCCTGAGCACCGGCTCACGCGTACCTCCCGGGGGGAAATCCTTGGCAGCCATGGGCGAATCCGTTTCGCTTTGAGAACGAAATTGTAATATCACACCCCTAGAGCGAATTGGGAGGCGAAGCATGTGGCCTCAGACTCGCGGCCAGGCGATGCGCGATGTGGTGGCGGCCTGCGCGCTGGCCGCCATCGCCATTCCCGAGCAGCTTGCCACCGCAAGGCTTGCCGGCGTGCCACCCGCCTTTGGCCTGATCGTGTTCGCGGGCGCGGCGTTGGGATTCTTTGCCTTCGGCGCAAACCGTTATCTCTCGGCGGGCGCGGATTCCACCATCGCCCCCATTTTCGCGGGCGGCCTGGCGGCCTTGGCCGCGAGCGGCACGCCACACTATATGACGCTGGCAGCTTCTCTGGCCTTGATGGTCGGCGTGCTGGTGGCGGTGGCGGGGCTGCTCAGCATGGGCCGGATTTCGCGGCTCCTCTCCGTTCCCATACTCACGGGATTTCTGGCAGGCATCGCCATTCACATCGTGGTGTCGCAGCTTCCGGCATTCCTGGGAATTCCTCGCGGCGGATCGGATTTTTTCGGCAATGCCGTCAATATCGCGAGCAATATCGGCCGCACCAATGTATTTGCGCTGGCGATCGGTTTCAGCGTGTTCGCTTTCGTCACGATCATGGAAAAGACGGGGCAGCGATTTCCCGGTGCGCTGGCTTCGGTTGCGCTGGCGGCGGTGGCGGCCGCGCTGTTCCGGTTGAACGTGCCGTTGCTGGGCCATATTCAGGTGCCGCCTTTTTCGCCCGAGCTGCCGACCATCGCCGCGTCCGACCTAACCCAGCTTTTGCCCATCGCCTTGATCGTGAGCCTGGTGGTGATGCTCCAGACCGCGGCGGTGTCGCGCGCCTTTGGCGGTGGCGACGATCAAGTCAACCGTGATCTTGTGGGCGTGGGCGTGGGCGGATTGTTGAGCGGTCTCCTGGGCGGGTTTGCCGCCAATGCCAGCCCGCCGCGCACCGCCATCGTCAAGGAAAGCGGCGGCCAGTCGCGCCTGGCCGGATTGCTGGCGATGGTGCTGGTGGTCCTGTTCCTGGTCTTTCTGCCTGGCCTTCTCGCTTACGTGCCGGAAGCGGCGCTGGCGGGCCTTTTGATGTCGGTGGCGCTGCGCATCTTCGATACCGCTAAAATGAAGACCATCGCTCGGCAAAGCCGGGTGGAATTCGTGCTGCTGTCCGTTACCGCGCTTGCCATCGTGGTGATGCCCATCGAGACCGGCGTGGGCGTGGGCATCGCCCTATCGCTGCTTTATGGCGTGTGGAACATCACCAGAACCAACGCCATCTTATTCGAGCTTATTCCCGGCACCACCGTATGGTGGCCCAGGAGCGACGCGTTCAAGGGTGAGACCAAGCCAGGCATCGTGGTGGTGGGTTTCCAGGCGCCCTTGTTCTTCCTCAATGCCGAGAATTTCCGCGCCACGCTGGATCAGGCCGTGAAATCGGCACCGCAACCCGTCAAGGCCATCGTGCTGGAAACCTCCAGCATGGTGGAACTGGATTACAGCGGCGCCCAGGCACTCGCCGAATTGATCCGGAGCTGGAAGGCCCGGGGCACGCAATTCTATGTGGCGCGCTTGATATCGCTCAGGGCACAGGCCGCGCTGAAGGATTTCGGCATCCTGCCGCTTCTGGCCCACCAGAAGACTTATGAAAGCGTGCATGAGGCGATCTCGCAGTGCGGAGAAGATTTTCGTTAGATCGGGCTCATCGAGGCTCGATCAAGGGAATGCCCGTCTTGAAGTCGACCAGAAGCGCCCAGAGGCCGGAAACGGCCTCCGCATTTCCAGCCGCGGTCATTCCGCCGTGAGCCATGGCGTCGGCGAGCGTCTGCTGCCCAAGAATGACGGGTTCGAGAATTTGGCGCGTTGTGGTCACCGTAGCATCGGCGCGGGGATCGGTTTTCCCGCCGATTGAAGTGAGCGCGCCATGTTCAAGGGTGGACACCAGCGATTCATGCGTGTCCGTGAAGCGCCAGTTGATTACGATCCTGGCCGCCCCGGCGCGCGGACCGTCTATTCTCGTGCCGAGATAATCGAACATTTCGCCGGCGGGCATGACGCGCAAGACTTCCGGGCTGATGGCGGGACTGGGACGTCCTCCGCCGCTTCTGCCGCCGCGCAATCGTTGTGCCGCAAGCAGGTAGGAATTGCGCCACGGCGCGGCCTCGGCCTGATACCCCATCTGCTCGAAGGCGTCCGCCCCAAGCTCGCGCGCCTCTTTGTTGGACGGATCGGCGAAGACGACCTGATCCATGATCTGGGCGACCCAGCGATAATTGCCGGCTTTGAAATCGTCACGGGCGCGTGCGATCGCCGCGCCCGCGCCGCCCATATATTCGACATATTTCCTGGCTTCTTCGACGGGCGGCAAACGGTTCAGATTGGCGGGATTACCATCATACCAGCCTGAATAACGCTGATAGACCGCCATGGCATCCTGGGGCAGCGTGCCGTAATAACCGCGCAGCGACCAATCCTTCTCCAGTCCCGGCGGCATGGTGAGCGATTGCGCGATCTCCCTGGGCTCCATTCCCTCATTCATCATGCGCAGCGTCTGGTCGTGAATATATTTGTATAGGTCGCGATGCGCTTCCAGCGACGCGCGCACCCGCGCGTTGCCCCAGATGGGCCATTGATGCTGATTGATCTGTATCTGTACATCGCCGCCAAAGTGATCGAGCGCGGTATTCAAGGCGTCCGACCAGGAAAGCGCATTGCGCACCAATGTCCCGCGAATAGGTAGAAGATTGTGCAACGTATGCGTGGCGTCTTCACCCACATCCAGGACATGCGGCCCCGGCAGAAAGATAAACATTTCGGAAGGGGCTTCC
>DATFSP010000260.1:0-3511 GCA_035262545.1 Rhizomicrobium sp. | reverse complement strand
CACCATTGGCCAGACGTGATCACCGTGCCGGGCGGCGGCACCGAGGCATAAGTGATGCCGCGATCGCCCGACAGCGCCCATTTCACGTCGCTTGAGACTTTCGCTTTCGCCGACGGCACGCCGTTGAGCGAGGTGATGCGGCCCCGGATCATCGGTGTGCGCTTGTAATCCTCGGCAGTCTTGAAGGATTGGATGGTGTGATCGAAGGCCTGCACCTCATCGGGCTGGATATCGACGAAGAAAAAACTGGGCGCGCGGCTGGGAAGAGAGTCATCGACTTCCTGCCCCATGGTGCGATCGATCAGGATCACGGTCGCAAGCAAAGTGAGGCCCAGCCCCAGCGCAGTGATTACGCCTTGGGTAGCAGCACCAGGACGGGTGAGGTCGCCCACCGCAAGGCGCGCCAGGGGAGAACGCGGCCTGGGCAGTTTGCGTAAAGCCCGCGTCAATCCTTCCGCCACCAAACGCAACAGTACGAGCAAGATGATCGCGCCGCCCAGAAATTCGCCGGCATATAGCGGCGAGGGCGCCAGCCCCAGCATCAAGCCTGCAATGCCCAAGCCTGATAGAGAAGCCGCAACGATATAGCCCATGCGCGGACGGGCGCGCGCCGGCGCCACTGTCTCCCGCAGCAGGCTGGCGGACGGAATCTCCCTCGCCCGGCCCAACGGCGGCACGGAAAATGCGATAGCCGAAAGAAGACCGAAGCCGGCAGCGAGCAAAAGCGGGCCGGGATAAATCCCGAGCTCCGGCGGCAGCGGCAGCACCGAGCCGTAAAAATGCGCAAGCAGGAACGGCGCGGTGGCACCGAGGCTTGCACCCAATATCAGCGCGCCCACCGCGATCGCCATCACCTGCAGGAAGAAGATCAGGAACACGAGCGGACCATCCGCGCCCAAGGATTTGAGGATGGCGATATCGTAGCGCTTGCGATCCAGGAATGCGGCCACCGCTTCGCTCGCGCCCACGCCGCCAACCCCTAATACCGTCAACCCCACCAATGTCAGAAACATCGAGACTTGTTCGACAAAGCGGCGGATGCCGGGCGCGGCGTCGTTGCGATCATGGATCTGCCAGCCCGCGTCCGGAAATGCTCTAGCCGCATCGGCCTTGAAGCCTGCAATTGTGACGCCGGGCCTGAAAGCGATGCGATAGGAATAGTCAATCAGGCTTCCGGGCTGGACCAAGCCGGTTGCAGGAAGACCGTGCGATGAGATCAACAGATGCGGCCCCAGCGAGAAGCCAGCGGAAATGCGGTCGGGCTCCTTGTCCAGGGCGGCGATGATGCGAAACGTGGCGTCGCCGACCTTGACCAGATCGCCGCGCTTCACATGCAATCGATCCAGCAATGTTTGTTCGGCGGCCGCGCCGCAGATGCCGTCATCTTCGCAATGGATTGCGTCCGCCACGCTGGCGGCGGGCGAGAAAATTGGCCGGCCGAACAAGGGCCAGTGATCGTCCACCGATTTCAGTTCGACCAGTTCCCGCTCAGTCTCTCTTCCGTCGCGCAGAGCATAAGCCATGGCGCGCATAGAAGTGGTCTCGGCCACTTTGCCATAGCGGCCGAAAAAAGCGCGTTCTTGTGGTGTCGCCGGGCGGTGCACCAGATTGACCGCCACGTCCCCGCCCAGCAAGACCTGGCCGGAATCGCGCAAACCGTTGAGGAACGCATCGCTCAGCGATTCTACGGCGGCGATGGCTGCGGTGCCCAAGAGCAGGCAAAGAAAGAAGATGCGGAAACCCTTGAGACCGCCGCGCAGCTCGCGCCGCGCCATTTTCCATGCGAGCGCGATCTCTGTCATGCGGGGATCATGGGTCGGACCCTTTCGTCGGCCACGATATGGCCGCTTTCCAGCCGCACGACTCGCGCGCAGCGTCGGGCCAGGCTTTCCTCATGCGTAACCAGGAACAGGGTGGCGTTTCGTTCGGCATTAAGCGCGAAAAGGAGATCGGCGATGGCTTCGCCGTTGGCGCTGTCGAGATTGCCGGTGGGCTCGTCTGCGAAAAGGATCTGGGGCCTTGGCGCCATGGCGCGCGCAAGCGCCACGCGCTGCTGCTCGCCGCCCGACAATTGGCCCGGATAATGTTCGCCGCGCTCGCCGAGGCCCACCGCTTTCAATTCCAGCGCGGCGCGGTCCCAAGCATTCTTTACGCCCATCAATTCAAGCGGCACGGCGACATTCTCGAGCGCTGTCATGGTGGGAATGAGATGAAAAGATTGAAACACTATTCCCACCCGGCCCCGCCGGAAGCGGGCGGCGGCGTCCTCGCCCATCCCGGTGATGTCGGTGCCTGCCACGGTCACGCGTCCGCCACTGGGCCGCTCCAGTCCCGCCGCAACCATCAGAAGCGAAGATTTGCCGGAGCCGGACGGGCCGGTCAGGGCGACAGTTTCCCCGGCGGAAACCGTAAGCGAAATGTCATGCAGGATGTTGACGGGACCCGCCGCGCTCGACAGCGTCAGCGCCACCTTGTTCAGCGAGATTGCTGGCAAATTGTCGGGGAAACGGGAAGGCTGCATCTGCATGTCGGGCCCGGATAGGATAAGGTGGCAGGTGGCAATGAAAACCCGCCGATTCAAGTTCATTAGCATAGGACTGACGATTTGGCTGGCCCTCTTTGCCATTTCGGCCGTCAATCCCGCTTGGGCCCGCCCGCTCAAGATCCTGGCCCTGGGGACCAGCCTCACCCAAGGCTATGGCCTCCCGCCCGGAACTGAATTCACGACCCAACTGCAGCTGGCGCTGAAAGCGCAGGGGATCGATGCGGAGGTGGTCAATGCGGGTGTTTCGGGCGACACCAGCGCCGATGGCCTGTCGCGGCTCTCCTGGTCGTTGGCCGACCATCCCGACGCGGCCATCCTGGAAATGGGTTCCAACGACATGCTCCGCGGCATTGCGCCCAGCGAAACGGAAAAAAATCTTCGCGCCATGCTCGCCACGTTTCAGAAAGAACATATCCCGGTGCTGTTCACCGGCATGCATGCCCAGCGCAATCTGGGCACTGATTATGTGGCGCAGTTCGACGCTATCTATCCGAAACTCGCCAAGCAATATCCTGTAATTTTCTATCCCTTCATCCTCGACGGGGTGGCGCTCAATCCCAAGCTAAATCAGTCCGATGGGCTTCATCCCAATCCTGCCGGCGTGAAAGTGATCGTGGCCCGCATATTGCCCGACGTGAAGAAGCTGGTGGCCGAAGCCAGCGCGAAGGATCACTGATGTTGCGCCGGCTTCTTTCGGTAGGCGGCTTCACGCTGCTTTCGCGCATCACTGGCTTCATCCGTGACGTGCTGATGGCGGCGATCCTGGGTAATGGCTTGCTATCCGATGCATTCCTGTTCGCCTTTCTTTTTCCCAATTATTTTCGCGCCATTTTCGGCGAGGGCACGCTCAATCCCGCTTTTCTGCCCCGCTACGCCGCGCTTCACGCAAAGGGCGAGCAAGAAGCGGCCAGCCTTTTCGCAAATCGAATTTTCTCGTGGCAGATGGCGGCGCAGGCGGTCATCTTG
>DATFSP010000259.1:0-12825 GCA_035262545.1 Rhizomicrobium sp. | reverse complement strand
CTTGGGCGTCAAATCCCAACTGACAGAAGTGGGTGAGGTGGTCGAAACCGCCCTGAAACGCTTGACACGGCGCCTTTCCGGCCATCGTGTGATACGGACGCTTCCTTCCGATCTGCCTTTCGCCAAGGCCGATCCGCTGCTTTTGGAGCAAGCTCTGGTCAATTTGCTCGACAATGCCGCGAAATATGCACCGCCGGGGACTACCATCACGATACGCGGAATGACTGATGTGGGGCAGATCATTTTGACCATCGCCGATGAAGGCCCGGGCATTCCCACCGCCGAGCTTCCCCGCATCTTCGACAAATTCTATCGTGCCCGGAAGGGGGACCTCGGTACCGCGGGCACCGGACTAGGATTGTCGGTAGCCCGGGGCTTCATCGAGGCGTTCGGCGGGACCTTGGACGCGGCCAATCGCACGGATCGTGAAGGCGCGATTTTCACGCTGACCTTGCCCATCGGAGAAGGGCAAGAGCGGGGGAATCATGGTCGCTAAGTTGCCTCGAGTCTTGGCCGTGGATGATGAGCCGCAAATTCTCAGGTTCTTACGGACGGGATTGCCGCCTCATGGTTATGAGTGTGTGGAGGCCACGGATGCGGCTGGCGCGCTGACGGCGGCGGCAAAGGAAAAACCGGATGTGATCGTGCTCGACCTCGGCCTGCCCGACCGTGACGGCTTCGCCGTAATCGAGGAATTGCGCAAGACCTCGCTCACGCCCATCGTCGTGCTCTCGGCCCGCGATGACGTGGCAGGCAAGGTGAGGGCGCTTGAACTGGGTGCCGACGACTATGTGACCAAGCCTTTCGACATGAGCGAACTCTTGGCGCGTCTCAAGGCCGCGCTGCGGCATGGCTTGCAGGCGCAAGGCGAGGCGCCCGTATTCCGCTCCGGCCCGCTTTCTGTGGATCTGGTCACCCGCAAAGTCATGCTGAGCAGCGAGGAAGTGCATCTCTCGCCGAAGGAATTCAACCTGCTGCGCATTCTCGTGATGCATGCGGGGCGGGTCGTTACCCATCAGCAACTGCTGAAGGAAGTGTGGGGCCCCGCCAACGTCGATGACATCCAATACCTTCGCGTGTTGATGCGTCAGTTGCGCCGCAAGCTCGACCCCAATGCCGACTCGACATCTTTGCTGACGACGGAACCGGGTGTCGGTTATCGGCTTCTGGCGCCGCCATCCGCCTAGCGACCTGGCCCGTGTATTTCTGGGGTAACTTGTTGACTTGGCATTCCCCCGACGCATCATGCAAGCTGGATTAGAGGGGACTGATCATGGCGCAACCGAATGATGTAAGCCGGCGCGAACTCTTGGCTGGTGCGGGTGCCGGCGCGGCGGCGCTGGCGCTGCAAGAGGGCGGCGCCAAGGCGCAAGGGGCAGGACGCGCCACCGTATTCGCACACACCTGCATCGTCACTCCCGATGCCACGCGCGATGATTTTGCGCTGGCAGTGGTGGGCGACAAGATTGCCGCCATCGGTCCCAGCAACCAAGTCCTCGCCCAATATCCCGACGCGGAGATTTTCGATGGCCGCGGCAAGGCGGTCCTGCCCGGCCTGATCAATTGCCATGCCCATTTGACCGCCACGCTGGAACGGGGCTTCAACGAGGATTTCGGTTTTCCCAATTCCTCGCATCTCGCCCTATCGCCCGGGCGTCTGCTGCAGGGTGATGAGAAAACTTTGATGGCCCAGATAGGGGCCCTCGAAGCGATCAAGAGCGGCACCACCTCCATGGTCGAGTTCGCGTCCGGCATCAGCTCCTATGCAGCTGCGCTGGCGCGTTCGGGCCTGCGCTTCGTGTTCGCGGAGTCCGTGGCCGATTCCGAAAATGTGGCCGGGCCCATGTCCGCGGACGGCCTGGCCAAAAGCCAGCAACCTCAATTCTCGGGTCAGCGCCGCGATGAAGGCATGAAGCGCATCAGTGATCTCTATTCCGCCTGGCATGGCAAAGAGAGGGGCCGCATCAGCGTATTCCCGACCGCAGCACTGGCCGAAACTACATCGCCGGATTTGCTAAAGGCGGTGCGCGCTTTCGCCGAGAAGTACGATTTGGGCTATTCCATCCATCTTTCACAGAGCCGCCCGGAAGTGGATTTCATGGTCAAATATTACGGACTGCGTCCGCCCGCCTTCCTGGCGCGGCATGAATTTTTGGGTCCGCGCCTGTTCGCGGCCCATTGCCGTTTTGTGGACCAAGGTGACATGGCGCTTCTGGGCAATTCCAGGACCATCATCTCGCACCAGGCGGCGATGGCGGCCAACCGCGCCGTGATCCCGCCGATACCTGAGCTTCGCGCGGCAGGCTGCCCTATCGCTAACGGGACGGACAACAACACCAACGACATGTTCGAAGTGATGCGCATCGCGCTGGTGACGGAACGGATCAAGCGCAACAAGGACGACGATCCCAATCCGGGGCAGCAGCCGCAACCCGAAGATATGTTGGAAGACGCGACGCTGGGAGGCGCGCGGGCTCTGAACCAGGCGAAGGTCACCGGCGCGCTCGACGTAGGACGCAAGGCCGATCTGATCGTTATCAATACCCAAGGCGCGCATCTGGTGCCGGCCGGGCGAATCCTCTCGGCCTGGATTCACAATGGCCAGCCTTCCGACATTGAAAGCGTGATGGTGGACGGCGCCTTTGTGATGCGCGCGCGCAAAGTTCTCACCATGGATGAACCGGCGCTGATCGCCGAAGCCGACAAAGTGGGACGCCGGATCTGGGCGCAAGTAAAAGCGGCGGGCCCCATTCCGATCCCGCGATTGCGCGCTTGACAGGCAAGTGGTTCCCGCGGTTCCGGCCGGAACCGCGCAACTTCTCGTCTTGCCCGTGGTTGTCATTTCTGCAGCAACAAAGGAGAGCGAGATGAAACTTGTTGCACTTGCCGCTGTTGCGGTTCTCGCCACGGGCGCAGGGCCCGCGCTTGCGGCGCCGGGCTATGATTCCGACGATGTCGTAGTGACCCCGCCTGCCGATGTTCAGTCTGCTGATCAAGCCCGTCAGGACTATTATCAGAACAAGCTGGACGCGGCACAGGCGCAGGCCCGGGCGGATGACGCTATGGCCAAAGCTGATCAAGCGCTTGCGGAACGCGATCAGGCGCTGGCTGACCGTGATGCCGCCCAGGATCGCGTCTATGGCAATCGCGATCGCGCTTACGACGATCGTGACCGTGCCTATGACGACCGCTCCGATACGGATGAGGTTCAAACAGACGATTATCCGTAACCGCTAAAGGAAAGCCCGCTTCGGCGGGCTTTCTCTTTTTTGGGCCTCACGTGTGGCCCCTGATCCTGCTCATCTTGCCCCTTCGGGACACGGCCATGATGTGGTGTTCGTGCCAGTTTATTCTCGCAAACGAAAGCCCGCGCGTGCTCCAAATCACGCGGGCTTTTTCTTTTCAGGCGCCATGTACAAGGAACTGCGCGACAGTAACGACGGCCAAGGCAAAGCCGAAGGGGATGGCGGCAACAGCGTGCAGGATGTTGCTCAAGCGTTCGTCCATTTCGAAAAATGTCATGACAAATCTCCGTTTCATGATCCGCCCCTATTGGCGAATGAGGAGAAGATAGGCGCGAGCGGAGACTTTTTGGGTCAAGTGTTCGAAAGCGAAGTGTAAAGTTTTGTGCAAGGCAAAATGCTTTTGCACAACTCAAGTCCACTCACGGAGAGAGATTTCAATTCAATGCGAATTAAAGCGCCATTGCGCGCCGTTGACGGCGGCGATGGCGCGCCTGGCGATTTGGCGCACGACGAATGGGTTGGCGGGACGGCAAAGCTGCCCGAATTGAAGGCCCGCGATCTCGCCCGCGACCGCTGCCTCGCCGTCCCCCGCCTGGATGCGGCCAACCAGACGATGGGCGAAGCTTTCCAGCTCGGAGCGGGAAGTATCCTCCGGCAGGTCCAGCTGCATCCAAAGAAACCCGGCCACCACTTCGTCCAAAATGCCCAGCCTGGGATTGAAGCGCGACTTGCGCGAGAGGGGCACCGCTCCCGCCAGACTTTTTAATGCCACGCGCTGGTTCATGGGGAAAGCCTAGACCGGGCGCGGGACAAGTGCGGTTAAGTGTTCGCCAGCAAACTGTAAAGAATGCGAAAATCCTGCTGACAATGGGGGGCCTAGGGCGCAGCATTGCGGAACTGTCATGAGGGTGTTGTTTGCACATTCTTCTCGTCGATGACGACCCCGCCCTGAGTGAGATGCTGACCGAGTATCTTGCTGGCGAGGGCATCAAGACCACTGCAGCCTTCAACGGGCCGGACGGTGCCGCGCAGGCTTTGTCGGGCCATTATGATGCGGTAATCCTGGACGTGATGCTGCCGGGGATGGACGGCAACGAAGTGTTGCGCCGCATCCGTCAATCCAGCGCCGTGCCCGTGATCATGTTGACCGCCAAGGGCGGGGATGTGGACCGGGTCGTGGGGCTGGAAATGGGCGCCGACGATTATGTCGCCAAGCCTTATTTTCCCCGTGAGCTTGTGGCGCGGTTGCGTGCGGTGTTGCGGCGGCAGCGCGAAGCGCAGCCGCAACCCAGCCAGTCGCTCAAGAGCGGGGCGCTGGACCTGTCGCCGGGAAAACGCGAAGTGACGTGGAAGAACCGCCCCTTCGAACTCACGACCACCGAATTCGACATGCTGGAATGCCTGATGCGGGGCGGTGAGCTAGTGTCCAGCAAGGAGGAATTGTCGCTCAAGGTGCTGGGCCGGCACCGTGAAATTTATGACCGCAGCGTGGACGTGCATGTGAGCAATCTGAGGAAGAAGCTGGCACAGGCGAGCCAAGGCGCGCTCGAAATCGAGACCATTCGCGGCGTGGGCTACCGCTTGAGGCAGTCATGAAAAGGCGGCTGTTCTGGAAAATCCTAATAGGCTTCTGGCTTACATTCATCTTGATCAGCCAGGGCATCTGGCTCGCCTTTTCCTTGGCGCGCCCCGACGTAGAAACTACTTATATGCGCGGCTTCGCGCACCTCGCGGTGGGTGCGGCCAGCTCCGTGATCCTGCAAGGCGGGCCTCAAGCCTTCGAGACGGAACGCCAGACCTGGCCCATGGATTGGCGCAATCGCGTGCGGGTCAGTCCTGCCGGCCAGCAGCTTACCGGCAGGCCGCCGTTCTTCAGCGAACAGGTCAATGCGCCGGACGGCACCCCTTATCGCATTTCTTATTATCCTCAACCGCCGGAGCGTGGCGGCATCTTCGGCATCCCGTTGGAGGTGGTTATCTCGGTCGTGGTGGGCGGCCTTATCTTCAGCGCCATCCTGGCCTGGTATCTTACCCAGCCAATCCGGCGCATTCAGCTGGGTTTCGAGCGGCTGGCGCAAGGCGACTTCGCCACCAGGCTCGGTCCGGCGATGGGACGCCGGCGTGACGAGATCGCAAGCCTGGCCCACGATTTCGACACGATGGCGGTGCGCTTGCGCGAATTGGTGGGCGCGCGCGACCGGCTTTTGGCGGATGTGAGCCACGAACTGCGCACGCCTTTGGCGCGGCTCAACCTCGCCATCGGGTTGGCCCGCCAGGATCCCGCAAAGCTCTCGACCTCGCTCGACCGCATCAGCGGCGAAGCCGCCACGCTCGACGAGATGGTGGGCGAACTTCTCACCTTGGCCAAGCTCGAAAGCAGCCAGAGCCAGGGTGACGATTATTTCAACTTCGCCGAGATCGTGAAGCAGGTGGTCGAAGACGCGCGCTATGAGGCGCTGTCAAAGAATATCGAGGTCAAGCTTACGGTCGAACAGGCGGACGAGCATTTCGAATGGATCGCGCTGGGCTCGGGCAAGCTCGTGAGCCGCGCTGTCGAGAATATCTTGCGCAACGCGCTGCGATATTCGCCGGAGCGGGGCCAGGTCAGGGTGCGTCTCGCGCGCGAGAATGGCCGTTTCCATCTCGCAGTGATCGATGAGGGGCCGGGTGTTCCCAAAGACGCTCTGGCCAGCCTGTTCAAGCCGTTCGGGATTTCCGCCGACGGCTTCGGCTTCGGCTTGGGGTTGGCGATCGCGCAACGCGCTATTGCCGTTCACGGAGGCACAATCTCGGCTGCCAATCGCACGCCACATGGGTTGGAGATGACCATGATCATCCCAGCGGCCATCGAGCAGTCGGTTTGATTATCCATACGCTGTGCAGGTGCTGACGCACGCAGAACCCGTCTCAGGCGCTTCATTTTGCTGGCGTTATATACCCCCGCGGATATATAACCCGTACAACCCGGCAGGGTATTTTCGGGAAGGCCCAATGACACACACCATCGCCGACAAGCAGAAGCTGCTCAACAGAGTCCGCCGCCTGAGAGGCCAGATCGACGCGCTGGAGCGCGGCTTGGAATCTGAAGCGGGCTGCACTGAAATCATGCGCCTTCTGACGGCCGCCCGTGGCGCCATCAATGGCATCATGGCGGAGGTCGTCGAAGACCATATTCACATGCACATGATCGACGAGGACCGCGCGCCATCCCGCCGCGAGGCGCAGGCCGCCGACGAGTTGGTGGATGTTCTACGCACTTATATCCGCTGACGCTGTCGCCGTGATTGCCTGAAATTCAGGCGCCCTCAGGTGCAAGGGGTGTTCCCAAGGATTGATTGCGGGCGAGGTTTGAGGGCATAGTCCCGCCCAGGGATACGGGAACCCATGCAGCGCGGGGAAAGACATTTCGGGGTCGCAAGGGCGCGGTTCATCGTCGCCCTGATCGCCCTTTTCTCCTTCACGCTTCAGACTTACGTGGTCCAGACCCACATCCATACGCGGGGTGTTGAGACCGGGATCGTCGCTCAGGCGAACCATCAAGCGCCCGCGGGCGATAAGTCGAACCAGGATGATTGTCCGATCTGCCAGGCCTTCGCCACGACTGGCACCTTCATCGCACCCGCGCTGATTATCCTGGCGCTGGCGCTTTCATTCATCGACGCGTCGCCTTTCCTCGCCTCGCGGGTGATCGCCGGTCCATCTCTCACGCGCAACTGGCAAAGTCGCGCGCCTCCGCAACACTAGCCCGATCAGACACGCCGACGGTGCCAGCCCGGAGTGGCGGCACTTGCCATTCGCGATTTACGCGAATCCCTCTTTTCCGAGTTATTTCTATGTTTCGGCAAACATTGCTGGCGAGCGCCAGCATCTTTTTTCTAGGCGGTGTCTTTCCCGCAGTCGCGCAGATCGCCTCTCAATCCGCTCCCGAAACCGTGACGGTGACCGCGCAAATGCTGGAACAGGCGCGGGCGGGTATCCAGACGCAACTAGGCGCCTCGACGTACACCATCACTGCCCAAGACATCAAAAATCTGCCGGGCGGCGACAATAGCCAGCTCAATTCCGTGATACTGCAAATGCCGGGCGTGGCCCAGGATTCCTTCGGACAGCTCCATATTCGCGGCGAGCATAACGCGCTGCAATACCGTATCGACGGCATAATCCTGCCGGAAGGCATCAGCGTATTCGGACAGACCTTGGATCCCAGGCTGGCCCAGTCAGTTCAGTTGATTACCGGCGCGCTACCTGCCGAATATGGCCTGGACACCGGCGGCATCGTAGACATCAAGACCAAATCCGGACTGTTCGATTCCGGCGGCCACCTCTCGATGTATGGCGGTAGCCACAACACGCTCGAACCCAGCATCGACTATGGCGGCTCGATCGGCCATTTCAATTATTTCATTACCGGCGATTACAACACCAACTCGCTGGGCATTGAATCCCCCGACCGCAATCATACGCCGCTGCACGACCGGACAAAACAATGGCACGGTTTCGCCTTGGCTCAGGACATCCTGGACGAGAACAGCAGCGTGACGGCAATCTTGGGCACCTCGAACGACATGTTCGAGATTCCCAATCAGTCCGGGCTTCAGCCGACCGGCATTGCGGGCATTGTGGGTCTGGGTCCACTCGATCCTTCCGGATCGGGCAATTTCCTCTTGCAGGCAAACGGGATCACCCAATTCCCGTCCGAGCAGGTGGATCAGCGCCAGCGCGAAATCACTCATTACGGCGCAATCAGCTATCTGCGCAGCCAGGGTCCGGTGGATTTCACCCTTTCCGTGTTCGGCCGCTACTCCAGCCTCTTCTTCACGCCCACACCGGGTGTGGCCGACATCCTTTTTAACGGCATCGCCCAGACGGCCTATAAGAGGGACGAAGCCTATGGCACCCAGGATGAAGGCGCCTGGCACAAGGACAACCATACCGTGCGATTTGGCGTGATCTATGAAGCCGACGATATTTTGAGCGATGCGACTTCGCTGGTGTTGCCGACGGCGTCAGGCGGCCTTGGCAACCCCAATCCCAATCCACTCTGCACCGACCCGATGCAAACCTGCCAGACTTCGGACGTGCCTTTAAACATCGTGGATAATGGTTCCAAGCATGCGTGGACCTTGAGCCTCTACGCCCAGGATGAGTGGAAACTGTTCGAGAATTTCACCGTCAATTACGGCGTGCGTTATGATCAGTATCGCGCTTTTTCCAGCGGCAATCAGCTGAGCCCCAGGGCCAACGCGGTGTGGACGCCATGGGACGGCACCGTCATCCACGCGGGCTTTGCGCGCTACTACACGCCGCCGCCCATCGAACTGGTATCGAACAAAGACATCAGCCTGTTCAATAATACCACCAGCGCACCCGCCGTGGCCCTGGACGACACGCCCATCGCCGAAAAGGCCGATTATTACGACATCGGCGTGTCGCAGCAGGTGACCGATGCCCTCAAGGTGGCGATCGATTCCTACATGAAGCATTCGAGCGACCTGATCGACGAAGGCCAATTTGGCGCACCCGTCATCTTGACGCCATTCAATTACGCGCGAGGCCGGCAGATGGGCGTCGAGTTCACTGGAGATTACTTAATTGGCGATTTCACCGCCTATCTTAATGCGGCGCTGGCACATGCGGCGGGCCAGGAGCTGATAACGAGTCAGTTCAATTTCAGCCCGGCTGCTCTCGCCTATGCGGCAACGAACTATATTCATCTTGACCACGATCAATATGTCTCGGCCTCGGCGGGCGTCACCTATAAGTGGATGAACACGATCTTCTCCGCCAACACCATCATCGGCAGCGGCTTGCGCGAGGATGCCACCGCGCCAGACGGCACGGTGATCCCCAATGGCGGGCATGTGCCGCCCTACGGCGTGGTCAACCTGGGCGTAAGTCACGATTTCAGCGATTTAGGCATGGGCGGATGGGAAGGCCGCCTCGACGTCATCAATATATTCGACGTGAATTACCAAATCCGAAGCGGTACCGGGGTTGGTGTGTTCGCGCCTCAATATGGCCAGCATCGCGGCTTCTTCGCGGGGCTGACCCGAGCGTTCTGATTTGCGAAGCTGAACAACCGTTCAGGAAACTCCGGCTTTTGCGGCGTTCCAAACACGTCAGCTTGGCGCGGGACCGATCCGAGGTCGCCAAAATGGTGCAAGCGCGTTGCCCATCGCTTATGGCGCCCGCCAGGGATGCTCTTATAATGGATGCCGCATGATCCGCTTTCCAGGAACCCCATGGACACCGCGCGGCTTTTGAGCATTTCCGGTTTTTTGGTGTTTCTTTTGGGCGCGGGCGTTGCCGCCCAGACCCCATTCAGTCCCCAGTTGCAGCGCCTGCATGATGTGCTGAATCTGCGTGTCGACCAGGATGGGGGCTGGCAGACCTATGTGCGGTCGACCGCGGCTGATCCCGAAGAGGCAGCACGCCGGCGCGACGCATCGCAAAGAATGGCGAATCTCAGCGCGCCAGACCGCGTCGATCTCTCGATTCAAATGATGAAGGCGGATCTCGCTTCCTTGGAACGCCGCGGCGCGGCCTTGAAGATTTTCTATGCCAGTTTGACGCCGGAGCAGAAGGCGACTTTCGACAGGGAGACAATTCGTCCCCCACAATAGAAATGCGAGGGGTTGTTGACCCACGAGGTAGTGCGATGAAAAGGATGATGATCACGGTGTTGACTGCCGCTCTGATGACGGCGGGTTTCGCCGGGACGGCAGACGCCCAACATCATAGCGGCGGCAGTTTTCGGAGCGGTGGCGGTTCTCCGGGCGGCAGCGGTTTTCATAGCGCTGGCGGTTTTAATGCCGGCAGCGGTTTTAACGGCCCTGGCGGTTTTCATGGCGCTGGCGGCTTTAATGGCGGCAGCGGTTTTAACGGCCCTGGCGGTTTTCATGGCCCCGGCAGTTTTAATGGGGCCGGCGTTTTTAGCGGCCCTGGCGGTTTTCATGGCGCCGGCGGTTCTCCGAGCGGCAGTATTGGCGCTGGCAGTTGGCACGGTGGCAGCGCCTGGCACGGCGGCAGCGCCTTGCACGGTGGCAGTACCTGGTACGGTGGCGGCGCGTGGCACGGCGGCGGGTGGCACGACGGTCATTTCCATGGCGCCGTCTTTGTCGGACCAGCCTTTTACTATAATCCCTTCTGGTACGATCCCTTCTGGGATTTCTACTATCCCTATTACAATGTCTCTTATTACTCGCCCTATCCTTATTATTATCCGCCCTACACCGATTATGGTCCGGAAGGGCCAGGCGCGTCGCCGTCGCAGGGTTGGTACTATTGCAGCGATCCCGAGGGCTACTATCCCGCCGTGCCCTCTTGCTCCACGCAATGGCAATATGTGCCGCCCAGACCGCAACCGCCGCCGTCTAATTGATTGTAGCGCATGAGTGTCAAACAGATGATCGTTTGCACTGTCTTGCTGCTGGCGGCCGCGCCATCCTATGCCATCGGTTCGGTCAATGTGAGCGATGCTTGGATACGGGCGATGCCTGAGGGCATTCCCTCAGGCGGCTATTTCAACCTGCACAATGATACGGGCAGGGACATGGTGCTCACCGGCGCGCGCGCGCCGGACTGCGAAAGTCTGATGTTGCACAAATCGGAGACTACCGGCGGCATGTCCACCATGCACCATGTGAACGAGGTGGATGTGCCGGCAGGCGGCGGCGTCACCTTCGCCCCGGGCGGTTATCATCTGATGTGCATGGGTGCGGGGCCGGCAATCAAGCCCGGCGCCAAGGTGCCGGTGACTTTGCTCTTCAAGGACGGCAGCAAAATCGTTGCCGCCTTCTCGGTTCGCGACGCCGCCGGGAAGTAAACGGGGCCCCTCCGTCTGGTTCCGCGCGGCGCAAAGATGGCGCGCGCTCTCGAGCGTGCAAAGGGCTCAGGGTTATCTTTTAATGCCCGCCGGGGCCCGCTTTCGCGAACAATTTCGGCTTGGGCATCAGCCAGACGCCGGCGGCGACGCCAAGAAGGACCAGGCTCACGCTGAAAAAGATATTGTTGGTGGCTAGCATGGTCGCCTGTGTGTCCACCAGGTTGCTCAACGACAAGAGTGCCTGGCCTGCGCTTTGCCCAGCGTGGCGAAGCATGCTCATCGAATGATCGGTGGGTCCCAGGCCATTCACCAGCTCGACCCGGTCATGAACCGTGCGCTCGCGCCACGAGAAGGTGATGATGGCTGTCGAGAAGGCGCCCGACATGGTTCTGAGAAAACTGATCAAGCCCGCAGCGTCCGCAGTCTCGGTGGGCTGGACCGAACTCATCGCCAGGCTCATCAGGGGCACGAAGAACAGGGGCATGCCGACGCCAAGCGCCATTTGCGCCGGCGCTAATTGCCAGAAAGTGATGTCTGTGTTGAAGGTGGTGCGCCAGAACATATCGGCAGCCACTACCAGAAGTCCAAACGACATCATGTAGCGTGCGTCGATTTTGTTGAGCAGCATGGCCGCGGTGGGCGCCACGAAGATGCTGATCATGCCGTTCATGGCCATGATCTGACCCGCATCGAAGGCGGTGTAATTCATTGTCAGTTGCAGCCAGAGCGGAATTAGCACGATCGAGCCCATGAAAGAGCCGAACGTGAACAACATGGCCAGCGCCGATACGGCGAAGCCGCGGTGCCTGAACACTTTGAGATTGACGATGGGATGCTCATCGGTGAGTTCCCAGGCAAGGAACGCGAGGAAGAAGACCCCGGCGACCAACGCCAGGCTGATGATGAAATTCGACGAGAACCAGTCGTCATTCTCGCCATTGTCCATCATGATCTGCAGCGCACCGATAAAGGTCACCATCAACGCCAGGCCCACAAAATCGATGGGCTTCTTGACCGTCTTGGTCTCGAATTTGGTGAGGATGCTGGATGCCAGCATCACGCAAAGCACCGCCACCGGCACATTGATGAAGAAGGACCAGGGCCAGCCCCAGCTGTCGGCGAGGGTGCCGGCCACCAACGGCCCCGCGATGGGACCCAGGATCGTGGTCATGGTCCAGATGCCCAGGGCCATGTTGCGTCGTTCTGGTGGGGCAATCCGCATCAATAAAGTCTGCGACATGGGCATCAAAGGGCCGCCCATCACTCCTTGCATCACGCGCGTGAAGATCAGCATGGGCAGCGATTGGGAAAGGCCGCAGAGAAGCGAGAAGACTCCGAACCCGCCCGCTGCGGTGATGAAGACGCGCACCGGCCCGAAGCGCGAGGCCAGCCAACCGGTCAAGGGCACCATGATCGCTTCGGCCACGGCGTAAGACGTGATCGCCCAGGTCCCTTCGGTAGGCGAGATCGCCAGACTGCCTGCGATATGCGGGATCGAGATATTGACGATCGTCATGTCCAGCACGGCCATGAAATTGGCCATGGCAAGCACCATCACGCCTGCCACCAGGGCGGGGCCGTGAAGCGGCGGGGGACCGTCGTATGAAGCGGGCGCGTTGGGACCAGCCATATCCGCTCCTAGTGGGCGAGACGAACAGTCGCGTTCATGGACAGGCCCACGCGCAACGGGTGCTGAGCCATTTCGGCGGGATCGAGCGCGATGCGCACCGGCAGTCGCTGCACCACTTTGATCCA
>DATFSP010000258.1:0-2086 GCA_035262545.1 Rhizomicrobium sp. | reverse complement strand
GGGCATTGCGGCCGAACAGCGCGATAAGGTCTTCGTTCCCTTCTTCACCACCAAGCGCCAGGGCAGCGGTGTCGGCCTGACGCTGGCCCGCCAGATCGCCACCTTGCACGGCGCGACCATCGCCATTTCCGACACGCGCGGCGGCGGCGCGACGGTCAGCATCCGATTCTGATACAGTCGCCTCGCAAGCGGGCGTCCGACATGGCGGCGCGGCGCGATGGGGTCGGCATGGCGCAATACAGGATTCTTTCCCTGGATGGTGGCGGGTCTTGGGCGCTCATCCAGGTCAAGGCGCTGATCGATCTTTACAGCCACGCGGGCGATGGCACGGACATTACCGGCCATCAGATCCTGAAAAAATTCGACCTGATCGTCGGAAATTCCGGCGGCACGCTGACCCTGGGCGGCCTTCTGCTCGATATGACGCTGTCGGACCTGCTGGGCTTTTTTCTGGACGAGGGGAAACGCAAATCCATTTTCGCGAAGGCGAGTTTCTGCGCCGATCCCGCTGCCCACATTCTGAGGGTGCTCAGGGCCGGACTCGGCGCGAAATACAGCGCCCGGGCCAAGCTCAAGGGATTGAAAACCATGCTGGGGGCCACCGGCGAGCGCAACTTATCGACGATGCCGGCCCTGGTCGGCGGCAATTATGCGGGACGCAATCCCGATTTCGTCTTCTGCGGCTTCGATTACGACATGAACCGGGAGACTTTCTTCCGCTCCAATCTCGACAGCCTGGCCGCAAGCCGATCGGCTGCTCCCATGGACACCACTGTCGCGCTCGCGATCCACGCCTCCACCAACGCGCCGCTGAACTATTTCGATGCGCCCGCCCAGGGGTTGAACCACGCGCGCTATTGGGATGGAGCGATGGGCGGATACAACAATCCGGTTCTGGCGGGAACGATCGAGGCTCTGGCAAATGGCGCGGATCGCTCGCAAATCCTGGCCTTGAGCATCGGCACGGCCAGTGTGGCCTTGCCTTTGCAAACGCATCGGCCGAACGAGGACCCCAACCTCGTTGCCGCGCCGCAGAATTCGAATATCGTCAACGATCTCAAAAGGGTTGCCGGTAGCATTCTTGACGATCCGCCGGATGCCGCAAGCTTTCATGCCCATGTCATGCTCGGTTGTCCGCTTCCGGCGCTCGGGAGCAAGACGCCCATCACCAGCGGGCGCATTTTCCGGCTCAATCCTCTGGTCCAACCGCTCCCCGGAGACAACACGGCCCCCTGGAAGCTGCCGGCCGGCATTTCGGATGACGACTTCAGCAAGCTGGTAAACCTGCAAATGGACGCGGTCGAGCAGGATCAGGTTCTGCTCATAGCCAAATTCTGCGATGCCTGGCTGGCGGATGGTGTGCGCAACCAGGGAATCCGCGTCGTCCGCGAAACCTTGTTACCGGACATCGGCTTCGCCACCTATTCGCAAGCAAAAGCGGCCTGGCTTGCCGCGTGCGCAGGCCCTCACTTCCCCGGCGCGAACGCAATCGCTTGAAGCTGTGTGCGGTCGGGCTTGACCGCCCAATCATAAAGCGCCACTGCCTGGTCGATCGGATCGTTCAGGTCCTCCGACAACAGGAAACGGTCCTTCACCATTTCTTTGGCCACCGCCGTCACCTTGGCGATGTATTCGTCGCGGCTCTTGTAGCGCTCGGCAATGGAAAGCCTGGAGTCGCCATTCTTGATCCTCTCTTCTTTCGTGCGGGCCATGGGATGGAACGAGCCCATCTCGCCGAACAATTGATCGGGCCGCCCGATTGCGGGATCGCGGAAATTCCAGCCGCCATAGGTGCCCACCGGGAAGGCGATGGCGGGCAGCCGGATTCCGGCGCGGCTGTTGCCCGCCTCATCCACCGCCGGCACCAGCCCCACATAGACCTGACCGACCTTGGGCGGCTCGTTCAGCACGATGCCCTTGCTCCATTCCGGCCCGAAATCCAGGCGATAGGTCTTCAAGTACGGCACCGGGAAATGCACGCCGGGAATCTTGGGCCAGCCCGCCTTCCCGGTCGGTACCAGCGTGCCGTCGGCGATGTGGGGGATGCGGTTGTCGGGCGGCGCGGCACCCTTGGTTACCCAGTCAT
>DATFSP010000257.1:0-2732 GCA_035262545.1 Rhizomicrobium sp. | reverse complement strand
CGTGCCGGTGTCAGTCCGGTTGACTCCGCATAGTGCCGGCTGAAGCTGCGTTCGCTCATGCCAGCCTGGGTGGCAAGAACCGGAAGCGAAAGGTCGTCGGCCAAATGGTTGCTGACCCAGTCATGAAGCGCTCCGAACCTTTCGTCTGCGGCCTGAAGCGAGAGAAACTCACTGAACTGGGCTTGCCCGCCCGGTCGCTTGAGAAAGACGACCAGATAACGAGCGACGGCCAGCGCAACCGTGCGGCCCAGATCCTCCTCCACGAGCGCCAAAGCAAGGTCGATGCCGGCCGTCACCCCGGCGGACGTCCAAACCGCGCCGTCACGTAGGAATATCGGATCGGATTCGACGTGGACGGAAGGAAAGCGTCGGGCGAGTTCTGCGCAGAACGCCCAGTGAGTGACCGCGCGTCGGCCATCCAGCATGCCCGTCGCCGCGAGCAGAAAAGCCCCGGTGCACACCGACGCGGTACGACGGGCCCGTTTGCCGCGTTCGCGGACCCAATCAATCAACAGGGTATCCGACACCGCATCGGCTACACCTTCGCCGCCCGCGATCACCAGCGTATCCAAGCCAGCGTCGGCGGGTGAAAGCGGATGCACCGCAAGTTCTACTCCACCCGACGCCTCGACCCGATCGTCGCCTTGCGCCACGATTCGGATCGCATAAGGCATCGCTTGCCCGGCTTGCGCCATGAAAGCGTTGGCCGATGCGAATACCTGGATTGGCCCGGTGACATCGAGCAGCTTTACAGACGGATAGGCCAGGACTTCGACAACGCGACGACTATTTGGCGGAAAACGAGGGGCTTTTGGCATCATCGCCAAAAAATGCCGCGATAGCTTTCCTTTGTCCATACCGCAAAAGGAGACCTCAAATGATCCCTTCCGATGTCCACCTGCAAATCGGATCGCTTCTGTTTGAGGGTCTCGATCAGATCGACCTGACTGGACCATTCGAAGTTCTGTCACGGATTCCCAATTCGACTTATCGCCTCTATGGCAAGACGGCCCGCTCGGTCCGCGACATCAGGGGCTTGCGACTAACACCGGATGCCCCTCTGGCGGAGGCGCCACCTCTCGATGTCCTGCACGTACCGGGCGGCTTTGGTCAGGAAGCCCTGATGGAAGACGAGGAAGTGCTTGCGTGGATACGCCAGCAGGCAGCAGGAGCGTGCAGGATATTCTCCGTATGCACTGGCGCCCTTATATGCGGAGCGGCCGGCCTGCTGAAGGGACGGAGGGCAACGACCCACTGGACCTCGTTTCATTTGCTGCCATTCTTCGGGGCAATTCCTGTCAACGAGCGTGTCGTAGTCGATGGAAGCTATGGTTTGCTGCCGGAGTGACGGCCGGCATCGACGGGGCGTTGCGTCTTGCTGCGGAGTTGCGCGGCGACGACGCCGCACGAACAATCCAGCTCTATATGGTGTATGCGCCCGAGCCGCCGTTCAACAGCGGCACACCTGCGACAGCCCCTTGTGCAATCGTACGGCAGGCACGGCAGTCCGTGCAGGCCATTACAGCCCAGCGAGAGATAACCGCTCGGCGTGTAGCCGCCCGCCTTGGTGTCGGGTCCGAAGCTCAATGAGCCAGGCGGCATCGCTCGCTGGCAGCATCAAGGTGCGTCCTGGACGCCGACTTCCTGCAACGTTTGCACTTATGTCCGCTACTCGGGGCAATGCGACCTCGTTTTGCTCGGCCCGAGCTTTTCTGAGTCTGACCCCATGAGCGGCCATTCGTCCCGGCACGGGAAATTTATCCGTTGGTCGGGCATGGGTGGAAAGCACAATGTCCCTCACAAGGTCTCTGCAAGGGCAATCAAGGCGACAAAGGTGCTAAGTGGCACAAGGTGCGAAAAATCGCGGTGGCGTAAAACGGTCAAAACCGCAGCCGCAACGATTACCGCCCCAAGCGCCAGGCCAACAATGCGACTGACAGGAAGCGCAATCAGAGCGGCGCTCATTATCTCCAGTCCACCAGTAAGAATGTTCCACCAGCGCGGGTAACCCCACCGCGCGAAATAGCTTTGCGTCCCGGGCGTGCCGATCGCGTTGAAGAGGCCCGCGCCGAAGAAGCCGGCAACGAGGAGCCAGATTGAAAGAGCATGCACCATCTCAGAGCACACCAATCATCAGAGGCATGGCCGCCAAGACCATCAGTACCGCCGTGAGACCGTGAATGCCGAAGGCGCTTTTGGCGGAGCCTTTCGCTGCAAGAATGATTAGCATGTCGCCCACGGGGATGATGGCTTCCACAAGCAGGATGAGGCCGACCGCGCTGGGCGCGCCCCACATCATGAACGCCAGTACAGTCAACCCCGATACGATGTCTCGCACCCCCTTGAGGCGAAGCCACCAAGCGATGTTGGCGCCATTTTCGGGAAGCGGCAGGCCGAAGCTGCGTGTCGCGGTCAACGGGCTCGCAATATATTGGCTGCCGATGGCGATGATCGCGAGAGCCACGAGCAGTGCCGTTCCGAGCGCAAACCAATGCATTACACTGTCCTTTCTAGCATAATAAGATAACTTATCATCGCTAGACATCTATAATCTAGCGTTGCTAGATTATCAAGCGTGGGTATAATATGGAGATATGTGGGCCTTCTTGGTCTGGGAGATCGAGGATTGGGTATCGCCGAGCGGAAAGGCAGGGAACGGGCCGAGCGCGAGTATCGCATTGTCGCGACAGCGCGCGTGATCGCAGAGCGCGAAGGATGGGATGCCGTTACAA
>DATFSP010000256.1:0-5752 GCA_035262545.1 Rhizomicrobium sp. | reverse complement strand
GAATTCGCGCGCCCCTACGCTGTCGAACCGGAAGGTCACTACCGGCTGGCCCGTACGGCTGTCGAAGCTCCCGCCCGCATCCGTCAAACGGTCGCCCGACACCATGACCCGGCGCTGCACGATGATCGGCGGCGAAACCTGCTTGGGGTTGTCGCTCAATTGCGGCAGGACTTCGTCGCCGATGGGTGGTACGCGCGATGCTGGATCGGCGGTCTCATCCACCAGCTGAAAGGTCATTTTGGCGGTCTTGCCCAGGATGGTCTTGAGCCGGTCGGGATCCTGCAGGCCCGGAACCTGGACCAGGATGCGATCCTCGCCTTGCCGCTCGATGGTCGGCTCTTTGGTGCCCATTGCGTCGATGCGCCTGCGCACCACTTCGATGGATTGCTCGAGGATCTGTTGCCTCGTCTGGGTCTTATAGGCGTCCGACATGCGCAGCGTAATGACGCCATTGCCGGGCGCGGCCATGTCAAATTGCTTGGTGCCCGCCGAGAGAACGGAGTTCGACACGCTGGGATTGAGGCCGGTGATCAAACTCTTGGCCTCATCATACCGGTCGGCATCGGTCACCTTCACGGTGATCGTGTCGCCGCGGGCGCCCAGATCGGTGTAGCCGATATGCGCCTTGCGGAAAGCGGAACGGATGTCGCCGATTGTGGCCTCGGCCTTGTCCTTCAGTGCCTGATCAAATTGAACTTCGAGCAGAAGCTGGGAGCCGCCCTGGAGGTCCAGACCCAGGCTGACGCTCGCGCTGGGAAGCCAGGACGGAAAACGATCGAGCACATTCTGCGGAAGCGCATTGGGAAGCGCGATCAGGGCGCCCCCCAGCAGAACTAGAAGGGTGACAATGCGAACCCATGGCGAAACTTGCAGCATCTTACCTTAGTTCTTCTCTTCTGCCACTTGCGCCTTCGGCCGTACGTCGCTCAGCGCGGTTTTCAATACCTTGACCTGCACATTGTCGGCGATCTCGACCAGTATCTCGGGATCATCCTTGTTGGATGCCTTGGCCACGCGCCCCACAATGCCCGCCGTCACCACAGTGTCGCCCCGGCGCAGATTGTCGATCTGTTCGCGCAGTTGCTTGGCTCGCTGCTGTTGCGGGCGCCAAAGAAGAAAGTAAAAGATCGCCAGCATGGGCACGATCAGTGTCAAAGTCTGGAACATCGGATCGGACATATTCATGGGCGAATGAGCTTTCGGGAAATTGGGGCGCGGGCGGACTATAGCCGGGGCGGCCCTGTTTGCAACCGTGGAAAAACAAGGGCTTAGGGATGAAAAAACGCGCCAAAACCCGAACTGACACCGGGGCCGCACTGCTGTCGCGCATTGCCGCCGCTCTCGACCGGCTGGCTCCTGCCGCCAAGCCCCAGACGCTGCCTGAAAATGGCGACGCCTTCGTCTGGGAGCCGCAACTGGGCGCGCTCTCGGCGGTCGCCCATGTCGCCAGCATCGCCCTTCCACTGCTGAAGGCAATCGAAAACCAGCGCGACACGCTGATCGGCAATACGCAGCGTTTCGCCGACGGACTTCCCGCCAACAATGCGCTGCTATGGGGCGCCCGCGGCATGGGCAAAAGCTCGCTCGTCAAGGCGGTGCATCACGAAGTCAATCGCGGACGCAAATCACCGCTGGTCCTGATCGAACTGCATCGCGAGGATATTGCCAGCCTGCCACTGCTGCTCCGCCTGCTCAGACGCGGCAAACGCCGTTACCTTCTTTTCTGCGACGATCTTTCGTTCGACCGGGACGACACCAGTTACAAATCGCTCAAGGCAGTGCTGGAAGGCGGCATCGAAGGAAGGCCGGACAATGTCCTCTTCTACGCCACGTCCAATCGCCGCCATCTTATGCCCCGCGATATGATGGACAATGAGCGCGCCACGGCCATAAATCCTGGCGAAGCAGTGGAAGAAAAGGTTTCGTTGTCGGACCGATTCGGGCTGTGGCTGGGCTTCCACAATTGCAGCCAGGACGATTATCTCGCCATGGTCGAAGCCTATGCCGGTCACTATGGTTTAAAGATCATGCTTGAAGATTTACGCGCCCGCGCGCTCGCCTGGGCCATGGGACGCGGATCGAGATCAGGCCGAGTCGCCTGGCAGTTCATCCAGGATCTGGCGGGCGAATTGGGAAGCAAAATCTAAGAGCATCGGCCCGGAAAGCGCAAAGCGGTTTTTCCGCGGGCCGAGCGACCATGGCTCAGGAATTTCGCGCGACCAGAAGCGCCTTGGGATCCACCGGATGGGTGTCGTGGCGGATCTCGAAATGCAGCTGCGGCGAGGTCACGTCGCCGGTCGAACCGGAATAGCCGATCACTTGGCCGCGCATGACGGTTTGACCGCGGCTCACCAGAATCTTGTCGGCATGCGCATATGCTGTGACATAGCCGTCATCGTGGCGGATCAGAATCAGATTGCCATATGCTTTCAACTCATCGCCGGAAAAGGTGACGGTACCGCTGGCGGCTGCGTGGATGGGCGTATCCATCGGGATCGAGATATTGATGCCGTCATTGCGCTCGCCGTTGCTGGCCGTGCCAAAATCGGAAATTACCCGACCCGAAACCGGCCAAACGAAACTCGGCGCATTGGCTTCTGACCCGCGCGTCAGTGGTGCCAGCGGTGCTTTGCCGACCGCCACCCTGGAGGGCGCACGCGGTAGTTTGGGCGTTGGCGCAGGCGCGGCGTCGGCCGTTTGCGGGGTATGATCGTTGCGGCCGGAAACGTGGTCGTTGACACCCCAGTCGAACACGGTTTCGGGTGTCTCGGTACAGGCCCCCAGCAATGGCGCGCAAATCAGCGCGGCAAGCGCAATTGGTCTTAAGGGCGCGTTCATCTCCCGACGCTTTCCACATGTCCCAAAACAAATCATCTGCCTTAATAGTGAATAAGGCCTTAACCACGGTTACAGTTGTTAACCGGCCCTATTGAGCCAAATTCTGCCGGAGATCCCGCAGCGCCCCCGGCTCGGTGAGGTTCATGTGAAGGGGTGTCACCGCGATCTTGTTGGCATAGACCGCGCCCAGATCGCTGTTCTCGGGCGGCGAGGCGCGCCGCCGCCTGAGCCCGATCCAATAATAAGCGCGGTTCCTGGCGTCGCGGCGCTCCTCAATCTCCGTGGATTGAAGGTCATAGCGGCCCTGGGGCACCAGTGCCCAGCCGTTCACCTCTGGGGCGGAACAGGCAGGAAAATTGATGTTGATCAGCGTACCGTCGGGCCAGCCCGCCTTGATCAGCCGGCGAACCAAATCCGGCCCATGCACGTCGCCTGGTGACCAGTCGATGGTCTCGCGCGATTCCTCGTCGCCCGCCTGCGAAAGCGCGACCGACGGGATGCCTAGTGCACAGCCCTCCATGGCGCCGGCGATAGTGCCGGAATACGTGATATCGTCAGCCAGATTGGAACCCCAATTGACTCCGGAGAGGATCAAATCCGGCGGCTTCTCTTTCAGCACTTGCAGGCACGCCATCATCACGCAATCGGTGGGCGTGCCGGTGACGGCATAACGGCGCTCTGCAATGACGCGCAAACGCAGCGGGATGGTGAGGGTCAGGGAATGCGAAGCACCCGACTGCTCCATTTCCGGCGCGAACACCCACACATCGTCGGAGAGGGCGCGGGCGATTTTTTCCGCTACCGCGAGCCCCGGCGCATGAATGCCGTCGTCATTCGTAACAAGGATACGCATCAGGCCCTTGAGATGATTCTTTTATCGCCCATGTAAGGCGGTAACAGTAGCTGGCGTTCCACAAATCATCCTTTTATCTCAGGGTATTAACAAGCCGGGCGAACGCTCGGATCGTCGCATACGAGAATCGTACAAGAATCGAATCGTCTAGCAGAAATTCCGCGTCAATTGTTCCTATACGGCGCCGTGTAGTTGTAAGTGTAGGACCAGCGCTTGGTTTCGCCGGGCTTGAGATCGATGCCGACAAAGGGTTCGACAGCCATCACAGTGCGGATGGACCAGGTATAAAGCCGCACAAGGCGGTCGTCGCCGGTCACCCGCACGCCGGCGCCTGTTTTTGTGTCTTTCACGTCCACGTCGTAATCGCTGGGGCTCGTGCCAAAACCGCTGATCAGGAAGGCGGCGCGCTCATCGCCTTTGAGCGGATGGACGAAGGAAAAGGAATGACTGCTGACCCGCATCAGGGCCGGATTGGGCATGATGTCCGGTGTGATGGCGAAGGGAAATGTCGCGGTCACATCGCCATTGCCGGGGCTGAGGCGGACGAAATTATGGTCATAGACATTGCTGATCAAAGGCGCCGTGCCGGTGTTGGTCAGCACATGTTCAATGCGTAGCTGCGGTTTGCCCGCTACCAGGCTCAGCGTCTTCACATAACGATAGCCGTCCGCCACATCCTGGGTGAAGGTGACGCTAGAGCTAGTCGTAGTCATGCTTCGCTTGCCGGCATCCACCAATTCATAGTCGCGGGCATGGTCGTAATCCTTGCGGTCCGGCCGGCGCAGGCGCCCCACCCCGATCTTGAGAAAGGTGCCGCCGATGCCGGCTTCGTCAAAACCGCTGGGCGCAAATTCCTCGACCGGCCCGGAAATGGCGCTGTGATAGCCCACCGCCAAGCCGTCCGGCGTATCGGGATTGTCCATGTCAGAAGATGAGACACGGTCGAACCAAGGCCCGTAAAATTCCTGACCGCCATAGGTCAGGCTCCCCACTACGCCGGCCTGGTCGAAACGCTGACCGCGGTAAAAGCCTTTCTGCGCATCAATCACATAGATTTTGGTCCGGATCAGGTCATTGGTGATCTCCACCGAAGGTGCACTGAGCGGCACTGGCGTGATTTGGATGGGCGCGGCCTCGGCCACACCTGCCAGCAGCAGCCCGGTCGCCGCCAAGATTGTCCTGATCCCCATGACCCAACTCTAGCGCAGATTTGCTTCCGTATTACTTCGTTAGCCGCCGTATGGAAGATTTGCCCATGTAAGGCTGTAATGCGTCAGGTATCGCAACGCTGCCGTCGGGCTGCTGATAATTTTCCAGGATCGCTACCAGCGTGCGGCCGACCGCCAGGCCGGAGCCGTTTAAGGTGTGGACAGGACCCTTGACCTTGCCATCCGCTCCGCGCCAGCGCGCATTCATGCGCAAGGCCTGGAAGGAACCACAATTGGAGCAGGAGGAAATCTCGCGATAGGCATTCTGCCCGGGCAACCAAACCTCGATGTCATAAGTCTTCTGGGCGGAAAAGCCCATGTCGCCCGAGCAGAGCGTGACGACACGATGAGCCAAATTGAGCTTTTTCAGGATTTCCTGCGCCGCATCGGTCATGCGTTCATGCTCGTCAGCGGAATGTTCCGGCCTCGTGATTGTGACCAGCTCGACTTTCGAGAATTGATGCATGCGGATCATGCCGCGCGTGTCTTTGCCGGCTGCGCCCGCTTCGGCGCGGAAACAGGGCGTAAAGGCGGTAAGCCGCATCGGCAGTTCCGCTTCCGCCACGATCTCGTCATTGACGTAATTGGTTAGCGGGACTTCAGCCGTGGGGATCAACCAATAACTTGCCGACTGAACCGTCCCGGGATCTTGTACTCGATCACTCGCGCGAAACAAATCCTGTTCGAACTTGGGCAATTGTCCCGTGCCGAACATGGCCGCGTCGCGCACCAAAACCGGCGGGCTCACTTCGGTATAGCCGAACTGCCCCGTATGAATGTCCAGCATAAAGGCACCGAGTGCCCGCTCCAACCGGGCCAAGTCGCCCGTGAGATAGACAAAGCGCGCGCCCGA
>DATFSP010000255.1:0-2664 GCA_035262545.1 Rhizomicrobium sp. | reverse complement strand
GGCGAGGTTGGTTAACGCAACCCGCGTCATTCCGCCGCAGGAGCTATTTGAGGGTAGCCAGATAGGCGACCACGTCCGCCTGCTGCTTTTTGCTGGAAATGCCGGCGAAGCTCATTTTGGTGCCCGGAACCACGCGTGCCGGACCCGCCACCCATTTCGTCAAGCTGGCTTCGTTCCAGACGAGGCCAGACTTCTTGAGGGGCGCGGAATAGGCGAAGCCGGGACGGGCCGCGGCCTTTCGGCCGAATATGCCGGACAGATTGGGACCCAGGCCGTCGCCGCCGCCCTTGTCGCTGGTGTGGCAGACCGCGCAGCGCTTGAAAACTTCGGCGCCTTCTTTGGCATCGCCCGCCGCCTGGGCCGCAATGCTGGTGCCCGCCAGCAACGCCAGCGCGACGGATATTTTACGAAACATGGGATTTGGCCCTTCTTGGTGTCCCCTGACGCGGGCCCTCCATAACCGATTTTGTGCATAAAAACAGCGCATTTATGACGCGGCCTTCCAAAACGGGGCGGGGGGCTGCGTGGCGTCTGTGAGAGAGTCAGGAACCATCATTGGGCCATATTCATTGGGCCATATGAAATGGGGACGCGCGTGCCAGCCGGGCGAGGTATCACTACCGCCCGCAAAGTTCCCGATTATAGGATGGGCCATGAGCGAGCATCTTGAGCTGCCGCAACTGGAAGAGTCCGCGCGCACCCGTCCGCGAATCGTGCAGGACTTCGCCTATGTCTCGCGCTCGGCGCGCAGCACAGCCCAGTTGCGCAGCATGTTGTGCGAGACGGCCTGGGCGCTGGGCTTTCATTATTTGGTGCTGCAAGGCGCTTCCGGACAGGTTTGGCTGGCCGACTTGCCGCCTGCCTGGACCGCAGTCGTCCCGGTATCGAGTGATGCGGTGCTGGCGGCCGCGATGCAATCCTATTCGCCTTTCTTGTGGTCGGACATTTCCCGTCTGGTGGCGCTTAACCGAACCCAGCGCGATTTTCTGAATGCGGCGCATGCCGCCGGTGTGGGCGCCGCGGTGGCGGTGCCAATCCACCGGCCGCGCGGCGAGCAGAAGGCGGGAAGTTATTCCGTCTTTGCGGGCTGCTGCTCCTTCCTGATGAAGAACGGAGTGCCCCTCCCATTGGAAAGCCTGGCGGCGGCCCATTATGTGGGCGCGCTTGCCTTCGATGTGGCGGAGAATCTGCGCGATTGCAGGGCCGTGGAACCGCGTGGGCCGCAACTGACACCGCGCCAGCGCGACTGCGTGGTGCTGGTGGCGCAGGGCAAGAGCGACTGGGAAGTCGGCCAGGTGCTGGGCATCAGCGAATCCACCGTGCACAAGCATATCGAGGACGCCAAGCGCCGTTTCGGCGTCTCCACCCGCGTGCAACTGGTCGTGCATTCGCTTTTCGATGCGCGCCTGAGCTTTTCGGATGTGATGTCAGGATCCTGATCGTCCCGCGCGGACGGGACAGTGGGTATCAGGCGTTGACCAGCTCAACCTGCACCACATCAGTGCGCGCAACCTCGAATGTCGCCGCACAGATGCCCAGATAGAATTCCCAGTTGCGCAGGAACTGCTGGTCGTGGCCCAACTCCCGGATTGCGCCTTCCGCGCCTTGCATGCGCACCAGCCATTCGCGCAGCGTGCGGGCATAATCCTTGCCAAAGCCGAAAGCGCCGGCGAATTTCAGACCCGCCTGTTCCGCTTCCTCGCGGAAGCGCGCCAGCGACGGCAGCATGCCGCCGGGGAAGACATAGTGCCGGATGAAGTCGCTGCGTGTGCGGTAGCCGGCGAACAGTTCATCCTTGATGGTAATGGTCTGGATGATGGCACGGCCGCCCCGCCTGAGCCTTTCAGCGACGGTGGCGAAATATTGCGGCCAATAATGCTCGCCCACCGCCTCGAACATCTCGATGGAGACGATATTGTCGAACTGTCCCTTGCAGCGCCGATAGTCCTGAAGCTTGATGTCGGCCGCCCCCTTCAGCCTGTCGGTGGCGAATTTGTGCTGGGCGGGAGAAATGGTCAGCCCGGTGACATAGTGATTGTCGCACGCCGCGCGCTCGGCAAATCCGCCCCAGCCGCAGCCGATCTCAAGCACGCTGGCCATGGGCTTGTCGAACTTTGACAGAATGCGTTCGTACTTGTTCTGTTGGGCACGGAACAGGTCGCAGGCTCCGCCGTAAAGCGCCGAGGAGTAAGTCATGCTCTTGTCGAGCCACAGCGAGTAGAAGTCATTGCCGACGTCGTAATGGTCCTTGATGTTGCGTTCCGATCCCGCAATGGAATTGCGCCTGACCAGCGCATTGTGGATGACAAAGCCCAGGCGGTTGAGCAAACTGCCGTTGCTGAAATCCGAAAAATGGTCCAGATTCAGCAGGAACAGGCTGACCAGCTTTTCGACACTTTCGGTGTCCCAGCTTCCGGCGATATATTCCTCGCCCAGCCCGATATCACCGCGCGCCATGATCCGGCGCAGCACGTCCCAGTCTCGGATGCGGAAGCTGGCCTTGGGTCCGGCTTGCATGCCCTGGGCGACAGTGACTTCGCCATTGGGCGAGGTGAAAACAAGGGTGCCATATTCCAGCGCATTGAGGGCCTTGCGCCAACTCTTCTCGACATAGGACGCGGGTATCAGAGACATGGGCCACTTCCCATCGGCGGTCAGCCCAAA
>DATFSP010000254.1:0-33236 GCA_035262545.1 Rhizomicrobium sp. | reverse complement strand
CCTCAGGACTATGATGCCTTGCGCGCCGCAGGTGTGGCCGCGATCTTCGGTCCCGGTACTCAAATCCCGGAGGCCGCGCGCTCGGTCTTGAGTCTCATCCGGGCCCGCCAGCGGCGCAATGAGCCCTGAGTTATTGTTTGGAGCCTGATTTGACACCACCCGACAGGACCATCGCGGAGACATTGAAATACATGGTGCCTGTCCGACCAGTCTTGACGTCGGTGATCGTGAATTTGTCAATCGGCCCGCGTTCGGTACTGAGCGTGGTCTGACCTTTGCCGTTGAGCCCGGCAACGGCAAATACGACGATCTCTTCATGACGCGTCACCACCCAAATCGCGGTCTTTGGCGTTCTGCCGTCGCCGCTGCCGAGAATGGATTTGAAAAGGCCCTGGGCAACGGCGTCTTCGCGCGCCTCGCCCTTCTTGTCGCCCGCCCGCTCCAGGCAATCGGCGCTCAGGGCGTGGGCGTCGGACAAGGTGAAGTTGAAAGCGATGGCCATCTTGAATTTGGCCAGGGCGGTCTTGCAATCTCCGGCAATATAGGCCGCCTGCGCATCCTGCATCAGCCCGTCGGTCTTTTTGCCGAACGGGTCATAATCGGGGGTCTGGGTATAAGCTTGGCGCATTACGGTGTAATCCACACCGGGATCGCCATCCTTGGCGGCCGCGACAAGCGCCTCGTAATCACTTGTCGGGTCCGCCCAGGCCGCCAGCGGCATGAGCAACAGACCAAGCGCGAGAGCAGCTTTTTTCGCCATCAATTTGCCTTCGGCACCTGACCGTCGACTTTGACCCAGTTTGCAACCACCGAGACTACGCCATATTGCGTATCGGCCCAGATGCGGAGCGGCACGACATAATCGCTGCCTTTGATCGCACTGGGGTAAGTCGCGACCCAGGCATTGATGACCGGGAAATTCTCATTTTCCTTGATCACATGCGGCTTAAAGCCAGCGAGTTGGCGGTAGCGGATTTGGCAGAAAAGGGCGTGACCGGCGTAAAGCCCATTGTCCATCTTGATGTCCACATCCTTTATCTTGGTCATTTCGATATTGTAGCGGCGACGGCCGTCGAACACCGGAGCGGTAACGGCGCATGGATTGGCGCCGGCGCCCGCACCGGTGACGATGAACATGACCGCCGAGAGGGGATCGAAGGTAGCTTTCTGCTCCTCCGGTTTCACCTCGTAGCCGGTGGTGGAATAGGGCGGATCGGCATAGAGCCTGGGCGGGTTGCCGCTGTCGTAGGTAAGGGAGACTTCCTGCTTCTTGCCGGTTCGGTTGATATCGAAGGAATCATAAAGGGCGGGCGAGAAGCTTTTGGTGTCAACTTTTCCGGATGAGGTGGCCTGGATTTCGGCCTGCCAGAAGGCGTTCACCATACCCGAAGTCTCCAGATTTGAGACCACATGGTATTCGCCACCGCGCACCGTGGCGTCCATGTCCATCTTTCCCAAGGTGATGCCGCCCGCGTAGATGGTGAGTGCCGTCTGGAGCTGGGACGCGGGGACGGTAGAATCGCTTCCCGTGCCGCCCGCGGCTAGGGCCGATCCGGTCATAACCAGCGGAAAAAGAGCGGCAAGCAAAGGAAAACGCAATCTCATGGTCCCTCCCGACAAGCTCAACCGTCTGGTATTTATAGTGTTTCCCGGGCGAGGGGGGCAAATTGCTTGACCCAGCTTGCCTCTTTCCTTATGAGAGCCCCCTCCCGACGAGAAAATCCCCGGATTTTGAGAGAATAGCCCATGGCCCGCCGCTGCGAACTTACCGGAAAAGGTACCCTTGTTGGCCACCATGTGAGCCACGCCAACAACAAGACTAAACGCATCTACCGCCCCAATTTGCAAACCATATCGTTGGTCAGCGAAATCCTGGGCAACAGCTACAAACTGAAAATCTCCATGAACGCGCTGCGTTCCGTGGACCGCAACGGCGGATTGGACCCGTTCCTGCTCAAGGCCAAGGACAGCCTGCTCTCTCCCAAGGCGCTCAGGCTCAAACGCGCCATCGCGAAGAAGGCGGCCAAAAGCGCCGCCTGAGTATCGTACGGTCTAAGCCCGTTTGCGCGCGGCATGCAGCTCGCGCACATGGTCCTCTTCGAACAATGAGATCAACTGGGTTGTCATGGCGCCGCCTAGCTGCTCGGCGTCCACGATCGTGACTGCGCGCTTGTAATATCGGGTCACGTCATGGCCAATGCCGATCGCCGTGAGTTCGACGCTGGATTTTGTCTCGATATCGTCGATCACCCGGCGCAGATGCCGCTCGAGATAGTTTCCCGAATTCACGGACAAGGTTGAATCGTCCACCGGAGCACCGTCCGAGATCACCATCAGGACCTTGCGTTGCTCGGGTCGCGCCACCAGCCGGTGATGCGCCCACATCAAGGCCTCGCCGTCGATATTTTCCTTGAGCAAACCTTCGCGCATCATCAGGCCAAGATTCTTTTTGGCGCGTCGCCAAGGCTCATCGGCTGATTTGTAGACGATATGGCGCAAGTCATTGAGGCGGCCTGGGTTGGTCGGTTTGCCGTCCAGAGTCCATTTTTCCCGCGACTGCCCTCCTTTCCAGGCCCGCGTCGTGAAACCCAATATCTCAGTCTTGACCGCACAGCGCTCCAGGGTGCGTCCCAGGATATCGGCGCACATCGCCGCCACCATGATGGGCCGTCCCCGCATCGAGCCGGAATTGTCCAACAGCAGAGTCACGACCGTGTCGCGGAAATCGGTGTCCTTCTCCCGCTTGAACGATAGGGGGTACATGGGATCGATGATGATGCGAGGAAGTCGCGAGGTGTCGAGCAGTCCTTCTTCCAGATCGAACTCCCACTGGCGGCTCTGCTGGGCAAGTAACAGACGTTGCAGCTTGTTGGCCAGCCGCGACACCACGCCTTGCATCTGGGCAAGCTGCTGGTCCAGGAAAGTGCGCAAGCGCGACAATTCTTCATCGTCACAGAGATCGGAGGCGGATATCTCCTCGTCAAATTGGGGCGTGTAAATTTTGTAGCCCCAATTTTCCGCGCCGGCAAAAGCCTGCTGCGAACGATTAGGCCGCATTGCATCCTCGGCCTGTTCGGAATCGCTGAGGTCCTCCACCTGATCTCCGCTCTGTTCGGCGTCGGCATCCTCACCTTCCTCACCGTGATCCTCGGTAAACTCGGTCTCGCCGGCTTCGCTTTGTTCCTGGCTCTCCTGCTCTTCGCTTTGGCCTTGATTCTGCGAGTTTTCGCCTTCGGCGTCCTCTTCGCCCCCTTGGTCGGGTTCTTCGCCGTGTATGAGATCGTTGAGGATGGCGCGGGTGAGTCGCGCGAATGCTTTTTGATCCCGCATCACGCCTTCCAGCTTGGCGAGATCCCTGCCGGCGCGCTCATCGATGAAAGGCCGCCACAGATCCACGGCCCTCTTGAGCGGCGCCGGTGGCGCCTGGCCGGTCAATCTTTCGCGCACCATCAGGCCAACTGCATCGGCCAGCGGTGCTTCTTCGCGGGACGTTGCGCGGCTCAAACCCTTGGCGACCAGCCTGTGTTCCAATTGCGCGGCCAGATTCTGGCGCACGCCTTCCATCGCCAGCGCGCCGATCGCTTCTACCCGCGCGGTTTCGGCCGCTTCGAATATCGCGTTACTATCGGCGCCTGACGGGCGGAAGCGGGCGTGTATCTTTTCGTTGTGGTAGGCCTTCTTTAAGGCATAGGCGTCGCCCGTACCCCGCACGAAAGCCACTTCGTGGGGCGGCAGCGAGCGCGTGGGTGTGGGCAGGCGCGCTTTCAATCCTTTGAGGCTCGGCGGCTCGGAGGAGAAATTCACTTCCAATTCCGGTTCGCCCGCTAGCGAACGCACCGCGGTGGCGACGGCGCGCTTGAAGGGTTCGGAGGGGCTTTCGGGTTTTACCACGAACTTCCTGAGTTAAATGGATCCCCGCACAAGTCGGGGCATGTCGGTTGCCTACGCAACCAACACCTTGGCGGCGCTCTCTGGCAATTCCTGCCCGAAGGCGCGCTGATAAAATTCCGCTACGCTGGCGCGCTCCAGTTCATCGCATTTGTTGAGGAAGGTGAGACGGAACGCAAATCCGATATCTCCGAAGATTTCCGCATTCTGCGCCCAGGTCATCACCGTCCTGGGACTCATCACGGTGGAGAGATCGCCATTGATGAAGGCGTTGCGGGTCATGTCGGCTACGCGCACCATCGCCGCGATGGTCTTCTTGCCTTCAGGCGAGTTGTAGGAGGGCGGCGACTTCGCCAACACGATCTCCGCTTCAGCGTCATGGCTGAGATAGTTTAACGTGGTGACGATGCTCCAGCGGTCCATCTGTCCCTGATTGATCTGCTGGGTGCCATGATAAAGCCCTGTGGTATCGCCCAGGCCGATCGTATTCGTGGTGGAGAAAAGCCGGAAGGCCGGGTGTGGACGGATCACTTTGTTCTGGTCAAGCAAAGTGAGCTTGCCTTGAACCTCCAGCACGCGCTGGATCACGAACATCACATCGGGGCGTCCCGCGTCATATTCGTCGAACACCAGCGCCACCGGCCGTTGCAGCGCCCAGGGGAGCAGGCCCTCGCGGAATTCAGTCACCTGCTGGCCGTCCCTGAGTACGATGGCGTCCTTGCCGATCAGATCAATTCTGCTGATATGGCTGTCCAGGTTAATGCGGATGCAAGGCCAGTTGAGCCTGGCGGCAACCTGTTCGATGTGGGTTGATTTGCCTGTGCCGTGATAGCCTTGGACCATCACCCGGCGATTGAAGGCGAACCCCGCCAGGATCGCCAGCGTGGTCTCGCGGTCGAAACGATAGGCGTCATCCCGGTCGGGTACATGTTCGCCGGCCTTGCTGAAGGCCGGCACGGTCATCTTGGTCTGGATATTGAAGACTTTCGCCGCATCGACTTCGATGTCGGGCTGCGCCGAGGGGTTCAGACCTGTTTCGGGAAGACTCATTGCTTTGTTCCGGATGGCAGCCACCCGCCTTCGGCCGGCGGGGACGATCAGGCCAGGCCCGAAGCGCGCAACACGCCATAGGCCTTGATCACCTGTTTCAGACGCTCTTCGGCGCCCCGGTCGCCGCCGTTCGCGTCAGGATGGAACCGTTTCACGAGTTCCTTATACCGCGCCTTGATCTCGTTCAAGGTGGCGTTGTGTGCCAGCTGCAATGTGTCCATCGCGGTAATCTGCAGTCGCGTCAATTGACGTTCGGGGCGCCGCGGCTGGCCGGTCTCGTCCTCTTCGCCAAACACCGCATGGCCGTCATGAAAATGCGGTGGAGCTTGGCCGGCGCGCGGACTGGCACCGCGCTTGCCCATCGGCCACGTTGGACGATGGCCGAACATCGCTTCCTCTCGGAACTTTTCGATGTCGTTGTCGTCCATGCCTTTGAAAAAATCCCATGCCTCATTGTGCGCCCGGGCATGTGCGATGCAGAGGAAGAGATAGTCGGAAAGATTTTCGCGCGACTTGGGTACCCGGCACTCCCCCGGCTCGGGGCAATTTTTCACCGCGCAGAGCCGCGCGTGGCTTTTGGCGGCGGGCGCGGGCGCATCCTTCTTGATGCGGATATCGCTTTTGAAACGCGGACGGGTTTGCGTCATGCGGCGATTATGGGTGTGAAACCGTAAAAAACAAGAAAAGGTATCGCTTGACTTTGCCCAAGACTTCGTCGCTTGGTCCAAATTATGGGCGTAGCCGACACGATCCGCGACAAACTTGTTACCGCATTCGCCCCAAGCGAAATTTCGGTGATTGATGACAGTGATCGTCACGCTGGGCATTCCGGCGCCACGCGCGCCGATGGCAGCCAGGGCGAAACCCATTTCACCGTGCGCATTGTCTCGGAGAAATTTGCCGGTCTGTCGCGGGTGGAGCGCCAGCGCTGTGTCTATGCGGCTTTATCCAAGGAATTGACAGGCGAAGTCCACGCTTTGTCCCTGACCGCTCTCAGCCCCGCAGAAACTTGATTGGTCAAGGCTTACTTCAGGCCAGTATCGCATTCCTTCACGGATTTGAGCCGGGCAAGAAGAGCTTGCTGCGCCAGAGGGCTGTCCGAGCCGGAAAATGCGATGGCGCCTCGTGCGCCACCTGGGAAGTCGCTTTTCAGCGCGGCTTGGAATTGCGCCTCGCTGGTGGGCCAGAAACCGCTTACTTTCACACCCGCGTGTGCCAGATAAATTCGGGACGGAGTCCAGCCTACGAACTGTGATTGATAATTGATGTATGCCCGGCCGGCCGGATTGTGCGATGTGAGCGAATAGCATTGGGTTTGAAGTTCGAGTTGCGGCTCGAGCAACAGTGCTGGATTGGCTCGTGCTTCGGTAGCCAATTGTGTTTCCTGCCGCGCAGCCTCGGCATAACTTGGTGATACCTCAATGCTCCGATTTGGCGGCACCATCGCCAGCCGCGAGGCAGCAGTGGCGCCAAAGATCACCAGGCCGCCCGGCATCACGCGCCGCTCCGAAGCGGCGACGAATAGATCGCTGGCGCACGGCCCTGCGCATAGTCCGTCCACCACTATGGCCGCATGGGCGCGCCGGATGTCGTAGGCCAACGCCAGGGCGGGTAGGTCGTCCCCTCCGGAGCTTTTGACGCGCAGGGTGTGCGACTTTCCATCCGTCAGAACGGTATGAAGCCTAGCAGCCATGGCGCCGTCTATGTGACCGCTCATGCTGATATCGTCAGCCAGGGCAGGCGTCACGAACGCTACGAATAGGACCAGCGGCAGGCGCATCTCAGCTTTTCGCGGGCTTTTGGGTCGGCGTAACCTTCAGCGCGGTGATCTGATTGCGCTGACGTTTGAGCACTTCGAATTTGTAGCCGAAGAAGGCGAAGCGTTGGCCCGGGTCGGGAATGGTCTGGGCTTCCTGGATGACCAGCCCGGCAATCGTCGTTGCCCCTTCATCGGGAAGATTCCAATCCAGCTCGCGGTTCAGGTCGCGCACTGTTACCGTGCCATCGACCAGATAAGAGCCGTCGGGGCGGCGGCGGACGTCGGGCCGTTCGACTCGTTGGTGCTCGTCGGGCAGCTCGCCGAAGATCTCGCCGAATATGTCTTCCAGCGTCACCAGGCCTTGCAGTGCGCCATATTCATCCACAACAAGGGCGAAATGCGTGCGGCGTTGTCGAAACGACTCCAGCAATTCCTCCAGCGTTGTCGTATCGGGCACGAACCAGGGCGGCATTGCCAAGTCCAATACATTGCAAGCTGCGAGATCGCCCTTGTGCTCGATCAGCGCCATCGCCAGATGCTTGGTGTGAAGCACGCCGATGATGTTCTCCGGTTCGTTCCGCCAAACCGGCACGCGGGTGTGCTGACTCTCGATCACCTGGACAACAAATTCGTGGGGCGGCAGATCCGCATTCACGCTGATCATATGAGTGCGATGCATCATCACGTCGGTTACGTTGAGGTTGCGCATATCCAGGATGCCGCCGATCATGTCGCGATGCTCTCGCTCGACACTACCTTCCTGGTGGTGCAGCGCGACCGCGCCGCGGATCTCGTCGTGCGCAGCCTCGACACTTTCCTCCTCCTGAGCCCTGACCCCGAACAGGAACAGCAGTCTCCAGACCAGCCATTGGACCCCTGCTACAATGGGCGCCAGGACCGCCACCACCTTCCGAAGTGGTGCCGCCACCGCCAAGGCGAACTGGTCGGTACGGGCGATGGCAAGCGTCTTGGGCAAGACTTCCGCGAACATCAGGACGATTACAGTCATTACGGCGGTTGCGACGGCTACCGCATGTTGACCCAACCTTTCATTGAGCAGTTGGGTCGCCAGCGATGACACCAGTATGTTGATGAAAGTATTACCCAGCAGCATAGCGCCGATCATGCGTTCGCGATCGGCGACCAGCCGGTTCACGTCGCGGGCCGCATGACTTCCGTCCTTTTCCATCTGGTGCATGCGGCCGCGGCTCACCGCGGTAAGTGCGGTCTCCGAACCGGAAAAGAAGGCCGAGACGATCAACAGCAGCAAGATGGCGCTGAGCGCGGTAAATAGCATGAGCCTTGGTCCTGAAAACTTTGGCTCAGAATGACAGGTTTCAGGTGCTCAGAACATCTTTCACAGCTTCTAAAGGCACGTCGCTGGTGACAAAGGCCTGCCCAAGTCCCCGGACCAGAATAAAAGTGAGCTTGCCGTTCTTCACTTTCTTGTCGTGGCCCATGGCGGTTAGAAGCGCATCGGCCGCAGGACGGGGCGGGCCGACGTCGGCAATCGCCGATGGAAGGCCTACCGCCTTGAGATGGCGTACCAAACGGTCAGCGTCCTCCTTCGGGCAATGACCGAGTCGTACCGACAGATGGAACGCCAGCGCCATGCCGATTGCCACGCCTTCGCCGTGAATCAGGCGCGCGGAAAATCCAGTCGCCGCTTCCAGGGCATGGCCGAAAGTGTGGCCCAAATTGAGGAGCGCCCGTTCACCTGCTTCGCGCTCGTCGCGCGTGACGATGGAGGCCTTCATGCGGCAGGAATGAGCCACCATGCGATTCAGCGCGCTTCGATCTCCGGCGAGCGCTTTGCGGCCATTTCTCTCCAGCCACGAAAAGAAATCTGCATCGCCCAAGGCGCCATATTTAACCACCTCCGCATACCCCGCGAGCAATTCGCGGCGGGGTAGGGTAGACAAAAGGGCTGTATCGGCGATCACGATTCTAGGCTGATGAAAAAGGCCCAGCAGATTTTTTCCTTGGCGTGCATTGATGGCGGTCTTGCCGCCTACGGAGGAATCCACTTGAGCGAGGAGCGTGGTGGGAATTTGCGCAAACGCCACGCCCCGTTTGAGGATTCCGGCGGCAAATCCAGTTAGGTCGCCGATCACGCCGCCGCCAAGCGCGACAACCAAGCCGCCGCGGTCCACGCCGGTATCGAGCAATTCGCTGGATAATTCCGCCAACCCGGCGAAGCTCTTGGTTTCCTCGCCCGGCGGCATCACGACCGGATGCGCGTCCAACCCGGCCTTACCGCAGGACTCCAGAAAAACGGCAAGATGAATTTCACCCACGGTGAGGTCGGTCACCACCGGGAGCGGTCCATGCGTCAGGGGTTTCAGGAGCACGCCGGCCTTTTCAAGCAGCCCATGGCCGACATGGATGTCATAGCTGCGCGTTCCCAAACCGACTTTGATGACCTCGTTCATGCGTCCCCGTAGAGTCCGCGCTCGCGTAGCGCGTCGATGATGCGGTCGACCGCAACGCTATGTGGCTCGTCCACGCTGTCCAGCGTCATATCGGCTTTGGCATAGACCGGTTCGCGCGCGTTGAGCAACCGTTCCAGGGTGGCGCGCATGTCGCCATCTTTCAGAAGCGGCCTTGTCTCGCGCTTCTTTACGCGCAACAGAAGCAGATTCAGGGGAGCTTTCAACCAGATCGTAAAAGCGGCCCTGGCCATCGCTGCCCGCGTAGACTCGTCCATGAAGGCGCCGCCGCCGGTCGCCATCACATGGGGCGGTTCCTCCAGAAGGCGCGCGATCACTTTGCGCTCGCCTTCGCGAAAATAGCTTTCTCCGAAACGCTCGAAAATCTCAGTCACGGTAAGTCCCGCCGCTGCTTCGATTTCATGGTCGGCGTCGCGAAAGGGCACGCCCAGCCGCGCGGCCAAGCGCCGCCCGATCGAGGTCTTGCCGGCCCCCATCATTCCCACAAGCGCTATGGTGCGGTCCAATGCCATGCCGTTCCGATACACGAAAGTTCCGGAGGAACGAAGCGGCAGGCGAAAAAATGCTAAAACTAAGACATGAGTCGCCAAGACGGCCTGATCGAAGCCTTTCTGGAAATGATGAGCGCGGAGCGCGGCGCGGGCGCCAACACGCTTGCAGCCTATGCCCGCGATCTTGCCGATTTCGCCGCTTTTGCCGAACGCGGCATTGAAGCTGCCAGCCGAGACGACATTCGCGCCTATCTTGTTCATTTGTCCAAGGCGGGGTTGGCGCCTTCGTCCCAGGCGCGGCGCTTGTCGGCCTTACGCCAGTTTTACGGCTTCCTCTATGGCGAGGGTACCAGAAAGGATAATCCAACCGAGGCAGTCGATGCCCCAAAAATGTCGCGTCCGCTGCCCAAAATTCTTTCCACGGCCGACATGGACGCAATGATCGAGGCGGCGTCCCAGCAGGACAATGCCGAGGCCAAGCGTCTCGCCTGCATCGTCGAGATGCTTTACGCAGCCGGATTGCGCGTGTCGGAACTGGCAGGATTGCCGCTTCAAGCGGTGAAGAACCGCGAAAATTTCATCCTGGTCAGGGGCAAGGGGAACAAGGAAAGGCTGGCACCGCTCAACGCCAGCGCGCGCGCCGCAATCGAGACATATCTGGATGCGCGCGCAGCATTTCTGCCCAAAGGGCCGCGCAGGGCGCATGCCGAACGCTATCTTTTCTGCTCGCGGGCGGCGGAAGGCTATCTCACCCGCCAGCGGCTTTACCAACTTTTGAAAAGCCTTGCTCTGAAGGCCGGTCTCGATCCCGCAAAAGTTTCCCCACATGTGCTGCGTCACGCCTTCGCTACCCATCTGGTGGAAGGGGGCGCCGATCTCAGATCGGTGCAGACGCTACTCGGGCATGCCGATATCGCCACAACGGAGATTTACACCCATGTCGCGAAGGACCATCTGAAGAAAGTGATGCACAAGGCCCACCCGCTGGCGAAGACGCGTAAAGCCTGACCGGAAAGAGCGTCTTGGCGGTGCAAGATGTCTGCGTACGGGATTGCCTGCATGGGCAGACGAATTGGGGGGTTACAATGAAACACTTCTGTGCCATTTTCCGCCCGTTTCCGGACAAACATCATGCACTATTTGGATTTTGAACGTCCCATTGCTGAGCTAGAAGGCAAGATCGTCGAGCTGAAGAAGCTCGCCAATGACGATCCCACCATGGACATTGACGGCGACGTGGCGCGGCTCACCACTCGGGCGGAAGAACTTGTGCGCGACACCTATGCGCGGCTCACGCCCTGGCAAAAGGTACTGGTGGCGCGCCATCCCGAGCGGCCGCATTTTCTCGACTACGCCAAGCTTCTGCTTGACGATGTGACAACTCTGGCGGGAGACCGTTCCTTCGGCGAGGACCAGGCGGTCATGGCTGGCCTGGCGCGCTTCCGGGGACGGCCGGTTGCCTTTCTTGGCCAGGAAAAGGGCAACGATACAAAGACAAGACTTCAGCATAATTTCGGCATGGCGATGCCAGAAGGCTATCGTAAGGCCGTGCGCTTGTTCGAGTTAGCCGATCGATTCGGCCTGCCGGTGCTTTCGTTCTGCGATACGTCGGGCGCCTATCCGGGCGTGAGCGCCGAGGAGCGAGGCCAGGCAGAGGCCATAGCGCGCTCGATTGAAGCGGGACTCGCCGTCAAGGCGCCGTTCATCGCCACTATTATCGGCGAAGGCATGTCGGGCGGGGCGATCGCCATCGCGGCTGCGAATCGCGTGTATATGCTGGAACACGCCATTTATTCGGTGATCTCACCGGAGGGGGCCTCGTCGATACTTTGGCGATCGGCTGAAAAGGCGCAAGACGCGGCGACAGCCCTCAAGATCACGGCGGAAGATCTGCTGGCACTCAAATTGATAGATGCCGTTGTGCCTGAACCTGAAGGCGGAGCCCATCGCGCGCCGGCGGAAACCATCGAGGCGGTGAGCGATCAGATCGCGGCGGGGCTGGCGGAATTAGACGGCCAAAGCGGCGAGCAATTGGTGCGCGCCCGGCGGGAGAAATTCCTCGCCATGGGCCGCAATCTCTAGGCCCCGATCGGTCCTTCAGGCCAGTGCACCGTGGCAATGCTTGTACTTCCTGCCGGATCCGCACGGGCAGGGCGCGTTGCGCTGCACCTTGGTCCAGGTTTCAGGCCTGTTGGGATCGACTGGCCCAGTGGGCACGCGCGTGAAGGCAGCGGATTGTTGCGGCGCCATTTCATCTTCGCCGGTCAAGGGATCGATATGGCTTGCCTGCATCGCCGGAAGTGGCCTCGGCGCCATCTCGGGCGGCGGCTCGCCTGTCTGGATCTGCACATGCATCAACTGCTCGATAACTTCGCTGCGCAGCTTGGCGAGCAGAGCCTCGAACAATTCGAACGCTTCGCTCTTATATTCGTTGAGCGGGTCGCGCTGACCATAGCCGCGCAGGCCTACATACTGGCGCAGATGGTCGAGATTGACGATATGCTCGCGCCAATTGGTGTCGAGCGTCTGTAGCAGGATGGCTTTCTCGACATAACGAGTGACGTCGACACCGAAGTTGGCGGCTCGCTCGGCGGCGCGCGCTTCCACGGATTTCAGAATGCGCTCGCGCACTTCCTCATCGGCGATGCCTTCTTCCTTGGTCCAATCCACGATCGGCAGATCGACGGCGAAAATCTTGGCGATCTCCTCGTGCAGGCCTGCCGCGTCCCATTGCTCGGCATAGGCTTTCTCGGGGATATGGCGCGCGACTAGGGCTTCCACAACGTCCTCGCGGAAATCGGCAATCTGGTCGGAGACATCGTCCGATGACATGATCTCCTTGCGCTGATCGAAGATCACCTTGCGCTGGTCATTGAGCACATCGTCATATTTAAGGATGTTCTTGCGAATCTCGAAGTTGCGCGCTTCGACCTTTTGCTGGGCTTTCTCCAGCGCCTTGTTCACCCAGGGATGCGTTATGGCCTCACCCGGCTCGAGCCCGAGGCGGGTGAGGACCGCGTCCATGCGCTCGGAGCCGAAAATTCGCATCAGATCGTCCTGGAGCGACAGGAAGAATTTGGACGCGCCGGGGTCGCCCTGCCGGCCGGAACGGCCGCGCAGCTGATTGTCGATACGCCGGCTTTCATGGCGTTCGGTGCCGATCACATAGAGCCCGCCCGCCGCGAGGGCCTTCTCTTTATTGGCGGCGACTTCGCCGCGGATTTCTTTGATCTTGGTATCGCGCTCGGCCGGCTCTGTCACAGTGGCCATCTCGTGGTGGATGCGCATGTCCGCATTGCCGCCCAACTGGATGTCGGTGCCGCGGCCGGCCATGTTGGTGGCGATAGTGACGGCGCCCGCCACGCCCGCCTGGGCGACGATGAAGGCTTCCTGCTCGTGATAACGGGCGTTCAGCACATTGTGGGGCACACCCCGTTTCTTCAACAGCTCGGAGAGGTGCTCGGATTTCTCGATGGAGGTGGTGCCCACCAGTACGGGCTGGCCCTTCCCACGGCAAACTTCGATCAACTTGATGATGGCTTCGTTCTTTTCGTCGGCGGTTCGATAGACCTCGTCGTCATAGTCGGAGCGCGCGACCGCCACATTGGTCGGGACTTCGCGGACATCGAGCTTGTAAATGTCCATGAATTCCGCCGCCTCGGTCATGGCGGTGCCGGTCATGCCGGCCAGCTTGTCATAGAGGCGGAAGTAATTCTGGAAAGTGATGGAGGCCAGCGTGACATTCTCGGGCTGTACCGCCACCTGTTCCTTGGCTTCGAGCGCCTGGTGCAGGCCTTCGGAATAGCGGCGACCTTCCATCATGCGGCCAGTGAATTCATCGATGATGATCACCTGGCCATTCTTGACGATGTAGTCGCGGTCGCGCTGGAACAGGAAATGCGCCTTCAGCGCCTGGTTGACGTGATGGACGATCGAGATGTTCTCGGTGTCGTAAAGATCGCCATGCGAGAGAAGGCCGGCCGCGCGCAAGAGCTGGATCATGTGCTCGGCGCCGCTTTCGGTGAGCGTCACTTGGCGCTGTTTTTCGTCGAGTTCATAATCGTCTTTTTTGAGATGGACCATGGTGGCGTCCACCGCCTTGTACATTTCTGTAAGGTCCTGGGTGGGACCGGAAATGATAAGGGGCGTGCGGGCTTCGTCCACCAGGATAGAGTCCACTTCGTCCACGATGGCGTAAGTATGACCGCGCTGGGTCATGGTGTTCAGCGCATATTTCATGTTGTCGCGCAGGTAGTCGAAGCCGAATTCGTTGTTCGTGCCGTAAGTAACATCGGCGGCATAGGCCTCGCGCCGCTCCTCATCGGTGAGTCCATGGACGATGCAGCCCACCGTCAATCCCAGGAAGCGGTAGATCTGGCCCATCCACTCGCTGTCGCGCCGGGCCAGATAGTCGTTCACCGTCACCACATGCACGCCGTCGCCGGCGAGCGCATTGAGGTAGGTGGGGAGGGTGGCGACCAGCGTCTTGCCTTCACCGGTCTTCATTTCCGAGATATGGCCGTCGTGCAGCACCATTCCGCCCACCAGCTGGACGTCAAAATGGCGTTGGCCCAGCGTGCGCGTGGCCGCCTCGCGTACCACCGCGAACGCTTCAGGAAGGATATCTTCCAGTGTCTCGCCGGCCGCCAGCCGTGCACGAAAGCCCGGAGTCATGCCCTTAAGCTCGTCGTCGCCCATCGCCTTGAAGCGGGGTTCCAAGGCATTGATCCTGGCTACCACCGCCCAATAGGGCTTGATTTTGCGCTCGTTGGCAGAGCCGAAAAACTGTTTGGCAAGCGCGCTGAAGCCCAGCATGAAATCCCCTATAGGGTCGGCTTTAAGGATAAAACCGCCAATCCGGGATGGCGGTTCGAGGCCTGTGACATAAGAACGGCCTATCCCATTGTCAAATTTGACCTAAGCCAAATCAGGGCTTGTCAAAATTTTCGTTTTCCACACTATCCGCGGCCAAACCGCCGGGGGGCGGGTCGATTCCGGGGATGGGCATGGCCAAGGGGAAGAAAAAGCCGCAAGTCAAGCAATCCAAGCAAGCATCGCCGCTGGCGCCAAAGAGCTTCGCCCATTTGCCGCCTTTGGCGGGGGTAAGACTGGCCACCGGCGCGGCGGGAATCAAATACAAGAATCGCACCGATGTGCTGCTGGCTGTCCTAGCGCCGGGAACCGAAGTCGCGGGCGTCTTCACGCTGTCCAAGACGGCATCCGCGCCGGTCGAATGGTGCCGTAGCCAGCTGAAGGGCGGACAAGCGCGCGCCCTGGTGGTCAATAGCGGCAATGCCAACGCTTTCACCGGCCAGGCCGGCCAAGCCGGGACACGTGCCGTGGCCGAGGCCGCCGCTGCCGTTGTTGATTGCAGGGCATCGGATGTGTTTCTCGCCTCTACCGGGGTGATCGGCGAGCCGTTGCCGTCCGAAAAGATCACCAGGATACTGGCTAAGGTGGCCGACGATGCCTCCGCTTCGGGCTGGCGTGCCGCCGCGGAAGCGATCATGACCACCGACACCTATCCCAAACTCGCCAGCGCCAGTGCCCATATCGATGGGATCAAGGTGACCATCAACGGCATCGCCAAAGGTTCGGGCATGATCGCTCCTGACATGGCGACCATGCTCGCCTTCGTCTTCACCGACGCGAACCTTCCAGCCCCTGTGCTGCAGGAGTGTCTGAGCGCGGGCGTAGGACCCTCCTTCAATTCGATTACCGTCGATTCAGATACCTCCACCAGCGACACTTTGCTGCTGTTTGCCACGGGCAAAGGGGCAAAGCACGGAGCGGTCGCCAAAGCATCGGATAAACGGTTGCAAGGATTCCGTAAAAGCTTGGACGCGCTGTTGCTCGAGCTTGCGCTGGCGGTGGTCAAGGATGGCGAAGGCGCGCAGAAACTGATCCGTGTGGATGTGAGCGGCGCCGAGAATGATCTGGCAGCGCGGAGGATCGCGCTCGCGATTGCCAACTCGCCTTTGGTCAAGACCGCCATCGCGGGAAATGACGCCAATTGGGGCCGGGTCGTGATGGCGGTCGGCAAGGCTGGGGAAGTGGCTGACCGCGACAAGCTGAAAATCTCTTTTGGCGGCCATTTGGTTGCCGAGAATGGCGCGCGCGCGTCGAAATACGATGAGGCCGCAGCAACCAAAGCCGTGTCTGGGCGCGAGGTCACGATCGCGGTCGATCTGGGGCTTGGCAAAGGCGCCGCTCGCATTTGGACCTGCGATCTCACGCACGGCTATATCGATATTAATGGTTCCTACCGTAGTTAGCCCGTCAGGCGGCTGATATGGTTCCCGCATGAGCGAATCGACGGACCCTTCCTCAAGGGAAGGGCAGCGAAAACTGCCGACGCGCCGCGCGGCACTGGGAGCAGCGGCGCTTCTTATTTCCGCTCCGGCGCGCGCCCAAATCCATTATGCCGAGCCATCGCTTGCCTTGAAGGATCTGGAAGCGCGCACCGGTTCGCGCATTGGCGTGGCTGCGGTGGATAGCGGCTCGGGGAGGTTTGTCTCCTGGCGTGAAGGCGAGCGCTTCATCATGTGCAGCACCTTCAAATTCTCGCTCGCCGCGGCAGTCTTGAGCCGCGCGGATGCGGGCACGGAAAATCTGGGCCGGGTGATACATTACAGCCGGAGCGATCTGCTCGACGTCTCACCCGCGACCACGCGCAATCTGCAGACCGGCATGCGGGTCGTCGATCTTTGCGAAGCAGTGGTTCTCTACAGCGACAATACGGCAGCGAATCTGCTTCTGAGCACACTTAATGGGCCGCAAGGACTCACAAGCTGGTGGCGGCAGATCGGCGATACGGTCACACGGCTCGATCGGCGAGAACCGGCGCTCAACCTGCCCGATGGCATCAAGGACACGACGACGCCGGCCGCCATGCTCGGCAACCTCAAAGCCGTATTGCTGGGCAACCTGCTTTCCAACGCGTCTCGCGCGCGGCTGATGGGATGGATGGCCGACAGCACGACGGGCTCGGCGATGTTGCGCGCGGGCATTCCCTCCAACTGGGCGGTGGGGGACAAGACCGGGCGCTGGTCAAGCACCGATCCTTCCAACGGCGCCACCAACGACATCGCTATTCTGACGCCGCCCGGCGGCAGACCTATTCTTGTCGCCGCCTATACGACTGGCGGGCGCGGCGACCAGGCAGGGCGCGAGTCGGTGCTGGCCGATATCGGCCGGATCGTTGCCGATCGCTTTACCTAAGCCAGACTCGCGTCGAGTGTGATTTCGGCCTTGAGCAATTTGGAGACCGGGCAACCCGCCTTGGCTTTGCCGGCCAACTCTTCGAACTTGGCCATTTCGCAGCCCGGAATCTTGGCCTTAAGCGTGAGATGCACTTTTGTAATGGCGAATCCGTCGCCTTGTTTTTCAAGCGTGACGTCAGCTTTCGTATTCATCTCGTCGGCGGTGAAGCCGGCCTCGCCCAAAATAAGCGAGAGCGCCATGGTGAAGCAGCCAGCATGCGCGGCGCCAATCAGTTCCTCGGGATTGGTGCCGGGCTTGCCTTCGAAACGGCTAGCGAAGCCATAAGGATAGGCATTTAGAGCGCCGCTCTTGGTGGAAATCGCGCCCTTGCCATCTTTAAGGCCGCCATGCCAGACGGCGGTTCCGAACGTCGTCATCTCTCTCTCCCTGTTTTCGTGCTTGCCCTTTCGCCGCTTATTAATCGACATTTACCATGCCTTTTAACACATCATTAGCTTGGAACCTCCCATTATGGCCCACGAGGATGCAAAGCCTGTCACTCTTGTGGTGGCGGCCGCGCTAATCGATCCGGACGGCCGGGTACTGATCGCTGAACGGCCACCGGGCAAGGCGATGGTGGGACTATGGGAATTTCCAGGTGGAAAGATCGAGCCGGGCGAAACGCCGGAAGCGGCGTTGATCCGCGAATTGCGCGAGGAGTTGGGTATTTCGGTCAAACCGGACTGCCTGGCGCCCTTCACCTTTGCGTCGCACAGTTACCTGCAGGTCCATCTTTTGATGCCGCTCTACCTGTGCAGGCGCTGGGAAGGCATCCCGCGTCCCCTAGAACATTCCGCCATCAAATGGGTAAAGCCGCGCGACCTCATCGCCAACCCGGACGCGTATCCCATGCCGGCCGCCGACTTGCCGTTGCTGCCGATGTTGCGCGATCTGCTGTGAATCATTTTATCGCGGACGCTGCGGGCGCCACGGCGATAGAATATGGCCTGCTCGCCGCCCTGATTTCGTGCGTCATCCTCGCCGGGATAAGCACCCTGGGCGGCCAGATGCAGGCCATGTACGTCAGCATCTCCCAGGCGATGCCCTAAGACGTGAGTCTTTGGTTCCGGCGTCTGCAGGGTTCGCCGTATGAAAACTAAGCTTTCCGCTCGACTGTTCCGAGCGCATCGCTGAGGCGGGCCTTGGCGCTGCCGGGCTGGAGCGGCTGCTGTTGGCTTTCATGCGGGGACCATCCTGTCAGAAAAAGCATCTCGAAGGTGGCGACCAGTTTGCCGTCCTGAGCATGGTTCGCTGCATAGTGGGCGTTTAATGATTCGAGCGTGCGCCGCCCGATAAAGTTCTTTCGCCTCTTCGCTAACGTGTTGCTCTGGCCGTGGGCGCGCAAATCCCTGACGAGACCGGAGAGGCTGGAATAGCGCACCACCAGCCGTTCCACGTCGGCAACCGGCAGAGCGAACCCAGCGCGCTGCAGCAACGCGCCCATGTCGCGCACATCGGCGAAAGGAGCGACCCGGGGACTTGCTCCGCCCCAGATTTCGCTTTCGGCGGCAACAAAGCTTTGGCGCAACTCGTTCAAAGTCGCGCCGCCGAACAGGACTGCCAGGAAAAGTCCATCCGGTTTCAGCAGCCGGTGGATCTGTATCATCGCACCCGGCAAATCGTTGATGGCCTGAAGGGAAAAGAGGCTGACGGCGAGATCAAACGGGCCCTCGGCCTTGAGGAATTCCTGGTCGTCGAAATCAGCTCCGGCCCATTCCTGCGCAAAGGCCCGAATGCCGTTCGGCACATTGCCGCCCACCCATAGCCCGCGGCCAAAGCGCCGCGTGACGCTCTGAAGGCGGTGAACAATGCCGTCCAATCCTGCCACGTCTAGAAAGCGGTCCCCGCCGATACGGGCGGCGCGCAAGCGGGCCGCGCCCGCGGCACGGAAGTCAAAAAGATGCGGGCGTTCAGAAGACATGGCGGCTAGATTAATGACAATGGAGCTGAATTGGAAAACCCGGCTTGCGGACTTCTTGTTTCCGCCAATCTGTTTCGCGTGCCGCGAGCCTCTGGGTCGGGGCCAGGGTTTTTGCGCGCCCTGCTGGAGTAAAATCACATTTCTCGATGGTCCGATGTGCGATTGCTGCGGCCTGCCCTTCGCGGTAGATGCCGGTCCGGGCATTCGCTGTGCAGCCTGTCTGGCCAAACCGCCATCCTATGATCGCGCTCGCGCCATCATCGCCTATGACCAGGCGAGCCGAGGCCCCATCCTGGCGCTCAAACACGCCGACCGGCTGGAGTTGGTACCAGGCTTTGCCGAATGGCTGGTGCGGACGGGCAAGACCCTGATCGAGGAAAGCGAGCTGATCCTGCCGGTTCCGCTTCACCGGACACGGCTTTGGCGCCGCCGCTACAACCAGGCGGCCGAACTGGCTCGCGCGCTGGGCCGCCGAGAGCAAAAACAGGTCGCCGTCTTGGCGCTGGTTCGAAGCCGCGCCACCCAAAGCCAGGGCGCCATGGCGTCCGCGCGCGCCCGCCGGCGCAATGTTTTAGGCGCGTTCAAAGTTTCTGAGCCCGCGCTGGTCCAGGGCCGCAGCATCCTTGTCGTGGACGATGTGCTCACCACTGGCGCTACCGCCGATGCCTGTGCCCGGGCGTTGAAGCGGGCTGGCGCGGCCAAGGTGCTGATTCTGGCGCTTGCGCGCGTTGTGAAAGGCTCTGAAGCATCTGTATAAAAGAATCATGGCGAAGTCCGTCACCATCTATACCACGCCTATCTGTCCTTTTTGCGCGCGGGCCAAATCGCTTCTTGGCAAGAAGGGCGTCGCCTACGCGGAAGTGGATGTGATGATGGATGAAAAGGCGCTGGAGGAAATGCTGTCCAAATCCGGCGGCGCCCGCAGTGTGCCGCAAATCTTCATCGGCGAAACCCATGTGGGCGGTTGCGACGAGCTTTATGCCCTTGAGCGCGAAGGCAAGCTCGACCCGCTTCTAACCTAGAGCACTCCGGATTCTATCCCGTTATGACATGCTCCAATCTGGACATTGCCGGGAAGGGCACCGAGAATGACGCCAACCGGGGAGAGGTTCCAATGACCAGACTGATGCTCACCGCCACGACTTTGCTGATCGCTATGCCCGCCCTGGCCCAAACAATCTTGCCCACGCCCACCCAGGAGGAGGGGCGCGCGCCCAGGCCGCCGCGCGCCCGCGGCATCCCGACAGCGCTGGCGGTTGAGGCGGACCAGACGGCTATCGCCACGTGCACCGCGCAGGGCCTGAAAGTCACTGCCTTGACCATCGATTCAGAAGGCGTGCCGATCGCGCTGATCTCGGGCGACGGCGCAGCGGCCATCACCCAGCGCATTGCCTCCGGCAAAGCGGAAACAGCGCTCAAGACTAAAATGACAAGCGGCGAAGCGGCCACCCGCGCCAAGACCGATCAGGCGTTCATGTCGCAATTGATGGCCGATCCATCCATGGGCACGCCACGGCAAGGCGGAATTCCCATCAGGGTGGATGGCACCGTAATTGGCGCCATCGCAGTTTCAGGCGCCCCGTCTGGCGCCCAGGACGAACCTTGTGCCAAAGCCGGACTCGATAAGATTCAGGAACGCATCCATTGAGCAAATTCCGCGCGGCTTGCGTTCAGCTCCGGTCCGGCGACGATGTCGCCGAGAATATCCGCGACGCCGCCAAATGGATTCGAGTGGCCGCCAAGGAGGGCGCGGATTTCATCGCCACGCCTGAGAACACCACCCTGATGGCGCCCGACGCCGGCGCAAAATTGGCGCTAAGCTACGACGAAGCACACGACCCGGCGCTGCCCGTGTTCGGCGACCTGGCCAAGGAACTTGGAATTTGGCTTTTGATTGGGTCTCTGGCGATCAAAGTAAGCGGCACCAAGACCGCCAACCGCTCCTTCCTCTTTTCGCCGGACGGCAGGATCGCAGCACGCTACAGCAAGATTCATCTGTTCGATGTCGATCTGCCTTCGGGCGAAACCTATCGTGAATCCAACACGGTCGCGGGCGGTGCAGAAGCGGTCGTGGCCGACACACCCTATGGCAAAATCGGCCTTTCAGTCTGCTACGACATGCGTTTCGCCAGTCTTTATCGTGTCCTGGCAAAAAAAGGCGCGTTCGCCTTCACCGCGCCTTCGGCCTTCACCGAGACGACGGGCAAGGCCCATTGGCATGTCCTTCTGCGGGCGCGCGCGATCGAGAATGGCGCCTTCATGATCGCACCTGCCCAAGGCGGTCTTCATGCCAACGGACGGCGCACCTATGGACACAGTTTGATTGTCAGTCCCTGGGGCGAGATTCTGGCAGAAGGTGGCACCGATCCCGGTGTTTTTGCCGCTGAAATCGATCCCCAATGGTCGAACGAGGCCCGGGCCGAGGTACCAAGTCTCAATCATGACCGTGAATTCAGCCTGCCGTGAGTTTCTTGCGCGCGCTTGCTTAAATCAATATTCGGAATAGTGTCTTTGGGCTTGGCCAGGGGGAAGGCCGTCGGAGTTGAAACGGCAGTGATCGTCTACAATCTGCGTTGCATGAACGGCCACGAATTCGAAGGCTGGTTTCGCGACAGCGCTGCTTTCGACGCTCAAGCGGAAGACAATAAATTGTGCTGCCCCAGCTGCGATACCCGCCGGGTCGAGAAAGCTATCATGGCGCCGGCTCTGGCAACCGGTGAACGGCCGACATTGTCGAATGACGAGTCGCGCAAGATTCGTCAATTCATGACGGGACTGCGCAAATATGTGCAGGAAAACGCCGAATATGTGGGCCCGAAATTCGCCGAGGAAGCACGGAAAATCCACTATGGAGAATCGGAGGACCGACACATCTATGGCGAGACAACCCTGGAAGAGGCCAAGGAGCTAGTCGAGGAAGGCGTGGACGTGGCTCCCCTGCCGCCGGACCTTGAAGGCGTGAATTGACTTGAGGTCAAAGGGCTCAAGTCATCCTCGGCGGGGCGTTCGCAAACCAAACGCCCTCGGACGAGGATCCCATTCAGCGGCCAGAAACCACCATGTAGTTCACGTCCACATCGCGGGACAGACGCCAATCCCAAGTTAGGGGATCAAAGAAAACACCCTGTGTTTTCATGATGGTTAACCCTGTTTCCTCAAGCGATTTTTGAAGTTCATCTGGAGAGAGAAAGCGGTTCCAGTCGTGGGTGCCTATAGGCATCCACCGCAATACATATTCGGCGGCGAACTTGGCCAGAAACAGAGATTTGAGGGTCCTGTTTATAGTGGCGACGATGGTGATCCCACCGGGCTTCACTAGCTGCGCGCAAGCCGAGAGATAAGCCTTTACGTCGGCGACATGCTCGACGACTTCCATATTCAGTACGAGGTCGAAGAGTTCGCCATCCTCCGCCAGACTTTCCGCTGTTGCCACCCTGTAATCTACTTGCGTGCCGGACCGTGCCGCGTGGGCGCGCGCCGTGCCAATATTTTTAGCCGAGGCGTCAACCCCCGTAACTGAAAAGCCCAGCCGCGCCATCGGTTCAGACAGGAGCCCACCGCCGCAGCCGATATCGAGCAGGGATAGACCTCCGAATGGCGTGAGCGACCGGCAGTCGCGCTGGAAATGAGCCAAGGCCTGCTCTCGGATGAACGCCAGCCGTACAGGATTGAATTTATGCAATGGCGCGAATTTTCCCGCAGGGTCCCACCATTCGGCGGCCAGTCTGGAGAATTTTGCCACTTCGGCGGGATCGACGGATGGTCTGAGGCTTGTGGAAGTCATGCCGTTTCAAGGGTTGAGTGGGAAAGCGCTCACGTTTATGTAAGCCGCCGCAAAGGGCAGGGCAAACCGGGTTCCGGATGGCGACTATTGCAATGAAGTTCGGCGGCACGTCGGTGGCCGACCTGACGCGCATTCGCCATGTGGCTTCCCTGGTCAAGGGCGAGGTGGACCGCGGGCACAGGGTGGTGGTCGTAGTATCGGCCATGGCCGGCGAGACCAACAAGCTCGTGGCCTGGACCAACGAGGCGGCGGCGCGGCCCGACCGAAACAGCGATGTCCGCGCCATACCCGATCAGAGGGAGTATGACGTTGTGGTTGCGGCGGGCGAGCAGGTGACGGCCGGTCTCCTGGCTGTGACTTTGAACGCTTTGGGTGTTAAGGCCCGTTCCTGGATGGGCTGGCAGGTGCCAATCGAGACTTCGGCTGTGCATGGCGCCGCCCGCATCGAGGCAGTGCCGGCGTCAGAAATGTCCACTAGCCTGGCCAATGGCGAGGTGGCAGTGGTGGCGGGCTTTCAGGGAGTGGCACCGGGAAATCGCATTTCAACCTTGGGCCGCGGGGGCTCCGATACGTCGGCGGTGGCAGTGGCTGCCGGCATTAGGGCAGAGCGCTGCGACATCTACACGGACGTGGATGGAGTCTATACGACCGATCCTCGCATCGTGAGCAGGGCGCGCCGGCTTGATAAGATTGCCTACGAAGAGATGCTGGAGATGGCGTCGCTGGGCGCCAAGGTGCTCCAGACGCGTTCCGTGGAGATCGCCATGCTGCATCGCGTGCCGACGCGCGTGCTTTCCACTTTTGCCCCCGATCTTGGCGGCACATTGCTTTGCGACGAGGAAGATATCGTGGAAAAGAAACCGGTCACCGGCATCGCCTATAGCCGCGACGAAGCCAAGATCACTCTGCATAAGATTCCGGATCGCCCTGGCGTCGCCGCCACCATCTTCGGCACTTTAGCCGATGGGGGCGTCAATGTGGACATGATCGTGCAAAATGTCTCGGAGGATGGCAAACAGACCGACCTTACCTTCACCGTGGCCAGGGGTGAATTGCCGCGCGCGCTGGCAGCCATCGAAACCCATGCCAAGGAGATCGCCTATCGCGACGTCACCTATGACTCCAATGTCGCCAAAGTCTCCATCATCGGCATCGGCATGCGTGCCCATCCCGGCGTGGCCAAGACCATGTTCCGCACGCTTTCCGACAAGGGCATCAACATCCAGGTAATCTCGACGTCCGAGATCAAGGTGAGCGTGTTGATCGAGGAGGAATATGTGGAATTGGCGGTGAGGGCGCTGCATTCGGCCTATGGCCTGGACAGCGCATGAATGTTCCTGTCGCGGGCTAGTGTCCCGCTTCCCAAAACCACGACGCTAGGCCATGACATGCTAGGAATTCGTTGATGTCCTCCGCCGGTGGTCCCCGACTGCTTCTGCGCCGCCTGCGCGAAATTATGGCAGAGCAGACCAGCGCGCAGATGCGCCTGGACAAGCTGGTCGGGGTGATCGCCTCCAACATGGTGGCGGAAGTCTGCTCCATCTATTTGCGCCGTGCTGGCAAAATGCTGGAACTGTTCGCTACCGAAGGCCTCAACCGCGCGGCGGTTCACGCCACGCGGCTGAAGGAAGGCGAGGGCCTGGTGGGCCTGGTGGCCGAGACGGCGGAGGCGGTCAATCTGTCCGATGCGCCGGCCGATCCTCACTTTTCGTACCGCCCGGAAACTGGCGAAGACCCCTACCGCTCCTTCCTGGGCGTGCCCATCGTGCGCGGCGGCCAGGTGTTTGGTGTTCTCACCGTTCAGAACAAGGCCGAGAGGATATACGCCGAGGAAGAAGTCGAAGCGCTGCAGACCGTAGCGATGGTGCTGGCCGAAGTCGTAGCGCAGGGCGGGTTCTTCAATATCGCCGAGTTGGACGAACCCGAGCTTCGCATTGACCGGCCGCGCCGCTTCGCGGGCGAAGGTCTTTCGGAGGGCGTGGCGGTGGGCCGCGTCGTGCTGCACGAGCCGCGCGTGAAGGTCGAACGCATGATCGCCGACAATCCAGCCGAAGAGCTGAAGCGGCTTGAGGAAGCGATCGGCTCGTTGCGCGAGGGCGTGGACGAGATGCTGGCGTCATCGGAGCTCGATCTGACTGGCGAGGGCCGCGAAGTGATCGAAGCCTATCGTCTCTTCGCCTATGACCAAGGCTGGCGGCAGCGCATGCGTGACGCGGTGCGCACGGGTCTGACTGCGGAAGCGGCGGTGGAGCGCGTCCAGGATGAGACGCGGCTCAGGGTGCAGCGGCTCGGCGATCCGCTGCTGCGCGAGCGCGCGCATGATCTGGATGATTTGGCGCGCAGGCTCCTGCGCCATCTCACCGGTGATGCTGCGTCCGAGAATTTGCCCCGCGACGCCATTCTCGTGGGGCGCAATATGGGACCGGCAGAACTACTCGATTATGACCGCGACAAATTGCTGGGATTGGCACTGGAAGAGGCGGCTTCGACTTCCCATGTCGCCATTGTGGCGCGCTCGATGGGCCTGCCCCTGGTGTCATCCCTCGAAGGAATCGCCGACAGCGCACGCGCAGGCAATGTGATCGTGGTGGACGGAGAAAGCGGCGAAGTGCATCTGCGGCCGCCTCCCGAGATTGTCGCCGCGTTTGAGGAAAAGCAGGCGCTGAGGCGCCAAGTCCAGGCTCGCTTTGCGGCGGTGAGGGACTTGCCTGCTGTAACCAAGGACGGCGTCCCAATCAGGCTGATGATGAATGCGGGGCTGGAACTCGACATGCCCCATCTGGAGGAGTCCGGCGCTGACGGCATCGGCCTGTTCCGCACCGAGCTGCAATTTATGCTGGGCGAGACCATGCCAAGGCTCTCGGACCAGCGCGATTTCTACAAGGCAATTCTCGACTCGGCGGACGGCAAGCCGGTAGTGTTCCGCACCCTGGATCTAGGCGGCGACAAGGTTCTGCCCTACGCGCGCTGGGAGCGAGAGGAAAATCCCGCTCTGGGCTGGCGTGCCATCCGCATCGCGCTCGATCTTCCCGCATTATTGCGCTACCAGGTGCGCGCGCTGTTGATGGCGTCGGCCGGACGCACCTTGCGCATTCTGCTTCCCATGGTGAGCGACGTGGACGAATTCAATCGCGGCCGCGCGCTGATCGACCGCGAGTTGGAGCGGGCGCGGCTGATGAATCGTACCCGTCCGACCCAGGTGCTGGTGGGTGCTATGCTGGAAGTGCCCGCGCTGGCCTTCATGCTGCCCCAGTTGATGCGCTCGGCCGATTTCGTGTCGATCGGGTCCAATGATCTATTTTCGCTGGCCTTTGCCGTGGACCGCACCAATCCGCGCGTGTCGCGGCGGTACGACAACCTCAATCCCGCCTCGCTCACCATGATCCGGCTGATCGTGCAGAGCGCGGCGGAAAATTCCGGAGATCTCTCCTTGTGCGGCGAGATGGCGGGGCGCCCACTTGATGCCATGGCGGTGCTGGGCTTGGGGATTCGCACGCTCTCGATGCAGCCGGGTCAGATTGGACCCATCAAAATGATGATTCGCAGCCTCAATCTCGGAGAAGTGGCGGCCTTTGTGGACAGGCTCTGCGGGCGCACCGACCATTCCTTGCGCACCAGGCTTTCGGCTTTTGCGGCCGAGCGCGGCATATTGCTCAAGTAAGGACACAATGAGCCGGAACCGGCTGCGGAAGTCTGAATTTTTGACGAATTTTCCTGCCTATCCAGGCATTCTTGGGGGGCTCGGGTTGTCCGGTTGGGGATTTACGTTAGGATGGGCAAAGTTGCATTTTCGCTTTAGAAGCCCGGGTAAAGGAAACTTCCCGGCAAGACATCCAGATGACCAAGCACCCACAAATAAGCCTGGACGAAGAGAGCGGGCGGCGCCGGATACATTTGCGTGAAATTTCCGGTGACAGCGAAGCGCCTCTCGAAACTGTGGGACAGGATTTGCGAACCGCCAGGCTCAGGCGTGGCGAAGATCTGGCTACCGTTTCCCGGGCCCTCAAGATCCGCAAGGAGCATCTAGAAGCAGTCGAGGAAGACCGAATCGAGAAACTTCCCGGTAAGACCTACGCCATCGGCTTTGTGCGCAGCTATGCCACTTATCTCGGTCTCGACGTCATCGCTTTGGTCGAGCGGTTCAAGGAAGAGAATTCGGGATCACCCGACGCTCAAGGGCCCAGTGTTTCGCCTGTTCCTGACTTGGAGACGCGCCATCTGACGCACGGCTGGCGCATCGTCGCTGTCATCGTCGCGCTGCTCCTAGGCTACGGCGCCTGGCATCTGTTTTCCACCAGCTCGACACAAGTCACGGTGCCGCCACCGCCATCACTCAATCCGCCCAAGGCGACGGCCCCAAAACCAACACCCGCACCTTCGCAGACGGCGGCGGCGGATTCATCGCCTACCGATAGCGCCACGCCCGCACCCGCGCAAACGGCGTCAGCGGCTTCTTCCGGTCCGGCTAATCCCGCACCCGCGCCCTCAGAAAAGGCGTCGTCGGCTTCGTCCGCGCCGATCAACACCGCGTCTGTGCCCCCCGCGGCGCCGACGGACACACCGTCCGCCACGTCGCCGTCGCCGCCTCCTTCAGCGGCGCCAAAGCCGGATACAGGCGGCGACACTGTCGCCGCAATTGGCGGGATCGGCGGCACGGTCTATGGCGAGCAGAACAAGAATCCCCGCGTAATTTTGAAAGCCAAGGCAGACGGGCGCATTACGGTGCGCGGCGACGACGGTTCCCTCTACATCAATCGGGATCTCAAGGCTGGTGACTCCTTTATGGTGCCAAATCTGCCGGGGCTCTACCTTGCCACCAGCAATGCCGGCGCGGTCGAGGTGGATGTGGACGGTCGGCCTCTGGGTCCTGTGGGGCAGGACCAGGAAAAACTCGGGCGGGTCTCACTTGATCCTCGATCCCTTGTGGATCGCTTCAACGCGCATTAAGGACAAACCATGAGTATCCGCGCTTATCGCGACATTCACAGGCGCAAATCGCGCCAGATCATGGTGGGCAAAGTGCCCGTTGGCGGTGATGCGCCGATCTCGGTGCAGACCATGACCAACACGATCACCGGCGACGCCCGGGCCACCATCGACCAGATTCGCCGCATCGAGGAAGCAGGCGCCGACATCGTGCGTGTTTCCTGTCCCGACGAGGATGCCACCAAGGCGATGAAGACCATCACTGCCGCGTCGCGCATTCCGGTGGTGGCGGATATTCATTTCCACTACAAGCGGGCGATCGAGGCTGCTGTGAACGGTGCGGCTTGCTTGCGCATAAATCCCGGCAATATCGGCAGCGCTCAGCGGGTGCGCGAGGTCGTGCAAGCGGCCAAGGATCATGGCTGTTCGATGCGGATCGGCGTCAATGCCGGTTCGCTCGAACCCGATCTTCTCGAACGCTATGGCGAGCCTTGTCCGGAGGCGATGGTGGAGTCCGCCCTCAATCACGCCAAGATTCTCGATGACCTCGATTTCCACGAATATAAGATTTCCGTGAAGGCATCGGATCCCTTCCTCGCAGTGGCGGCCTATCAGGGGCTGGCCGACGCCATCGACTGCCCCATCCATCTGGGCATTACCGAAGCCGGGGGCATGATCTCCGGCACGGTCAAATCCTCGATCGGAATGGGTATGCTCTTGTGGAGCGGTATTGGCGACACGATCCGCGTTTCTCTTTCCGCCGATCCGGTCGAAGAGGTGCGCGTTGGCTTCGACATACTGAAGTCGCTCAATTTGCGACATCGGGGCGTGAACATCATTTCCTGCCCCTCATGCGCGCGCCAGGGCTTTAACGTGATCGACACGGTAAAGGTCCTGGAAGAGCGCCTCAAGCACATCTCCACGCCCATGTCCCTTTCTATTATCGGCTGTGTGGTGAATGGTCCGGGCGAGGCTCGCGAGACCGATCTGGGATTCACTGGCGGCGGGGCCGGAAAGGGCCATGGCCAGATCTATCTGAACGGCAAGCCCAGCTATCGTCTCGACAATGTCAATCTGGTGGATCACATCGTGGAGCTTTGCGAGAAGAAAGCCGCCGAGATCGAGGCCGAGCGCAACGGCAATACCGAGCCGCTCGAAGCCGCGCAGTAGTCCATGGTCGCGTTCCTACGTTGCCGCTGCTCGCTGGCGGCTACCCAGGTCGTATCCATTTCACAATGTGTTATTGATGGCGAAGTCAAGCCCGGCCATGGTGAGTCCTTATGATTCCCGCCGCTAAGCTGGAGCGTCTGCTCGACCGCCATGCCGCGCTTGAAAGCGAGATGGCGTCGGGCGCTTCCGGCTCCCAATTCGTCAAACTGTCCCGCGAACATGCCGAGCTCGCGCCCGTGATCGAAGCTGTGCGCGGATATCGCTGGACGCAAAAGCAGATCGAAGACGCCGACGCACTGATCGCCGATCCGGATAGTGACAGCGAGATGCGCGGGCTGGCAGAGCAAGAACGCGCCGAACTCAGACAGAGATTGGAGACGCTGGATCGCGAATTGAAAATTCAGCTCCTGCCCAAGGATGCGATGGATTCGTCCTCGGCGATCGTAGAAGTTCGCGCCGGCACGGGCGGCGACGAAGCGGCCCTGTTCGCCGCCGATCTCTTGGGCATGTACCAGCGTTACGCATCACTCCAAGGCTGGAGGACCGAGCTTCTTTCGATGAGCGAAAGCGATCTCGGGGGAATCAAGGAAGCGACCCTGGAAGTGGAGGGACGCGGCGCTTATGCCAAACTCAAATTTGAATCCGGCGGCCATCGGGTCCAGCGCGTGCCAGTGACCGAAAGTCAAGGCCGCATCCATACGTCGGCGGCGACTGTGGCGGTCCTGCCCGAGCCGGAAGACGTGGATGTCGATGTGCAAGACAAGGATTTGCGTATTGATGTCTATCGTGCATCGGGCGCCGGCGGGCAGCATGTCAATAAAACCGAGAGCGCTGTGCGCATCACCCACATCCCCACCGGCATCGTGGTCGCGATGCAGGAGGAAAAATCCCAACACAAAAACAAAGCCAAGGCGATGAAGCTGCTGAAGGCCAAGCTGTTTGAAGCCGAACGGGCACGGGTCGAGGCGGCGCGAGCCAGCGAACGCAAGGGCCTGGTCGGGTCAGGCGACCGCAGCGAGCGCATCCGCACGTATAATTTTCCGCAAGGCCGGGTTACCGACCACCGCATCAATCTCACTCTCTACAAGCTCGATCGCATCGTCAGCGGTGACGAACTTTCCGACGTGATCGATGCTCTGGTCGCGCAGGACCAGGCCGACCGCCTGGCGGCATTTGAGGCCGAGGACGCTTGAGCATCCGCGATCTCGTCCATGGCGCGGCGGAGCGCCTAAAGGCAGCCGGCGTGGACAGCGCCCGGCTGGATGCGCGCATTCTCCTGGCGCATGCCATGGGTGTGGGCCATGAAGAACTGATTGCGGCGACCCATGAGCCTTCAGCGGAACAGGCAGCTCTGTTCGACTATTTCGTCGTGCGCCGCGCCGCCCGCGAGCCGATCGCCTACATCCGGGGCAAGCGAGAATTCTGGAGCCTGGATTTCAAGGTCGGCCCGGGGGTCCTGGTACCACGGCCTGAGACCGAAACTTTGATCGAGGTGGCGCTTGACCTAGTGCCTGATCGCAACGCCGGTTTTTCCCTTGCCGATCTCGGTGCCGGCTCTGGCGCTTTGTTGATTGCGGCGCTGAAAGAATTTCCTCAGGCGCAAGGTATTGGATTCGAGCGTTCGCCCGAGGCCTTAGTTTATGCCTATGCCAATTTGGCGCGTCACGACCTCACAGGAAGGGCTGAAATCATCGCCGCCGATTGGCATGACGCAGTTGGCGCATTTGACTTGATCCTCTCCAATCCGCCCTACATCCCCACCGCTGACATTCAAACCCTCGATCCCGAGGTCCGCTCCCATGAACCTTTGACGGCGTTGGATGGGGGTGCCGACGGTCTTAATGCTTATCGCGGCTTGGCGGCGCTTCTCCCCGCCTTGCTCAAGCCTGGCGGGTGGGCCCTGCTCGAACTGGGTCAGGGTCAGGCGGCGGACGTGGAACCTTTGTTTCAGCGCCTCGAGGTCGTCCGTGTCGCACCCGATTTGGCCGGAATTCCTAGGGTTTTAGTATTGAAATCGCCAAAATAGGGCTTGGAAAGCCACCGTCTGGCGACTATTTTTACGGGAGAAGGGATCCGAAGATTCCCCTTGCGGCGCGAGGTAAATGGGGACCGCAAGGAGGCTCACGGTAACGTGAGGCCGGGCAGGGGACTCAAACGCGAACAAGACGCGCCGCGAGTGGGCAGGGGTGCTCCGTGCGGGCTACGCGGTAACAGTATTCAACAGGCAAAGGGGTTCAATGAAGCGCTCACGCAGAGGCGGCCGCAGGCCGCAACATAATAATGGCGGCGGCCATAATAATGGCGGCGGTTTCAACCCGAACCGGACGTTCGATTCGTCTGGCCCCGAGATCAAAATCCGCGGTTCCGCCAGCCATGTTTATGAGAAATATCTGCAACTCGCCCGCGACGCCAATTCCGGCGGAGACCGGGTGATGGCCGAGAATTATCTTCAGCATGCGGAGCATTATTACCGCATAATGGCAGCTCAGCAGGCTCAAATGGCCCAATATCAGGCGCAGCAGGCTGCCCAGAACGCCAACCGCCAGCCGGGTACGGGCGGCGACGGTCAGCCTCAGGCGCAAGCTCAGGCCCAGCAGGGCAGCACCCCCTCGTTCTCTCTTGCCGAAGGCGGTGCGGACGAGGAAGAGGGTGAGGATGCAGAAGCGAACTGATTACTGTCCCCGATCGGTCTCTTTCGCGCGAGCGCTCGGAGCCACCTTTCTACCCACCAGTGGCTCCGCGCGAGCGCCAGGCGGATAAAACTTTCAGTCGCCGAAAATTCCGTGTTCACGCCTTACGGCATTGCTTGGGCAGAGGAAGAAAATCCTGACCAAGCTACGCGGGCCCCTTGCCGCGCGGGTTCCCATTTCCCATATCTGCCTGGAACGGTGCTCTACGGAGGCCGTATCTTGAATTGCTTGCGCCCGGACGGGGCAGGCCGGAGGCATTATGGATATTGAAAAGTTCACCGAGCGGTCGCGCGGCTTCATTCAGTCGGCTCAAGGTTTGGCGCTCCGCTCCGGCAATCAGCAATTCACGCCGGAACATCTTTTGAAAGTCCTGCTCGACGATGAGGAGGGCCTGGCTGCGCGGCTGATCCGCGCGGCAGGCGGCAACGACTCTGCTGTGCGTGACGCCAATGATCGCGCGCTGGCGAAACTTCCCAAGGTCGAAGGCGGCTCCGGCCAAGTTTATTTGTCCGGCGAACTCGCGCGCATTCTGGATGCCGCCGAACAGGCAGCCAAGAAAGCAGGCGATTCCTTCGTCACCGCGGAATATCTCCTTTTGTCGCTCTCCATGACGGGCGAAACCGGCCGCATCTTGAAGAATGCCGGCGTCACGCCCCAGGGCCTCAACAAGGCTATCGCCGATCTTCGGCAAGGGCGTAGTGCCGACAGCGCCACGGCCGAAAACGCGTATGACGCGCTCAAGAAATATGCTCGCGACCTCACCGAAGCCGCTCGCACCGGCAAGCTAGACCCCGTGATCGGGCGCGACGAGGAAATCCGTCGTACTATCCAGGTGCTGTCCCGCCGCACCAAGAACAATCCCGTGCTGATCGGCGAGCCTGGCGTAGGCAAGACCGCTATTGCCGAAGGCCTGGCGCTACGCATCGTCAATGGAGATGTGCCGGAATCCTTGCGCGACCAGCGCCTAATGGCCCTGGACATGGGCGCCTTGATCGCTGGCGCCAAATTCCGCGGCGAGTTCGAGGAAAGGCTGAAGGCCGTCCTCACTGAAGTCACTTCCGCGGCCGGCAAAATCATCCTCTTCATCGACGAGTTGCACACTTTGGTTGGTGCGGGCAAGGCGGAAGGCGCGATGGATGCATCCAATCTGCTCAAACCCGCGTTGGCGCGCGGCGAACTACATTGCGTCGGGGCAACGACTCTGGACGAATACCGCAAATACATCGAGAAGGACGCCGCTCTGGCGCGGCGCTTCCAGCCCGTCTTCGTCAACGAGCCGACGGTGGAAGACACCATCTCCATTCTCCGGGGCCTGAAGGAAAAGTACGAGGTCCATCATGGCGTCCGCATCACGGACGCGGCAATCGTGGCGGCCGCCACTTTGTCGAACCGTTACATCGCCGACCGTTTCCTGCCCGACAAGGCCATCGACCTGATGGACGAGGCCGCGTCGCGCTTGCGCATGCAGGTGGACTCCAAACCGGAAGAGTTGGACGAGCTCGACCGTCGCATCATGCAAATGAAAATCGAGCGCGAGGCATTGAAGAAGGAGAGCGACCGCGCCTCGAAGGATCGGCTAGCAGCTCTGGAGCATGATCTGGGCGAACTTGAGGAACGTTCCACGACGCTTACCGCCAAATGGCAGGAAGAAAAGAAATCCGTTGCCGATGTTCAGAGCCTTAAGGAGAGGCTGGATGCCGCACGCCAGGAGGTCGAGATCGCGCAACGCCGCGGTGACTTCGCTCGTGCCGGTGAACTCACTTACGGCGAGATACCCACGCTCGAGAAGCGCATCCGCGAGATCGATGAAAAGAATATTGCCGCCCTGGTCAATGAAGCAGTGA
>DATFSP010000253.1:0-7868 GCA_035262545.1 Rhizomicrobium sp. | reverse complement strand
CAATCCCATCGGAAGCTTCACGGACCCCGAATATGCCCAGGTCGGTCTGAGCGAGACCAAAGCGCGACAGGCATTCGATGTGCTCGCCACGACTGTGCGTTTCGATTCGACATCCCGCACGATCATCGACGGCCACATGTCTGGTTTCTGCAAGCTCCTTGTTGATCGCGCCACGAAGGAAATTATCGGTTGTCACGTAGTGGGCGAACGCGCAGTGGAGATAGTCCAGGTTGTCTCGATCGCGATGGCGGCGCATATGCGGGTAGACGAGTTTGCCAAGATTCCACTCTCCTTTCCCACTTATGCAGGGATACTCGGGCGTGTGGCGGCCATTGCCGCGCGGGAGCTCAATCTCATCGACGCTTCCAAGGCGAGCCCCGCGTGAGGCAGGGATGGTTGCGCTGGTGCCAAGTTGCAGCGTCGATTGCTGTATTGCTGATCCTTACGCGCGGCGCATCCGCGCAGTTTGCGACGCCAATTCACGGGCACTACCCGCCCGGACAAACTGGCTTGCGCGGTGCCGCGGCCCCGGATCCGGGGTGGTCGCTGACGGATTTCAACAGACTGTTCTCAAATCTGGACACTAGAAATCAGGAAGGTGACACCGTCGAGGCAGTCAATCAGGCAAAGTATGCCAATATCGCGATGATCGGCTGGACATCAGACTACCAGGTGTTTGGCATGAATTTCGGCTCACTCGTCGGCATCCCGTTTGCAACCGGAAACTTGAATCCGGATAATCCGACCGACTCATCGATGGGCCTGGGCGATATTATCGTCACACCGATTTCACTCACCGCCAGTGCGCCGACCTTTGATTACCAATTCCAGTTTTCAGTTTGGACGCCTTCGGGAAAATTCCAGCCGGGCGGATCCGACAATCGCGGGTCAGGTTTTTGGTCGGTAATCTACACGGCCGGAGTCGTCTGGTATCCGGGCGGCGATCGCAAGGCGTGGAGCCTCTCGGGCGTTGCGCGCATCGAACAAAATTTCGACCAGGCATATACCGGGATCACGCCGGGGGATAATTTCGATATTGACTGGGGCCTCGCCCGGATGGTGGAAGTAGGCAACCGGAATGTAGACATTGGGGTGTCTGGCTTCGGCACGTGGCAGATCACCCGGCAGTCGGCAGGACCGAACACGAGTCCCTACAGGTATTTCGGGGCCGGACCGGAAATCAGTGTGCCCATCGCGGGCCGCTTCGCCGCGCGAGTTCGCGCGCAGTGGGAATTTGGCGCCCGAAACGTCGTGCAGGGCAACAACATCTGGATCATCCTCAATGCACGTCTTTGAGACGAATAGCTGTAAGACTGGGCGCGTGGTCACCGTGACCAATCCGGGGGAACGCTACTCGACAATCCCGAACCGCGATAATGTCTCATTTTTGGGCGGCGAAAATGGCGAAAGATTGGTTGGAAGAAATCGCGAAAGATCCGGTCGGCGCATTTATTGGCGGACTGTACAAGGCAACAAAGGCGCTTCATGCCGCCAATGTCGTGGCAGCCAAGAAAAAAGCCCGGCGCATGTTTTGGCTCAAGGTGATGCAAGCGGGCGTATGGACTCTGCTGCTCATAATGCTGGCCGGCTCGGTGCTGCTTGCCCACTACGGTCCCGAGGGCTCGTTCCGTTATCTTCTTTCCGCCGAAATCTTCGGAGGGGTCGCCACCTTCACCATTTTTCTGTTTCTGGAGGTGGTGCTTGGCGATCCGTCGGACAAATCGGCAGCGAAGCGCTACATCGCCGCCAACTGGTCCGCATTGGTTCTGGCCCTGATATTCGGCGGCATTGCGTATAATCACCTGGGAATTGTCCGGGACCTTTCATTGGAATTGAGCGTCGGAATTATCCTGGCGGTCGTTCTGGAAACCTGGCTGAAACACGATGTCATCAGCAAGATGCGCGAAATCGATCAGTTGGAAAAAGCGCAGAAGGTCCTGGCCCACGCGCTCAAACACTATCCGGGACTGTGGAACCAGATAGGCAATCCCGAACTGAAAAAGGCGATGAAGGATGCCGCTTCGAGGTGGCAGTAATTTTCCGAAGGGCTGACGCGGTCAAAACGACTGCGCCATCGAACCACCGCCGCCGTGTGCCGGCCTCATCCTTCGACAAGCTCAGGATGAGGATCACTTCAGTGCACGTCTGGTGCTTCGGCAGGCTCGGTGCCAGAACTCCTCATCCTGAGCTTGTCGAAGGATGAGGACTACAGGAACCCAATCTCCTCATGCTGAGCCTGTCGAAGCATGAGGCCGTCGAACTCAAATCTCTATCCGATAGACATTCGCCAGCTGCTGGGCCACGTCCGGCGGCAACGTGATCGCAAGCCCCTCCGCGTTCTGGGAAAAGGAAAGCGGCGCATTCCGGCCCAGCAGAGTCACGGCCTTGGCCGGCCGGTCCGGACGCATGGACTGGATGATCGCCTTGCCATTCTCGGGTTCCGCCATCTGGATGGCATAGACAAAGCCATTCGCAGTGGTGAAGCGGAAATCGCGCGCCGTATAAGGCTTGGCCTTGCCTTCGGAAAAGCTGCCATTTGCGGCCTCCGTCGGGCCTTCGCCAAACCGGGTCCAGGGCCTTGAGCCATAAATGGCTTCGCCATTGATCTTGAGCCAGCCGCCCACCGCCAACAGCGTGTCGCGCGCCGCATCGGGGATGCTGCCGTCGCCGTGCGGCCCGACATTGAGCAGCAGATTGCCGTTCTTGGACACGATGTCGGCCAGAAGATGCACGATCTGCGCCGCGCTCTTGTAAGTATCGTTCTCGATATAGCCCCAGGATTTGTCGCTGATGGACGTGCATGTCTGCCACGTGTCCGGGCGGATGCCGGGCGCCTGGCCGCGCTCGATATCCAGGGTGCCCGCGCCATCGGCGAACTCACCCAGCTTGTAATTGACCACCGCCGTCCCGCCAAGGCGCGCGGCGCGGTTGTAATAGAAAGCCAGGAACTGGGGCAGGGTATTGCGGAACGAAGGCTGGCCGATCCACCAGTCGAAATACATCAGTTCCGGTTCGTATCCCAAGACAAGCTCGGCCTGGCGCGCCAGCCAATCATCCAGCCAGGCTTGCGAGACATAAGTATAGTCCGTGAAAAGATCGTCGCTGTCGGGGCCCACGATGCGCGCCTGCGCCGGACCATAAAGGCCCGCGTTGGCGGGATCGGCCACGTCGGATGCGAATTTCCGTCCCGCATCGAAGAACCAGTCATGCTCGGCCCGGTGCGAAGAGAGGCAAAAATGCAGGTCGTGCGCGCGCGCCGCCGCTTTCACCGCGCCCAGCACGTCGCGTTTCGGGCCGGACTTGAGCGCGCTGAAATCGGAAAGGCGCGTGCCGTACATCGAGTATCCGTCATGATGTTCGGCCACCGGCACCACATAGCGGGCGCCCGCCTCGCGGAAAAGCGACATCCAGGCCGAAGGGTCGAAGCGATCCGCCTTGAACAGCGGAATGAAGTCCTTGTAGCCGAATTTGCTTTGCGGGCCGTAGGTCGCGACATGATGGGCGAATTCGGGACTGCCCTGCACATACATGTTGCGCGAATACCATTCGCTGCCGAAGGCGGGAATGGAATAAAGGCCCCAATGGATGAAGATGCCGAATTTTGCGTCCTGATACCATTTGGGCGTTGCGTGGGTTTGCAGCGACGCCCAGTCGGGGCGGAACGCGCCGTTCCGGCTTTCCGTTTCCACCGATTTGAGCAGGCGCGCGCGCTCCGGCGCATAATGCGCTGTCGCCTTCAGCCAGTCGCGGTCGAGTTCGACCGGCGTGCGCGGGTCGAAGGACCCTGCCCTGGCGCCCTGCCCCAGCAGCAAATCGAGAGCCACGCCGCCCGTTACGGCGAACCAGTCCCGGCGCGACAGGTCGAAAGAACGGCTCATGGCGTGTCCCACTTCGTGCGGAAGATGTGGCTCGTGGCGAAATTGCCCCCGCAACCGGCCTCCCCGAAACGATCCTGACGGGATGTTAGTTTAAGATGGGTGCTCGTGGAAAGAAGCGCGGTTGGATATCGAAACCAGGGGTAATGAAAATGGGAAGACAGGTGGTTGCAGCCCTCTATGTGGCGGCGATGGTAGCCATCATCGTGGGCGTGGATATTGCGTTCTTCAGAAACCGTTTCTGGGAACTGCTGATGGCGAATATCGGCATCGTCCTGCTGTTCGCGGCCTTTTATTTGAGATTTAACAGGTCATGAGGCATCCAACGCTGGCAAACTGCCGTTGGGCTGGCATCCTTCGTTAAATTTGTGCAACGCCGTTTCTTTCGACGTCAAGCTTGGTAGAGAAACTGGCGCAAAAATTTGTGTGAGAAACGAATATGCAAACATACGGAGCTGTCGGTGTACTTGTTGGCCTGGCCTTGCTGGCGCCGCTATCAGCGCTGGCCGCGCCGCCGCCCGGCTCAGCCGGGACTGATTCGGCCGAGACTGTCACCCTCAACCAAGACATTTCGGCTGCAAACGACGCCGCGGATGCGCGCTACCAGGCAGCTCAAAAGCAATTTGACGACCTGAAACGTCAGTATGACGCGCAAGAGCAGCAATATTTGCAAGACATGAAACAAAATCAGGTCCTGCAGCAGCAATATCAGGAAAAACTCCGCGACTACCAGAAGAGCCAGCCGGCAAAAAGCTAGCGGCGCTAAATCCCTTTCTGGCTCGCTGCTCCGTCGTTGAGCCGTTAAAATTTTGCATCGCGCATCACACAATCGATTAACTGCTAAAGGCGCAGCTTCGTTCTTCGATGGAACGAGCCTCACTAATGCCATATTGCGCAGTGACAAACGATCGATTTCAAATTGGGGAGCCATGCATGTTGCGTCTAATCGCCGGCCGGAATATTCGCCCACTCACCTCGATAGCTGTTGCAGCTCTGATCGCGTTTTCGCCCACGCTGGCATCTGCCCATCCTGGTGGCGCCCATGCAGGGGGGCATGCGCATTTCAGCAAAAGCAAACACAGCAATCTTAATTCCAACGGCCAAGACTCAACTGATCGCGATACCGGGCATGCCAGAGCAGAGGATCGCATGAGCCAAAATGGATTGGATCACAATAAGGCCGGCATTGCGGATACGGATGGCGCCAAACCGTCAACGGCGTCTTCGACGACCTGAATCCTGAAAAATCGTAGTTGATTGTGGCAAGAGGGCGAAGGCCCTCTTGCTTTTAGGTGCCGCGAGGGGGCGGTCATGATCCTGAGCCAGCAAAAGATTCAAAATAAACTGTCGGCATCCATGCGCTGCAGTGCTGCCGTCGCCTTTTTTCTTGGAATAATGCCTGTCACGGCCTTAGCGGATAATGATCTGGCGGCAAGCTGGGAGGGGGGCCCGTCAAATGGCTATGCGGCGGTAAGCCCGACCTTTGGCATCCCCTTGACCGAGACTAGTTCGTTGGATCTCATCCCGACGGGAAGCTATCTGTACTATGACGTCCATGAGGGCGGCGGGATTACCGACGTCCATTCGCCCGGTGCATCATTTGGGACCGATTACAAATACAGCGATGACAATCTGACGTTTGCACTGGGGCCGGCAGTTCAGGTCTTGTGGCAGGGACGGAAATCGTCAAAAGGAGGACCCAAGACGAATTCGACTCTGACTGGATGGGCTGCAAATGGCGATTTGTCCTATCGCTTTTCGGACCTCACAAGTTTCGATTTGTCATCGAGCTATGAGCAGACTGATCGCTTTTATTTCACGCGAGCGGGCATCGAGGAGCGCGTTGGCCATATAGGATCATTCTCCTGGTTTGTCGGGCCGGAAGGGACGGCCGAGGGTAATAACCAGTTTTCGCAGCTTGGCGGCGGCGCTGTCAGCGAATTCGTCTTCGATGCCAGTGGCACGTCGCTGCAAATTCGCGGTGGCTATGCGAATGTGAGCTATTCAGATCACACGTCGCAATCCCGGCCCTATGTTGGGGTCGCGTTGGATCAAGGGTTTTGACCCCATGCCCGGATAGGTCGAGGGCAGGCCATGGAGCACCACGCGCACGCGCGTACAGCCTCTAGAGATGGATCCGTCACATCCGTCACGGGCTAACCCCTGTCACCGCCAGATCGGTTTCCCGAGATCCACCTGCTTGGGCGTGGACAGCACGCCGACCGCCGCCCCCACCGCGCCGCCGACTACCATGCCCGGCGGGCCGCCGATGATACCGATTCCGGCGCCGATGCCCGCGCCCGAAAGCCCCCGATCACCTGTTGCGGTACCGCAGCCCGATAACAGCACAGATGCGAGCATCCCTATCGCAATAATCCTCATGTTTGATCCCCTCTATCTCAAGTGCGAACCAGCTAGGATCAAAAAAGGGCGGAAACGTGACGTGGACACGACCGTGGCGTCACGGTGGGTTGAAATGTCCTAGCTGAGCGACCGCCACGCGTTACGCAATAAGCGCGATATCACCGGTCGTCATGATCATGGTGACCTCGGTTACCGTGGTCATCATTGTCGTCGCGGGCGTCACGGCGGCCATGGTCGTCATGCCAGTCGCGAGCGTCACGATCACCGTGGTCATCATGCCAGTCGCGAGCGTCACGATCACGGTGGTCGTCATGGTAGTCGTGAACTTCACGACCGCGATCGCCACCATGCCAATGGTCATTGCCCCAACCGCGATCCCAATGGCCGTCGCGCCAGCCGAAGCCTTCGCCACGATTCCAATCGAAGTTCACGCGGCCCCAGCCATTCCAGACATGCCAGCCGCCGCGATACCAGAAGTAAGGCATGCCGTCATACCAGCGATAATAATGCGGGCCACCTACGCGAATGCCGTCCAGGAAGATGGGGCCGTTGTAAACCGCATAGCCGCAATCGCCGGCATAGTAAGAGTCGTAGGCGTCGCAGGGGCCGGGCGGATAGTAACCGGGCCCGTAATAATAAGCTGGAGCCGGCGCACCTACGCCGACACCTACACTCACACCCGGCAAGCCAATTCCAACGCCGACGTGCACCTGTGCGCTCGCTGGCGCGGACGCCATCACGCCCGCTGCCGTTAACGAGGCCGCCACCACCGCCACCTTCATCAGTGAATTCATGTCAATCTTCCTTTGGAAAATTCGCTTTATTCGCGATGGATTCGGGTCCACGCGCTCCGATCCTATTCGCGAAATTATGAATAGGCTGTGGCCCGGGCGTTCATGATTTTATGTAAGGAAGGCTAACCGCCTGGGCAGGTTCAATTTGGGATGGGGCGTGACCAGAGACTCGAACCTTGGTCTCGATTCCCCACAGCGAACTTTTATTTGAGATTCCTCGGACTGCCGCCGTGGAAATGAATGCGCGCTAATGCGGCGCGAGCCCTGAGGCGGCCCCGCCTATCCCGAGCCCACTTATCGCAAGTTGTAGTGTCTACCATTCTACGCAATCGCGGAACCCTTCCTTCAGGGGGCGTCCGCTAACCTCACCCGTACGATCTGACCCGCGATCCAACCGGGGGTGGCACATGCGCAAACTGATCTATGGCCTTGGGCTGGCGATTTTGCTCGTGATCTTGGCGGGGACGGCGGCGGTCGCCCTTCTGGCGAATAAGCAGCACCAGCTCGACTCCAGAAGCCAAGCCTTCGCAGACCCCACCGGTCCCGTCATCGTCCAGAATTGGGACGAGCGGGCCCTCACCCGGCACGCTTAGACGAGGCTGACGCATGGAGAAGGAAAGTCCCACGAGACAGTCCGAATTGTTCAACTTCACGGTCAGGACAATCGGCATCTTGCTTTTTACCTATGGCGTCATCCTGATTTTGGTGGCGACTCTTGAATTTGCCGGCAGCCCGGCAGTTGAGACCAGCGAGGCGGGCTTTGCCGCCTCGCTGCTGTACTTCCTCATAGGACTGGTCTGCGTGTTGGGTGCGATATATTCGCTTTGGCCGCATA
>DATFSP010000252.1:0-32481 GCA_035262545.1 Rhizomicrobium sp. | reverse complement strand
GTCGACTTGCGTCTCCACCGGCCTGATTTCGACCGGGGGATCAATTAGGCCCGTAGGGCGAATTACCTGTTCGGCAAAGATGCCGCCAGTGCGCTCCAATTCCCATGGCCCCGGCGTCGCCGAGACATAGACGGACTGGGGCCGCATCGCGTCCCATTCCTCGAATTTCAGCGGCCGGTTGTCGATGCAGGAGGGCAGGCGGAAGCCATATTCCTGCAAGGTAAATTTGCGGCGATAGTCGCCCCGATACATGCCGCCAATCTGTGGCACACTGACGTGGCTCTCGTCGCAGAATACCAGCGCATTGTCGGGCAAATATTCGAACAAGGTGGGCGGCGGCTCGCCCGGCTGACGCCCGGTGAGCCAACGGGAGTAATTCTCAATGCCAGCACAGGAACCGGTCGCCTCAATCATTTCCAGGTCGAAATTGGTGCGCTGCTCCAGTCGCTGCGCCTCCAATAATTTCCCGTTGGCGCGGAATTCCGCCAAGCGGTGGATCAGCTCCTGTTTAATACCCTTCATCGCCTGCTGCAGCGTGGGGCGCGGCGTCACATAATGCGAGTTTGCATAGACTTTGATCGAATCAAGCTCGCCCGCTTTGTGGCCGGTCAGGGGATCGAATTCGGTGATGGAATCCACCACATCGCCGAACAGCTCCACGCGCCAGGCGCGGTCTTCATAATGGGCGGGGAAAATGTCGATCGTGTCTCCGCGCACGCGGAAGGCGCCGCGGGTGAAATTCTCGTCATTGCGCCGGTACTGCAATGCCACCAGCCCGGCGATTGCGCCACTCCTGTCCACCTTGTCGCCACGGGAGATGGAAACAGCGGTGCCCGAATAGGTCTCGACCGAACCGATGCCATAAATGCACGACACCGACGCCACGATGATCACATCGTCACGCTCCAGAATCGCCCGCGTCGCAGAATGGCGCATGCGGTCGATCTCTTCATTGATGGAGCTATCCTTTTCGATATAGGTGTCGGTCCTGGGGATATAGGCTTCCGGTTGATAATAATCGTAGTAGCTTACGAAATACTCGACCGCATTGTCCGGAAAGAATTGCTTGAACTCGGCGTAAAGCTGCGCCGCCAGCGTTTTGTTGGGTGCAAGGATCAACGCAGGACGTTGGGTCTGTCCGATCACTTGCGCCATGGTGAAAGTCTTGCCCGAGCCGGTGACGCCGAGAAGAACCTGGTCGCGCTCCAATGCTTTCACGCCCTTCACCAGTTCGGCAATGGCTTGGGGCTGGTCGCCCGCGGGCTTGTATTCGCTCACCAGCTTGAACTTCTTGCCGCCTTCGGATTTTTCCGGCCTGACCGGACGATGTGGAACGAAAGCGCCGCCGGCGCTCAACGCGGCCAGAGGCGGAGCCAAATAGGCCGGGTCTAAGTTAGCGGCATCGGCCAGCGATGGCTGGGACTCGGTTGCCGCCCTGAACTTTGCAGCATTGTCCGCAATGCCGCGCGCTTTCCTGGTGCGGGGAACCATGCCGTTATTGTGCGCCATAGTCTCAATATAGCGCGTCAGGCCTAATTTTGTAGGTCCGCCGGAACTTGTTCACGCGCATTCATGCCATAATCGCGCAGCACCGACGCTACGCGCAGCCGATAGTCCTTGAAGATGCCTGCCCGGCCAGCTTTTTGCGCAAGACGATGCTGCGGCTGGTTGCGCCAGGTCTTGACCGCCTCTTCGTCGCGCCAGAAGGAGATGGACAGGATTTTGCCACTCTCTGTGAGCGACTCGAACCGCTCGATGGAGAGAAACCCGTCCATCTTATCCAGAATGGGGCGCAGATCCGCCGCCATGTCCAGATAGCGCTGGCGCTGCCTCGGCCAGACTTCGAAAATCACGGCAATCATGCGGGCACCCTCCTCAAAAACCTCTCCCTTTGACGGCTCGAGAGCCAGCTACGGCATCCCCCGCCGGCGCTAACGCAGGCGGGGGAGGCGGACCTCGACCGGGTCCGATTGTAGATGGATCGCCAGGGTCAGTTTACTTGGCGCTTTCGATCGCGGCCTGGGCGGCAGAGGCGTTTGCTTTGGCGGCGGTGAGATTGACCTCGGCGATGCCCTTGCTGAGGTCGTCGCGCGCAGCCATCAATTTTGTTTTCTTCATCTGGTCCATCTCATCGGGGATGGCGCCGTTGCCCGATTGGGCGCAGGGATTCATTTGCTTGGCGTCGAAGCCGTCGCCCTGAGGCCCCACCAGGCAATTCAAAGCGTGATGCATATGAGTATGCACGCCGTTAATGTCGGCGGCCTGCGCGGCCAGTCCGGCATGAGCGGCGGCATTGGTGATCTCGGAACCGACATCGGCGGCAAAAGCAGAAGCGGCAACCAAAAGCGACGCGCCCGCTAGAGCGCCTAGAGTGACAAATTTCATGACGTCTCTCCCCAAAGGAACTGGGCGCATAATGGCCCGCGCCCAGCTTAGTCCAAGGAAACGCGTTTTTTAATGGCCCGGTCAGCGAATCGAGGCCAGGTTTGAGCGCAGCGCTTGCGCTTCCGGGCCGGTCGTTGGCGTGGCGTTCATGTCCTTGTCCGGACTGATGACGGAGCCATTGAGGGTGAGCCCGCCATAGGCGCCCGTGCCGCTCGACCACACCACCAGGTCGCCGCCGTGGCCGGTGGTAGCGCCTTCCACGCCAGAGGAGAGGGTCACCAAGGTGATGCCGCCGCCCGCGCCCAGCTTGAAGTTGCCTTGCTCGATACCAGAGAGCGCGCGGTCGCTCATGATGATGAAGACCAGTTCAGCCCGCTCAAGTCCGGCCTGGAGTCCGAACGAACCCGAACCCATGCTGTAGAATTTGGGCTCGCTCCATTTATGACCGCCGGTGCGCCGGAGCAGGACGCCGTCACCGCCTTCGGCGCCGAAGATGAAGCCGCCTTTGACCAGCTTGGGCACAATATAAACACCGCGGGCTTGGTCCATCATGCGCGCCGCCGTGCCGAAAGAAGGATCGCGCCTGAGATTGTCGACTGTCCGGTTCGCGTCTCTCAAGAGCTCCGCCTTGTCATCTGCTAGGGCGGGGATTGCGAAAAGCGTGACGGCAAGGGCTGCTGCCGCCGCCAGTTTGGGGAGGAGGGTTTTCATGGAAATGTCCTTCGAACAGTGGGATTTGAAGCAAACTGGCCAGGCCCGGAAAAGTTCCCTAGCTTTGCTCAGCCAAACATGCAGTGGGTGGAGAATGTCACATGAGCGAACTTTCCGAACGGAACACCGTGCTCATCGCCTATGGGCTCTATTTGTTCGGCCTGCCCAGTGGGGGACTGACAACCCTGATTGGCGTGATCCTGGCGCATGTCCGGTTGAACGGAGCCCGAGGCACGCCTTATGAGAGCCATTACCGCAATTTGATCTTGGTATTCTGGGTCTGGCTGGTGCTGGTAGCCGTTGGCGGCGTGATCGCTTTTGGTGGGATCATCGCCAGCCTCGCGACTTGGTTGACATTCTCCTGGCCGGCATTCGGTCTGGCGCTCATCCCAGCCGGGCTTACCCTGTGGCTGATGCTTCTGTGCACGGCCGTAGTGTGCCTCTGGTATTATTGGCGCTTGCTACGCGGGCTGGTCCTCGCCCTGGATGATAAAGCCTTCTAAATCGACTAGATGAAACTTTCGCCCGCATGAGCAAATCCCAATTGCATTTCGACCAATCGCTGCCTGCGCTTTATGGCGAGGCCGAGCGGCTGTCGCCCCACATCGAACGGCTTTTGGCGCATAATCCCAGCCCGTTCACCTTTCGCGGTACGGGTGTCTATCTGGTAGGCGACGAGAGAAATGTCGCGGTGATCGATCCGGGCCCGAACGATCCCGAACACATCAACTCGCTCATCGCCGCCATCGGTTCGCGCAAGGTGGGCCACATCCTCGTCACGCATACACATCGTGATCATTCGCCCGCCGCGGCTTCATTAAAAAAAGCCACTGGAGCGAAGACGTACGGTTACGGCCCGCATTTATCTTCCCCCTCCGGCTCTTCGGCACGCCTCGTTCCCAAGGGGGCAGAAAAAAATGGACCTGTACAAATCGAGCCGCCCGTAGAAGAGGGAGGCGACCGCGCCTTCGTTCCGGATGTGGCTGTGCGCGACGGCGACGTGGTAGAGGGCGATGGTTATCGCTTCCATTGCGTATTCACGCCGGGCCATACCTCCAATCACATGTGCTACGCGCTGGAGCAGGAACAGGTTCTGTTCACCGGCGATCATGTGATGGGCTGGTCCACCACGGTGATCGCGCCGCCCGATGGCGATATGGGCGATTACATGAAGAGCCTCGAGAAACTGATCCGGCGCAAGGACCTCATCCTCTATCCCACCCACGGGTCGCCCATCACCAAGCCGGGGCCTTTCCTGCGCGCCTATCTCAGCCATCGCAAAATGCGGGAAAAACAGATCGCACGCGCGATCACGCGCGGCCGGAACACTGCGCCGTTACTGGTCGAGGCGCTCTATTGCGGACTTTCACCTTTGCTCCTTGGCGCGGCTCGCCTCACGGTCGAGGCACATCTCCAGCACATGACTGCCGACAAGCGCCTCAAGGCGCTGCCCGGCGGGCGCTATGAATTGAGCGTGGCGCGGTAAGTCTTCATCAATTCCAGATTGTGACCGAAATCGCGGTTGCCGCTTTCTGTCTCCACCCGCATGTCGAAGCGCGCGCCCAAGCTTCCCGCCGGCCTTACCCGGATCACGATATCTGAGATCCGGCCGAACCAGAAACTGGCGGCTTGAGCCTCGATGCGGCCCTCCTTCTCGTTGAAGTCGACGATGTGCCAACCCATCCTCTTGGCGCGGTCGAAGCAGCGCCAAAACATTTTCGAGGTGGGACTGCCCGACACCATGATGGGCTGCAACGGCTTCGTGAGGTCGGCATAATATTCGTGCAGCACATAGCTCACGGTATTGTGTTCACCGCGATAATCGATCATCTCGCCGCCATCGAAACGAGTGCTGTTGGCGCCGGGCGGTCTTTTGGCCAGCGCCACGAATTGCGGCGGGTCTTCGGGATCAGTGGTGACATCGTGAATTGGCGGCGCCAGCATGCCTTGATAGACCGTGCGCAGCGGGACATAGAGCAGAAGCGCCGAACCGATCAGAGCGATCATTCCTGCGCGCTTGCCCTCGCCCCGATTGTGTCGGAACGCCGCGGTCGCCCAGATCAGCGCCAGGATCAGGGCGATAACCCCCAGGGCTACCGACGCCGTCATCGCCTCCAGCCCCGTGGCAAAGCTCGCTAGCCCCGCGCGGACTGAAAGAACAGCCATCCCCGCGATCAGGGCGGCGAGCACCAAGGCGGCCAGCGCCAATCGGGCGGCAAGGAACGGAAAGCGCATGAAAAGTCCCAGCAGAGAGCGAGAGCAGTGCTATAGCTCCAACCTAAAATCGGCGAACTGTCGGCGCAATTGGGTTTTTTGGATTTTTCCCGTCGCCGTATGAGGAATCTCATCCACCAGCACCATCGCGTCGGGCAGCCACCATTTGGCGATCTTGCCGCTCAAATGCGCGATCAAACCCTCTCGGGTGGGCGACGCGCCTTTCTTCGCCACCACGATCAGGAGTGGGCGTTCATTCCATTTGGGGTGCGGCACGCCGATCACCGCGGCTTCTGCGACGTCAGGATGGCTAAGGGCTAGATTCTCGATCTCGATGGAGGAGATCCACTCGCCTCCTGATTTGATTACGTCCTTGGAGCGGTCGGTAATAGTCATGAAGCCGTGGGCGTCCAGACTTGCTACATCGCCGGTGTCGAACCAGCCCTCGCGGTCGAATGCGTCCGTGCCCGACCCTTTGTAATATCCGCGCGCGACCGCGGGGCCCTTCACCTTGAGGCGGCCCACGCTCTTGCCGTCGCGAGGGCGCTCCTTGCCTTTGTCGTCGGTGACCTTCATCTCGACACCGAACAGGGGATAGCCTTGCTTGCGTTGATATTCGAGCTGCTGTTCGCGCGTCAGCGCGTCCAGCGGCGGCTTGATGGCGGCCATGGTGCCCAGCGGGCTGGTCTCGGTCATGCCCCAGGCATGGGTGACGGCGATGCCACGGTCTTCGAAGGCGCGGATCATGGCGGGTGGCGCTGCGGCCCCGCCGATCACGACGCGCTTTAAATGGGCGAGGTTAAGCCGGTTGTTTTCTAGATATTGCAACAGAACGAGCCACACGGTGGGCACGCCCGCACTCACGGTCACTTTCTCGGTCTCCATCAGTTCGTACAGTGATGCGCCATCCAGCCTCGGTCCGGGCAGTACCAGGCTGGCCCCCGTCATGGGCGCGAGAAAGGGAATGCCCCAGCCATTGGCGTGGAACATAGGCACCACCGGCAGCAGCACGTCATGCGCGCCCAATCCCAGACCCGGACTTTGCCCGGCCAGCAGCGCATGCAGCACATTGGAGCGGTGAGAATACAGCACACCCTTGGGATCGCCCGTGGTACCGGAGGTGTAGCACAGCCCGCAGGCGTCATTCTCGTTCACCTCGGCCCAACGCCCCTCTTTGCCCGTGATCATCTTCCCATAAGCGATGATTTTTCCGGGCAGCTTGAGTTTGGGCGGGGTATCGCTCAGTGCCACATAGGTCTCGACATGCTTCAACTGAGGCGCGATATGTTCCAAGAGTGGGGCGAAGCAGATGTCGAACATCAGAAGTCGCGCGCCGCCATGATTGAGGATCCAGCAGATCTGGGCCGGGAAAAGGCGCGGATTGAGAGTGTGATAGACCGCGCCCGCGCCGGTGATGCCGTACCAGGCTTCGATATGGCGATGGGTATTCCAGGCCAAAGTCGCCACCCGATCGCCTTTTTTTATGCCTCGCCGGCCTAGCGCTCCCGCCAGCTTCAAGGCGCGGTCGCGGATCTCAGGATAGGTGGTGCGATCAAGACCGCTTTCGATGGCGCGGCCCACAATCCGCGCGCCCTGGTGATAAAGCGCGGCATGATCCAGAAAGCGGTGCACCCGCATCGGCCAGTCCTGCATCAATCCACGCATGGCTCCTCCCCGTTTTTTACGCTCGCACGGCCCTGGCGCGGACGCCCCCAATTATTAGATTGGCGCCTCTGGCGCCGCTCGAACAACCGCTATGCAATTTATTCGGGCCGATGCTCCGTTTTCGCCATGATAGGAGCGTGGCGGAGGCCGCGCAAAAGGCTAAAGTCCGCGTGAACTTCGGAAGGTCCGTCATGCCGCACAGCAACGCCCAGGCCCGTGATCTCAACGATCTTTTCCATCCCTATACCAACCTGAAATTGTTGGAGGAAACCGGTCCTCTGATTATCGAGCGGGGCAAGGGCGTGCGCGTCTATGATACGGCGGGCCGCGACTATATCGAGGCGCTGTCGGGTCTTTGGTCGACGGCCTTGGGTTGGGGCGAGAACGAGTTGGCCGAGACTGCCGCGGAGCAGATGAGGAAGCTCTCCTACGGCCACATCTTTGCCGGCAAGAGCCACGAGCCGGCAGCGGCGCTGGCGGAAAAACTGAAAGAGATCGCGCCTTTCCCAGTCGGCAAAATAATCTATGGCTGTTCCGGATCCGAGGCCAACGACACCCAGATCAAATTCGCTTGGTATGCCGCCAATGCCAGCGGCCAGCCCAAAAAGAAGAAGATCATCTCGCGGCGCCTGGCCTATCACGGCGTGACGGTGGCGGCGGCGAGCCTCACCGGTCTTCCCGCCAATCATATCAGTTTCGATGCTCCGCTTGCCTTCGCTATTCATGCCGATACACCGCATTATTATCGCGGCGCCGAGCCTGGCGAGAGCGAGGGGGATTATTCCGCCCGCCTTGCCGTCAACCTTGATGCTCTGATCGAGAAGGAAGGTCCCGACACCATCGCAGCGATGATCGTCGAGCCGGTGATGGGCGCAGGTGGTGCCATCGTGCCGCCGGAAGGATATTTCGATGCCATCACCAAGGTCCTCACCCGCCACGGCATTCGTCTGATAAGCGATGAGGTGATTACCGGCTTCGGCCGTACGGGCGAATGGTTTGGCGCGGCCAAATATGGCTTCGAGCCCGACAGCATGTCGTTGGCGAAGGCGCTCTCAAGCTCCTATTTGCCCATTTCGGCAGTACTTCTGTCGCCGGAATGGACCGAGTTGATTGATCGGGAATCCAAGCGTATCGGCGTCCTAGGCCACGGCCTCACCTATGGCGGCCATCCGGTCACGGCAGCGGTGGCGCTGAAGACCATCGAAATCTACCAGCGGCGCAATATCGTCGGACACGTGCGCCATGTGTCGCCATTGTTTCTGAATCGCCTCAAGACGCTGGAAGACCACCCGCTTGTGGGCGAAGCACGGGGAGTCGGCTTGATCGCCGGCATCGAGCTGGTGGCAAATAAGGCCAGCAAGGCTCGTCTTCCCGCCGAACGGCAGGTGGCGGCAATGGCGCAGCGGCTGGCCGAACGCGAAGGCCTGATCATCCGCGCAGTGCCTACCGACCGGATCGCGCTCTGTCCGCCGCTGATCATTAGCGAGGACGAGATTAACGATCTGTTCGACCGTCTGACGCGCAGCCTGGATGCCACGGTGGAGTGGGCGAAACGCGAAAAATTTTTTTGACTTAGACCCGGTTCGAAACCGTCCAATTCAAGGCGCGCGCAGGGCCGCTTCGCGCGCTATTTCGTGCGCCAACGACGCAGGCCGCGCATAAACCAAGACCTCGCCGCTCCAAACCTCCATGCATTTGCAACTGGGAAGTTTCATCGCATGTGCCAGAACTTTGGCGCGGGATTCATTTTCGCAGTTCGCCATGAATTTGTACGTCAAAATACCGTCGCCGTCCAAATAGCAGATTTCATATGCGGGCATTATCGCCTCCAGAGCCGCCATTCCTACCCCGCGTGTTCCCTGTTTGCGCGACAGTAACGCAAAAGTCGAGTGACAATCGCGTTCGTCACGATCACGATTCCCCGCGATTGTTACTTCGCGCTTGCACCTGCTGTTTTTCGCGCTGCAAAAACAGGATCGGATGTGTGGTTTTGTGGCGGATCAATCGTGCAATTCACGCGTTGACGGAAAATGCGGTGATCTTTATCCCGCAGCCCTTTTCCCAACATGGAGGTTTCAATGACAGGTCCGTTCAAGCTCGCCGCATTGCCGTGGGAGGAGGCCGCGCTGGAACCCGTGATTTCGTCACGCACCATTTCGTTTCACTATCACAAGCATCACCAGGCCTATGTCGACACACTGAACAAGCTGGTGGAAAAAACCAAATTCGCCGACATGAAACTCGAGAAAATCATCCACGCCACGGCCGGCTCGGAAGAAGAGAAGGAAAAGAAGATTTTCAATAACGCGGCGCAAGTGTGGAATCACGATTTCTATTGGCGCAGCCTCTCTTCCGGCAAGACCGAACCGCCCGCAAAGCTGGCCAGCGCGATCGCCCGGGATTTTGGTTCGCTGTCCGAATTGATCGCCAAGCTCGTCGAAGCCGGCAAAGATCAGTTCGGTTCAGGTTGGGCCTGGCTGATTTCCAAGGACGGTAAATTGTCCGTGACCAAGACCGGCAATGCCATGACGCCCATGGCCAAGGGCGTTAATTGCCTCCTCACCGTGGACGTATGGGAACATGCCTATTATCTCGACTACCAGAATGCCAGGCCAAAATACCTTGAAGCGGTGCTCCGCAAGCTTCTGAACTGGGATTATGCGGCGGAAAATCTGGCGCGCGAGGACCATGCGGTGCGCGCTGCAGCAGAATAATCGGCCTTAAAACAGACGCCGGCGGATAATCTCCGTCGGCGTTTTTAATGGGAAAGGGTATTGACGCTTACGTAACGGAATGTACATCGTTATACGTCATAAAAGCGTAGTGTCTCATGAACCGAACCTACACAATCCGTCAACTCACCAAGGAATTTGCCGTTACGGCGCGCACCCTGCGCTTCTACGAAGACGAAAAATTGATCGCGCCGAGCCGACGCGGTCAGACCAGGCTCTACAGCACGCGTGACCGGGCCCGCATTATCCTGATCCTGAGGGGGCGCCGCCTGGGTTTCAGCCTCAAGGAAATTAGCGAAGTGCTGGACATGTACGACAGCAAGGACGGCGAGCATGCGCAGATGGTGCACACAAGAAAGAAATTCGAGGAGCGCATCCATGTCCTGGAACGCCAGAAGCTCGATATCGACCAGGCGCTGAGGCAATTGCGCGACGGCATCCGTGATATTGATGCAGCGTTGGAAGGAAAGCCGCCTACGCCCTGGACGCAATTCTTCGAGCGGGAGTTGTCATCTCCCGGAGCCGTCAAAGATTGACGCTCAGATCCTGAAATACGCGACCAACCGGCTAAAGAAAGCGAACAGGTCCCAGACCTGCCCCTTCGGGCCTGCATGCATGCCGTTGGAGACCAAATGACCCAACATCGCAGTGACGCTCCTGCCAAAGACCGTACACGGACTGTCAGAATACACCCTGCGCTCCAAAGGTTAATAGGCGATTAAACCTCCGTGAACGTTTCGCGACTTGTTTAACCTCGCATGCCGACCCCATCGGCCTCGCGTCGCACGCGCGTGCTCTCGAGCGCGTGGAGGGCTGAGGAGTAATTAAAATGGATGCGGGTTGGGATCGGGAATAGGTCCCTGACCGGGCAGAGGCGGCACACTGCTGGGCGCCTGATAGCTGCGACAGGCACTAAAGCCGGTTCTCCAACCGGTCTGATAGCCCCGGTTGGTTTGAAAGGATTGCTCATCCCGCGCTATCGCGGTGTCGCGCGGGTTGGCGCCCTGCGTTCCCGCACTGGCGCAACCGTCGGAATAGCCGGCTTTATAGTCTGGAGAATTCTTCAAGGCTCGGTCCGCCGGGCTCTGACAGGCTGAAAGGGCTGCGAGCATAAGCAGAGCGGCAAGGCGTGAGATGGAACGCATCAGGGACATGCCGCGATACTAATCCTTAACGGCCCCTTAAGGCGAGGCGATGAGAAGGCTCGGTGCTGCCAGGTCTTCGATCCCGCGCCCCGGAAATCCAGTCTCGGCGGATGTCCGACCCGCGCGTAAGTTCCGCGAGTAAGTTTCCAATTCGTCAAGCAAAGTTAGCGCTCTTCAATATTCGTTAAAGTTTGGGGGACGACACTCATCTTCGAATAAGGTGAACGGAGCCCAAAGATCGTGCTGTTGCACTTTCCGCGTGACACCGATACGCCCCGGCGGCTGTTCGCCAATGTTCAGGCGGGCAAAGGTCTCGTTGGCCTATTTCTGGGTGCGGGCTTTGTGTTTCTTGTCGGCCGCCCCGACACTTTTGAATGGGCAGCCATGTCGGGACTTGTGGCGCCATTATTTCTGGCACTCGCTTCGTTCGCGCGGCTACGTTTGACCGTTCTCGAACAAGCAGGACTTGCGCTCTCTGCCACGCTGATCGGCTATCTCGGCTATCTTACGGGCGGGCTCGGTTCTCCCTTGACCGTCTGGCTGGTGCTGGTGCCGGCGGAAGCAGCGCTGGCTGGCGGCCGTCAGGCAGTGGGGCGGGCAGGATTTGCCGCTGCTCTGGTCCTGGTGGCGTTAGCTGTTGTCCAGATGTTCGGCTACCTGCCGCCATCGCGGCTGCCCGTGCCGGTCCCGGGTGCAACCGCGGCAGCCATCTTGGCGGCGCTGATCCAGGCAGGGTTGATCGCAGCGGCTGCACAAGATCGTCAGCGCGCCGCCGACCGCGCCGCCGAGCATGGCGCAGCCATGTATCAACTTCTCGCCGACAATGCGGTCGACCTCATTACCCGTCACGCACCGGACGGGCGCATTCTTTTCGCCAGCCCCGCCGCAATCGCCCTGCTCAAGCAGACGCCAACCCGGCTGGAGGGCGCGATGCCCGCTGAGCTCGCCCATCCCGACGATCTCAGCGCAATAGAAGCGGCATTTCGGGTATCAGCCTACTCTGGACGCGAAAGCGCGGCCGAAGCGCGGCTGCGCCATGGCGAAAACGAATATGTCTGGACCGAGATACGCTGCCGCCCCACCGCGTCCATCAAGGGCGCGCCAGCCGAAATCGTGGCGGTGACGCGCGACATTTCCGAGCGGAAGGCCCAGGAACAGGCGTTGATCGAGGCGCGCGATCAGGCAATGAGCGCGTCGCGTGCCAAATCCTCTTTCCTCGCCAATATGAGCCATGAACTGCGCACGCCGCTCAATGCCATTATCGGATTTTCCGAATTGATGACGCGGGAGATTTTCGGCTGCCTCGGCGACGCTCGCTATCAGGAATACGCCAAGCTGATTCACGATTCGGGAGGCCATCTTCTGGAATTGATCAATGGCGTGCTGGACATGTCCAAGATCGAGGCCGGCAAATTCGAACTCTATGAGGAGATACTCGACCTCGACGAAGTGGCATTCGCGTCGCTACGCTTTGTCAAACTGCCGGCCGAAAGGGGTGGCGTGAACCTGACCAAAATGGTGGCGCCCGAGGCCACGCGTATCTTCGCCGACAAACGCGCGATCAAACAGATCCTGGTGAATCTCTTGAGCAACGGCATCAAATTCACTCCGTGTGGTGGCCAAGTGGCACTCGAAGCGCGAGTGAACGAAGAGGGCGTGGAAATACTGGTGCGCGACAGCGGCATCGGCATCGGCAAGAGCGACATCGAAAAATTGGGCAGGCCGTTCGAGCAGGCGGAAAACGCGGCCGTGCGAGCCAAGGAAGGCACCGGCCTCGGTCTGGCGCTGGTCAAGTCGTTGGCGACCATGCATGGCGGCCAATTGGTACTGGAATCGGAACTGGGGATCGGCACCACCGTCAAGGTCCTGCTTCCTTTCGCCGTGGTGGATGCGCAGGGCGCGCGCTCTTCCGGGATTCTGCCGCTGCGCGGCGCGGCCTAAAAAGCGAGCGACAGCGTGAAAACGGCCTGGGCGAGCAGCCGGCCATAAAATTCCTGACATAGGACAGCACTAGGCCTTAAAAACACACCATGATCTCTACGCCGCGGCTCAAGGCCGGAATTTTCGTGCGCGCGCTGATCCGGCGAGCGCAGACCGCGGGCGCGTCCGCCTTTGTGGTGCGCAAGGGCGCGGAGGAGGCGGGCGCGGTGATTATCACGCTTTCGCGGCTGGAGGGAACTTGCCTTCTGCTAAACCAAGCACGCAACGCCAAAGGCGAGCTCGTTTGGGCCAAGCCCCTGGGCGATTGGGGCGCGGAAGACAAAGCGAGGACTTGGCTGGACAAGCAGGTTCGTTTCGATCCGGATCTCTGGATCGTGGAGATCGAGGACCGTGAAGGCCGCGCTTTCGTGGATGAACCGATTGTGTAGAGTCTGATCATGGTTCCGGCCCAGCCAAATCCCTTGGCCTACGTCATCCCCGTCCTGGTGATCCTGCCACTGCTCTATTTCCGGCTGCGGCGCATGATGAAGCCCGCACCGCTGAAATTGAACCGGATGTGGATCAGGCCAGTCATCTTATTCATGGCGGGCATCTTGGTTCTCGTCACGTCGCCCCCGCGGGCTCAGGATTGGTTTTGGTTCGTTCCGGCGGCCGTTCTGGGCGCGGCCCTGGGCTGGCAATGGGGCCGTACCATGGCGATCCATGTCGATCCCGAGAACGGCACCTTGATGACAAGGGGCTCGCAGGCGGCGCTGGTGATAATGGTGCTTCTCCTGGCGGTACGTGCCGGATTGCGCGCGGGCGCGCAGATGGAAAGCGCGGCGCTTCATCTGGATGCAGCGATGATCACCGACCTTTTCATCGTTTTCGGCGCTGCCTTGTTCGGCCTTCGCGGGCTGGAAATGTTCCTCCGCGCGCGCCGGGTATTGGCCGAATCCCCGCAAAGTCCCTCCCTACCCAAGGCATAGAGGTTCGGCTTGCCGGGAAAGCCCGGGGCTGATAACGCCATCCACCATGACCCAGACACCGGCCAGCGAAGCCGCGCGGCGCAGAACCTTCGCGATCATTTCCCATCCTGACGCCGGCAAGACCACGCTGACTGAGCATCTTCTGCTCTTAGGCGGCGCGATTCATGCCGCAGGCCGGGTCAAGGCGCGGGGCGAGGCGCGCCGCGCCAAGTCCGACTGGATGAAGATCGAGCAAGAGCGCGGCATTTCGGTGACCAGCGCGGTGATGACGTTCGAGTATCAGAACGCGGTGTTCAATCTGCTGGATACTCCGGGTCATGAGGATTTCTCGGAGGACACATATCGCACGCTCACCGCCGCCGACAGCGCGGTGATGGTGATAGACGCGGCCAAGGGCATCGAGGCGCAGACCCGCAAATTGTTCGAAGTCTGCCGTCTGCGCGACATTCCCATTATGACCTTCGTCAACAAGATGGACCGCGAGGCCCGCGATCCTATCGCGCTTCTGGACGAGATCTCGGATCAATTGCAGCTTGAGACGGCGCCAATGGTCTGGCCCGCTGGCATGGGCCTGAATTTCAAAGGTGTCTATGATCTTTCCAGCGACGAATTCGTGCCGTTCCAGGGCGACGGACGCGTAGGTCATAACGCCGTCGCTTCGGTACTCGACTCCGATCTGAAGGAAAGGCTGGACGAGGAAGTGAGCCTGGCGCGGGAAGTCCTGCCCGGCTTCGATCTCAATTTATACCGCGAAGGTCACTTGTCGCCGGTCTATTTCGGGTCGGCGCTGAAAAATTTCTGCGTCTCTGAATTGCTGGGCGCGCTGGCGGCCTACGCGCCGCCGCCGCGCGATCAGGCCGCGCTGGGCCGCGCCGTTCATCCGGCGGATGATGAAGTCAGCGGCTTCGTCTTCAAGGTCCAAGCCAATATGGACCCCAATCACCGCGATCGCGTGGCATTCCTGCGGCTGGCCTCCGGACGATTCCGCCGTGGCATGAAGCTGAAACAATCGGGTAGCGGCAAGACCATTGGCGTCCACAATCCGATTCTCTTTTTCGCTTCCGAGCGTGAGACGGTCGATGAAGCCTGGCCGGGTGACATTATTGGCATTCCCAATCACGGGGTATTGCGGGTAGGCGACACGCTGTCCGAATCCGGCAGTGTGATCTTTACAGGCATTCCCAATTTCGCGCCGGAAATCCTGCGCCGCGTGCGGCTGGCCGATCCCATGAAGCAGAAGCATCTGGCGCGGGCGCTGGAAAGCCTGGCCGAGGAAGGCGTGACGCAATTGTTCAAGCCGCAGATCGGTTCGCAATGGGTGGTTGGCGTGGTCGGTGCGTTACAACTCGATGTGCTTAAGTCGCGACTGGTGGCGGAATATGGACTGGAAGCCGATCTCGAAGCCGCGCCTTTCGATGGCGCGCGCTGGCTATCGGGCAGCGATGCCGAGATTGAAAATTTCGCGGCCGCCCATCGTGGCGGAATGGCAGCGGATCGCGACGGCGCGCCAGTTTTCTTGGCAAAGAATGCCTGGGAACTGGGCTATGTCGCCGAGAAATTTCCGAATCTGAAATTTCTGAAGACGCGCGAGCGTCACGAGGTTCACGCCGAAAGCTAGTCGCCGCGATCAAGCCGCTGCGGGCCGGCCAGCGCCGCGACTGCGCGCTACGTGCAGATCTCTGACTGCGTCGGCTTCCGTCACGCCATCATAGCAATCGAGCTGGGCATAGCATTGTGTGACGTTGCCATCGCCGTTCATCAGCATTGCCAGTGTGGAAAACACTGTGCGCGAGAGGTGGAGCCCTTTGCAGATCGTTGCTAAGCCATGATCGGTAGCGAGGATTTCCTCGATGCCGGGACGGGAAAGATTGAGCGCTTCGGCCAACCGCGCACGCACGTCCATTCGGGCGCGCGCCATCTCGATCAAAGTGGGGGCAAGATTCCCATTCGGCAACACGCGCGCCACCAGCGCAGGATTGGCGTCGAGCCGCATTCTGAGCGCCGCGCGTGCCGTTTCATCGAGGTCGTCGGCCACGCGCGTGAGCAGCGCTTCGCACGCAGCACTCATGTCCGGAGGACAATCGCTGGGCCAGGCCGCAAGAAGTTCGGCCAATTCCAAGGCCAGCGCCGTGCGTAATGCCGGGCCTTTATCGGCCAGTTCCAGAAGGTGGGTGAAGCGGGGATTGGCGTGCATGGCGCCATACTCCGCCGTTGTCCTTAAAGTTTAGTTTACATTGTCAAGACTTTGTATAGCCTTTTAAAAACAATAGGTTCCGTGTCTGCTGCCTGCTATCTTGCGCTACATGGTACTGTGCGTTATAAGGGTCGTCATGTCGGAGTCGCTGCAAGTTCAGTTGAAGAAAGGGGTATTGGAGATGTGCGTGCTGGCGCTGCTCTCCAGAGGCGACAATTACGCCTATGAAATAGCCGCCCGCATGGCCGACGCGGTGGGCATGGGTGAAGGCACCATCTATCCGCTGATGCGGCGGATGCAGAATGACGATCTGGTCACAACCTATCTGCAGGAATCCGCCAGCGGCCCACCGCGCAAATACTACAAACTCACCAAGGCGGGTGCTGCGGCCCTCAAGGCGCAACGCGCCGAATGGGACGCATTCGAGAGCGCGGTTGCGAAAATCCTGGGAGATGCGTCATGAACCGGACGAGTTTTCTTGCCGAATTGCGCATGGGCCTGTCCGGCCTGAGGGCACAGGAGATCGAAGAGACGGTCGCGGACTATGATACGCATTTCAGTGAAGGCCTGGCGGCAGGCCGCAACGAAGCGGACATCGCCAACGCACTGGGTGATCCCGCGCGGTTGGCTAAGGAATTGCGGGCGGAAGCAGGCTTCCGCCGCTGGGAAAGCGAGCGCAGCGCCGGCAGCCTGGTCGGCGCGGTGGTGGCACTCCTGGGCCTGGCCACGTTCGATCTGATTTTTCTGTTGCCGCTCATCTCCGTCGTGGCGGCCATCCTCATCGCCATGTTCGCCAGCGCCGTGGGTCTGGCATTCGCTGGCGGCGCGGTTTGGCTGATGGCCTTGTTTCCCGGCATGATGACTGTCGGCTCTACCGGCATGTTGGGTAGCGCCCTCGCTTTGTGGCTGGGCGGCCTGGGCTTGATTGCCGCCGCCATCGGGTTGGGCGCGCTCACTTGGCTGCTGCTCGATATCGTGGTCCGCGGCCTGGTGAACTACGCGCGGCTGCATTTCCGCCTCATCGATTCCGCCCAAAACAAGCAAGATACGGAGTGAAAGATGCACACCAAACTCGCCATTCTTGCCCTGTCCAGTTTTGCCATTTCCGCCGCCTGCCTGGGTGGCGCCTTCGCGTTCGGTTCGATCGGTTTCGGCGAATTCGGTTTGCCGCGCTGTGATCTTGCGCCGACCGGGCAGTCGGTCACTCGCGACTTGGCGTGGGATGGAAGCGACAGTGCCGGAATTGCCGTGCCCGCCAATGTTCATTACCGCCGCGGGCAGGGCGATAGGGTGGTGGTAACCGGCGACAGCGCCGTGGTGCCTCATGTAGAGATTGTCGACGGATCAGTGCAACTCGATTGCCGTCCCAGTCGTCGCAACTGGGTCCGGCTAGAGGTAACGTTGCCGGGCCGGCCCTTCAAAAGCTTCTCGTTGGCGGGGTTGGGCGACATGACGCTTGACGGCATCGACCAGCCTGATCTGCAACTCCATCTGGCTGGAAGCGGCAATATCGCAGCCAGCGGAAAAACCAGCAGGCTGGAGTTGCACATAGCCGGGGCTGGTGATGCCAAGCTCGGCCAATTGCTAGCCGACCGCGTGACGCTTCATGTGGCGGGCAGCGGCAATATCGATGTCGCCCCTAAGGACGATCTCGATGCTCATATCGTCGGATCCGGCACATTGATGCTGCATTCGGAACCCCACAGCATCGAAACCCACATTATCGGTTCGGGGCGGATTATCCATCCCGACGGCTCGGTTTCGAGCCGGCACGCCTGACGCAATGAAATTCGATCGAAGAAGGAGAGACTGATGCGCACCAAACTCGCAATTATCGCATTATCCAGTTTCGCCATTTCCGCCGCCTGCCTGGGTGGTGCCTTTGCGCTGGGGGGCAATCAGATCGGCGACGCCGTATTCAACTTTGATGGCATCGGCCTGTCGCGCTGCGACGCCAGCGGCTCGCCTGCGGCTTCGGCCGGGACTCGAAGCCTGCCTTGGGAGGGCGACGGCGACCGTGCCGCCATCGCCGTCCCCGCCACGACGCACTATCAGGCGGGGGTCGGTGACCAACTGGTGGTCAAAGGCGATCCCGCCATCATCTCACATGTCCGCGTGCATAATGGCGAAGTGGATCTGGATTGCCGGGACGGGTTCATGCATTTCGGCCGGGCCGATCGGATCGACGTGACGCTTCCGGGCCGCCGAACCTTCCGCAATTTTGAAGTGCTGGGCTCCGGCGATATGCAGCTCAGCGGCCTCTCGCAGCCCGACGCGAAGCTTTCGCTGGAAGGCTCGGGCACCATCGAGTCGGACGGCAAGGTGGATAAGCTTAGTTTGGAGATAGACGGCTCGGGCACTGTTCAGGCCAAAGGGCAGAGCGATGATCTGCGCGTGGAGGTGAACGGCTCAGGCACAGTCCATTCGGGAGACCTTGCCGCCAAGGATGCTCATGTGGACATTTCCGGCAGCGGCAAGGTGGAAATCGCGCCCGAGAATTCCTTGAATGTGGATATCTCGGGCTCGGGCACCATTTACCTGCGCAGTGAGCCCAAGAGTATCGAGACTGACATCAGCGGCAGCGGCCACATCGTCCATGTCAATGGCACGGTCGAGGATCGGCATGAACGTCACGCCCGGCTCGAAGACCGTTATGAACGGCATGTCCAGGTTCTAGACGAGGAGACTGGCGGCGAGATCCGCGCGGTGGTGCAGCAGGCAGTGGCGGAAGGCCAAGCGCCCGATCCTGATGCTCTTCGCGCTGCCGAAGACAAGCTGAAAGCCAAGATCCGCGCCAACGTAAGGAACGAAATGGAAAAAGCGAATCTGGGCGACGAAGACAGCGGCCGCTGACTAGTCGTCCACGATTGCCCAACTGTCGGGATAGAAGCCGTTAAAGGTCGTGCGTACCGCCACCGAATAGGCGCCTATGGCATCGAACACCAGGAAATCCCCGGCCGCCACTGAATCGGGCAAAGTAAGCGGGCGGGGCAAGACGTCGAGCGTATCGCAGGTCGGACCGAAGACGCGGAAAGGCTTCATGTCGCCGGTAAGCTTGCCAACCATGCCCTTGGCATCGATCCGCATCGCAGTCACGGGGTAATCGCCGGTCCAGCCCGGCAGGGTGAGTTCGTCAAAGCTGCCATAGGTGCCGTCATTGATGTAAAGGCTGGAGCCTTTGCGCAAGACGATTTGAGTCACCAGCGACATGCCCTCCGCTACAAGGGCGCGGCCTGGTTCGCAAAGCAGCGGGATATCGGGATTGTCGAGGGTCTGCAGCGCTTCCTTGATCGTGTCGAAATACCAATGATAGGGAGGCACGTCATTGCCGGTATAAGGGCCCGGAAAACCGCCGCCCACGTCCAGCGCCTGCAAATCCACCTTGGCCAGCGTGGCCGTGCGCCGCGCCATTTCGACCGCCTGAGCGTAGGAGAAGGGCGAAAGACATTGCGAACCTACATGGAAGGTGACCGCGGGAATCGCGCCGGTCTTTGCAACGCGCTTCAAGAGCTTGGCCGCCTCTGCCGGCGGTGTGCCGAATTTGCTGGAGAGTTCCAGGATCGCGCCGCCCAAAGGAGTCGCGATGCGCACGAAGATGCGCAAGTTTTTGGCTCCGCCGGTCTCGGTCAGCAGCTTGTCCAATTCGAAATCGCAATCGACCACATAGTCGGTAACGCCATATTTCTCGAACGCGACTTTGGCAGCACCGGGAAGTCTGACCGGCGTCATGAAATGACAGTGAGCATCTGGGAAGCGGGACTTGACCAACTCGATCTCACCCAGCGAGGCAGTGTCGAAATGGCGTATGCCCGCGTCCCAGACCTGCTCCAGCACATAAGGGCTGGGATTGGCCTTGACCGCATAAAGAGCGTCACCAGGAAAGGCTGCAAAGCGCTCCGCCACCGCGCTGAAACGCTTCGGGTGAAGCAGATAGAGCGGCAAGCCCGGCTTTTCCGCTGCGACGGCATCGGCGACGGATGCGTAACGCGGCAATGCCTTGACACGGACAGGAGCGTTCAAAAGCCGGTCCCGTAAAAACAATCCGCGCCTCTTTGGGGCAATAGGACCAGTTTAGCAACCCCCATCTGCTGCTAGGCGAGGTCCCCGCAGCTGGCCCTCGGGCGAGCGAAGGGCGGGGTAACCAAGATGACAGTTCGGTTACGGCGCAGGCGGCGTATTGCCCATTCCGGAGGAGCGCGGTCCCTCATCCCGCTCCCGGAAGGAGCGCTGCGGCTCGAGCGCGGCCCGCTGCTCCGGCGTCAGGACTGCGTAAAGCGCCGCGAAAACTGGACGCTCGGTTTCAAGGTCGCCAATGCGTTGCTTGAGCATCGTCTCCTCGCGGGTCATGCGGTTGACGGGGTCGGCGCGGTTCTGGTCAGAGGCTGCGCTCTGCGCATTGCAATCGGCCGCGCGGCGCTTGGCGATGTCGAGCCGGACATCTTTCCAACGAGCGAATAGCGGCTGCTCCGTGTCGGAAAGTTGCAGGCGCGCTTCCAGGTAGGCCATGCGACCCACTTCGCTGGCGTAACGGTCATCGCAGAATTGCCTGGGGGCAAAACCCGGAGACGTGCCCGTCTCGCTGGCAGGGGACGCGTCGGGAAGGTTCTGCGCCACCAGGGCGTCAGCGCCCAGAAGGGTCACCATTACCGGCTTGCGGGGACTGGCTTGGGCACGCTCATTGCTGGCAATCAGGGCCGCGGTGCCCGCGCCGCAAAGGGCTAGGGAAGCGAGCATAGGAATTAAAGCTTTGCGCATGAAATTCCCTCCTCATAGCAATAGCTACCGCCTCCCATGCAAGAGAATGGCGCGGGCAATATGAACCGGGCATGAATGAGGGCTCGCGCGGTACTTTACAGTGTTCTTGCAACGCTATTGCTGAGGCTTGAGCGCGCTTTCATGCCAGTGATGCAGGAGCGCCCATTCCAGCGCAGAAAAAGCTGCAAATATGGCAATGCCCAGCAAGGCCAACAGCGCCAGGGCGGCGAACATGATGGCGATCTCGAGCCGGTTGCCAGCCTCGACGATCCGCCACGCGAGTCCCGTCGCAGTTCCCGATCCCGCCACGAATTCGGCCACAACCGCACCGATCAGCGACAGACCTCCGGCGATCTTCATCGCGCCAAGAAGATAGGGTAGCGCGGAGGGGAGACGCACGCGCCAGAGGATTTGCCAGCGCGAGGCGCCGTAAAGCCGCATCAAATCGACCAGGTTGAAATCCGCAGATTTGAGACCGAGCGTCGTGTTGGAGAGAATGGGAAAAAATGCAACCAAGGCGGCAATCAGCGCCAAGGCCGCATTGATGTGGTCGAAGCCGACCCAGATCAGGATCAGAGGCGCGATCGCCACAACCGGCGTCACCTGCAGGACGATGGCATAGGGATAAAGCGCGCGTTCAACCAAGCGGCTTTGACTGAAGGCGATAGCGAGCAGGATGCCTGCGATCAGCGCAGCCGCAAAACCTTCCAGAGTCACGGTGAGCGTCGAAGCTAGCGACTGCATTAGCGAACCGAAATTCTGGACCAAGGCACGGACGATCGCGCTGGGCGCCGGCAACACATAGGGCGGGACGGCGCGCGCCCTCACGATCCATTCCCAGAAGGCGAGAACCGCGATAGCGAGAACCAGCGGAAACACAATGTTGAGAAATCGCGTCATGCCGCCGCCGTCTCAAGCAGCGAGGCTGTCACGCGCGCCTGATGTTCCGCGAATGCCTGGGACAGACGATCGCGCGGACCGGCGGGCAGAGCGATCTCGCTTTGGATGCGGCCTGGGCGTGGCGACATGACCAGCACGCGGCTGGAAAGATAGCTCGCTTCCATCACGCTATGGGTGACGAAGATCACAGTGATACCATCTTCGCGCGAAAGCCTCAGCAGATCGTCATTCAGGCCCTGGCGGGTGGGCTCATCCAGTGCGGCGAAAGGCTCATCCATCAACAAAAGGCGCGGCGAGGCCGCGAGCGCACGGGCGATCGAGACTCGCATTTTCATTCCGCCCGACAATTGGCGCGGATAGGCATGAAGAAAATCCTGAAGTCCCAAACGGGCGAGAGCTCGAGAGGCCCGGGCTTCACCTTCGCGGCGGGGCACGTCCTTGAGATCAAGCGGCAACCGCGAATTGCCAAGCGCGTCCGCCCAAGGCATCAGGGTTGGCTCTTGGAAGACAAAGCCCAATTCGGGTCGTGCGCCTTGCCAGTTTATTGTCCCCCGGTCCGGCCCGATGAGCCCGGCGATCAGGCGCAGTGCTGTGGATTTGCCGCAACCGCTGGGACCCAACAGAGAAACGAATTCTCCATCCATGACCTGAAAGCTCAAATCCGAGAGCGCGGCCACGCCATTGGCGAAGCGCTTGCCGACGCCCTTCAGCGTCAGCAACGTCATCGGAAATTCTGCAGCGAGCCGCGCATAAAGCGCAGATCATAGGCTTTAGTATAATCCAGTCCCTTGGGATAAAGCCCTTCGCTCTGCATAGTCCGATAGAAAATGCGCCAACGTAGCTCGGTCATGCCGCCGATGCCAAAAGCGGGCGCGTCGCCGCCCGAAACCAGGCCATAGCGCTTCATCTTGTCGATAGCCTGGGCGATGATGGCGTCCGTCATGTCGGGATTGTCGCGCTTGATGAGGGCATTGGCCGGAGCTGGATTGGCGTACAGATAATCGTGCCAGCCGTCACGGCTGGCGTCATAGAAGGCCTGCACCGCCTTGGGATTCGAATCGATCCATTTCTGCGGTACCAGCACCATATTGGCGTAACCGGGATAACCATAATCGGCCAGGAGGAAAATTTTCGGCGTGAAATGCGCCTGCTGCTGAATGGTGAACGGTTCGCTGGTGAGATAGCCCTCCTGGATCGCGTTGGGATCGACCAGGAAGGGCGCGAGATTGAATGTATATTTGCGAATCTGACTGTCCGAGAAATGCCAGCGCGCCTTCAGCCACGGCCAGAAACTGGTCATGGACGCGGCGGAAATCAGGATCGGGTGTCCGCGCATTTCTTCAAGCGAGGCGAGGTCGCGCCTGGGATGGCTGATCAAGACCTGCGGGTCCTTCTGGAAGATGGCCATCACCGCGCGGATTGGCACATTCTCCTTCACCAGATTGAGGGCAATGAAGCTGTTGGAGCCGATTCCGAAATCGGCCGCGCCGCCGGCCAGCAATTGCGGCACATTCACTTGGGGCCCGCCTTCGCGGATGGTGACGTCGAGTCCGCGCTTGGCGTAAAATCCTTCCGCCAGCGCCTGATAGAAGCCGCCATGCTCGGCTTGGGCCTTCCAGTCGGTGACAAAGGTGATGTGTGTAGGCGCGGCGGACGCCGGCGCGGTCAGAAGACAAAGCAAGGCAATCGAATGAAGGCGCATTGCCCGCTTATAGCATGATAGCGAAGAGTGTCTTCCTTTCCGTGCGGACCATTGCCGGACAAGGGTGAGTAGCGCCAACGTAGGAACGTAGCAACGCGCGCTGCCGGGAAGGAGCGATTAACGCGGATAAGGGGAAGGATATGGCGGCGGTGGCGGGCGCCGATCATCATCGTCACCGAACAGCCAATTCAGGATGCCTTCGGCCCAGCCGCGTCGCGGAGGCGCCCCTTCTCCACTTTCGCGTGAGGCTTGACCGGCTTCGTCATCGCTCCGAGCGGCGGGCCCGGTGCTCGCACCCGATGCGAGCTGGCTGGGTTCGTTCGGCGGCTGAGGCGGCGAGCGGTCAAGCGGGCTGAGTGGCAGGCCTTTCTCGGCGGTGAGCATGGCGCTCTTCCAAATTTGCGCCGGCAACGTGCCGCCGGTAACGCCGCGAGTGGGCGAATTGTCGTCATTGCCCACCCATACGCCCGCCACATAATCGGTGGTGAACCCGATGAACCAAGCGTCCTGGGAATTCTGGGTGGTGCCAGTCTTTCCCGCAGCCTCTCGCGGGGCCAGCGATGCGCCCGTGCCTGTACCGGCTGCGATTACATTCCACAGCATCGCCACCAGATCGCGGTTGACTGATGAAGCGATGATGCGTTGAGGCTGCGGCGGAGTGCGGCGATACAGAATCTTGCCGCCCGCGGTATCAACTTCCGTGACGAAATAAGGATAGATGCGATAGCCGCCGTTTGCGAAGGCGCCATAGGCGGCCGTCAATTCCAGCGGCGTCACTTCGCTGGTACCCAGCGCAAGCGACGGATTGTCTTCGAGGGGCGAATTGATGCCGACGCGCTTAGCGGTCGCCACCACATTCTCGATGCCTACCTCCTGCGCCAGATTCACGGTGATGGTATTGACAGAATGGGCGAGTGCGTCGGCCAGCGTCAGTGTTCCATAATAGTGACCACCAAAATTCTGTGGCTTGTAGCCGCCGATATCCACTGCTTCATCATCGCGCTGATCCCAAGGCGATATGCCCTGCTCGAGCGCGGTCAAATAGACGAAAGGCTTGAAGGACGATCCGGGCTGGCGGTGCGCCTGGGTTGCGCGGTTGAATGCCGAGCTTTGATAATCCACGCCACCCAGAAGGACCGCGACCGCGCCATCCGGCTTCATCATTACCACGGCCGCTTCACGAACACGATCGCGCTTTCCATAGCGGTTGATCACGCGGGCAACCGTGCGTCGCGCACCTTCCTGCAGCCTCGGCTCAAGGGTGGTGTGCACGATGAGATCTTGATTGGGCGCGGGCCGGGCCATCGTCTTGGCCTGATCGGCCGCAATGTCGAGGAAATAATTGCGCGCATCCGTCTCTGTTCGGTCGATCACCACCGCGGGATTAGCGCGGGCGTCGGCCGCTTGTACTCCGGTGATGGCGCCGGTCTCCACCATCGCGTCGAGCACCAGACTGGCGCGTTGCTGCGCGGCAAGCAGATCGCGCCTGGGCGAAAACGCCGACGGCGCGCGCGTCAGGGCCGCCAGCATCGCCGCTTGCGCCAAGCTGAGATGGCGGGCTGATACGCCGAAATAAACTTGGGCGGCGCCATCCACGCCGTAAGCCGCAGAACCCAGATAGATACGGTTGAGGTAGAGCTCCAGAATTTGCTTTTTACTGAGCGATTTTTCCAGCCCTGCGGCATCCATCAACTCGGTGAGCTTACGTGAGAAGGTGCGCTCCTGGGCGGTATAGACGATCTTGGCGGTCTGCTGCGAAATAGTCGAACCGCCCGCCACCAAATGGCCGGCGCGAAGATCCAAGAACAGGGCGCGCAGAAGGCCGCGCGGGTCGATGCCGTTATGGAAATAAAAGCGCCGGTCCTCCATAGCGATGAAGGCAGCCGGCAGATAGGGCGGCATGTCTTCCAGTTTCAATCTTTCGCCCACGACGGCGCCGCGATGGCCCACATCGTCGCCTTGTGCGTCCAGGAACGTGAATGCGATGGGACGGTTCACCGCATAAAGATCTATCGAAGGATTAAGCGGTGCGGCGAACAGCCCGAGAAAGGACGGCAGCAGGTAGAGCAGAGACGCCGGCACAACCAATGCGGTGAGAATTTTGACGGCGACCGGAACCCACAGCTTCGCGCCCTTGAGGATTTCGCGAATCCGTTCCGGTTGCGGCAGAGTCCAATTGTCCGACATAGGTGGCAATAGAGCACCGATTTTTGCGGCGGATTCAAGGCCCGGCAGAGGAGGATAAATTTTCTCGAAGCTTGGTCGGGCGAAGGGAATCAAACGAAAAGCCCGCGTCTCGGGAGAAACACGGGCTTTTCCTTGAAAGCTTAGGATCCTATGGGGAGGGGCGTGCCACGGACCCTATGCCCAAGCTCACATCAGGACTTCGCTGATAAACGCTCCTGTTCGAGGGTCGATCTCGACCAGCACAACGCGGCCGAAGGGGTTGACGCCGCGCACCACATAGCGGCTGCGAAAGAGATAGGGATCGGAGAGAAGGCGATAATGATGGATATGTAACGTCGCGATCACTTGCTCACGCGCCGCCAGGGGTAGATCAGGCGCGGGCAAGGCATTTGCCGTTTCCATCATCCCCGCCACCGCCAAGGATGCTGCCGCAAGGAGGATTGTTCTGCTATACATCGTTCTCTCCTCACTTTTGGCCAGGAGCGATCCTGTCCATGCCGCACAATCTAGGGGCTGGTACCTGAACTTTCTCTGGCTCTTCCGTTCATTTGTGGTTCATTCGAAGAAGGCTAAAAAGCGGCGATGCGCCCGGCCTTTCTCCTTCTGGTAGCCGTTCTGGCCGCCGGGCTTTGCCGCCCGGCCGCGGCACAGCCCTATCGCGCGCCCGGTGTGCAACCGTTGGACCGGCTCCTGCCTGAAGTGCGCCGCTCCGTGCCAGGGGAATTCTACGATGCCGATGGTCCGGTGCCCGGACCGGACGGGCAGTTGCATTATCATTTGAAATGGATGACGCCCGATGGACGCATCGAATGGCTCGACACCGATGCACGCACAGGTCAAGTGCTGGGCGCCTTTCCGGGTCGCGATGGGTTCGACGCGCCCGGCACCCGGCGCTATTTTCCTCCAGCGCCATCCTATCCGGCGCCGCCGCGAATGGCGGGGCGGCCGCGGATGGAAGGACCGCCTCCAATGGTTGGGGGCTCGCCGCGATTTGAAGGTGGACATGAGCACGGCGGTTTTGGTGGCTTTGGCAGAGGTGGTGGAGGGCGCCACGGGCGTTAAAAAAACAGATGCGCATTCTCTTGGTGGAAGACGACATGGATTTGCAGCGTCTCTTGAAAAAGGCCCTGAGCGACGCAGGCTATGTGGTGGATGCCGCCGCGGACGGCGAGGAAGGTCATTTTCTCGGCGATACCGAGCCCTATGACGCCGTGGTTCTGGATCTGGGCCTGCCCAAACTCGACGGCGTGCGCGTATTGGAGAAATGGCGCAAGGCTGGCAGGACCATGCCGGTCTTGATCCTCACCGCGCGCGATCGCTGGAGCGACAAGGTGGCCGGGTTTGATGCTGGCGCCGACGATTATCTCGCCAAGCCCTTCTATACCGAAGAATTGCTGGCGCGTCTCAGGGCTCTGCTGCGCCGCGCCGCCGGTTTTGCCACCGCCGATATCGATATCGGCCCTCTGCACATCGACACCCGCGCCAGCCGCGTCACTCTCGACGGCAATCCCGTCAAGCTCACCAGCTTGGAATACCGGTTGCTCGCCTATCTCGCCTATCATCGCGGCAAGGTCGTCTCGCGCACCGAGCTGGTTGAGCATCTGTATGACCAGGATTTCGACCGCGACTCCAACACGATCGAAGTGTTCATCGGCCGGTTGCGCAAGAAGCTGGACGCCAATCTGATCCAGACCGTGCGCGGCCTCGGCTACAGCCTGGAAGACCCGGCCCTTGGGACCAAGCACCTTCCGGCTTAATTCGCTTGCCGCACGCCTGATTGCGGCGGCGGCGATCTGGGCGATGCTTGCGCTCGCGGTGGGCGGCTTTGTCCTTTCCAACGCGTTTCGCAACGCCGTGCAGGACAATTTCGATTCCACACTTTCGACTGACATGGACGGATTGATCGCTGCCGCCGAGCCGGATTCTGACGGCGGAGTGATGCTGCAGGACCGTTTCATCAACCGCGAATTCGACCGCGTTTATTCGGGCCTTTACTACGAGATCAGGCCGCTGGAGTCGGGCCCCGGCGCGCAAATTTCCCGTTCCTTGTTCGATCGGGCCTTGAACGTCACCAGCGACCAGACGCGCGGCGCCATCAGCTATGGCTTTGCTACGGGTCCCGAGAACCAGCATCTGCGGGTGTTGTCGCGCCAGGTACGCCTTCCCACCGGCGACATGGCGGAGATCGGTGACATGCGCGCATACACGTTCATGGTGGCGGGTAATCTGGCTTCGGTGGAGGCGGAGATCACGGCCTTCAATGGCACCTTGATCTGGTCCTTCCTTCTTCTGGGACTTGGCCTGATGATCGCGGTGTTCCTGCAAGTGCGCGTGGGCCTGATGCCGCTGGGCCGTTTGCAACAATCACTGGCCCGAATCCGCAACGGCACCGCCCAACGCCTTGAAGGAACATTTCCCGCCGAGATTGCGCCTCTGGCTGCGGAGCTCAATTCGCTCATCGAACACAGCAACGAAGTAGTGGGCCGCGCCCGCACCCACGTTTCGAACCTGGCCCATTTCCTCAAAACGCCGCTGAGCGTGTTAGCCAGTGAAGCGCAAGCCCAGCCCGGCGCTTTGTCGGATCAAGTTCGCCGTCAGGTGGAAACCATGCGCCGGCAGGTGGATCATTATCTCGCCCGAGCGCGTGCCGCCGGCAGCGTCAATGTGCTGGGCAACCGCACTCCGATTGCCCCGGTCCTGAACGATCTCGCGCGCGTATTGAGCCGCATTCACGCCGAACGTGCCATCGTTATTGATTGCGATTGCCCGCCAGATCTCTACTTCCGCGGCGAACGCCAAGATCTGGAAGAAATGGCAGGCAATCTGATGGACAATGCAAGCAAATGGGCAGCGCGGCAGGTGAAGGTTTCCGCGTTCAAGGACGGCGCGCGCTTTGTCCTGGTGGTCGAAGACGATGGGCCGGGGCTTGCGCCGGAAGACCGGGCGAGAGTTGGCGCCAGGGGCGAACGATTGGACGAAAGCGTGCCAGGATCCGGTTTGGGGCTGGCCATCGTGCGGGATATTTCCACGCTTTATGCGGGTTCGTTGGCTTTGGGAGCATCGCCCCTAGGAGGCCTCGAGGTCCGCTTGACTCTCCCGGCCATGACTTAAGTTACGGCGATGTCAAAGAAGCGATCGTGAAACTCGAAGAACGCGCCAGGCCCGTCTCGCCTGAGAGGCGCGCCAGAGTCGCTTGGCGTACTCGATGGCTTTGCCATATCGCGGACAAAAGCCTGGACCAAAGCGCCCGTAGTCTGATGGTTGGATCTGTTGGCGCAGTGTGCATCAAAAATGGCGGCACCTGAACGCAGGATGAACAGCCCATCGCATTCGCGAAAATTTTTACAATTTTCATTCTTGCTCCATCAGGTTGAAGCGCTGCACATTTGCGGTACTCAGAGGGATACACTGAGAGGCGATGACATGATTCGTACGTCCACCTTGGCCGCATTGACGCTAGCGTTGATGAGCGCCACGGCCTTTGCCCAGCCCGCAGATGCGCCCAACGCGCCTCCGGCACAATTATACGGTCCCGATGCCGGGCCGCCGCCCGCCATGGGCGACCAAGGCCCGCCGCCCACCACGGCCGAGCAAGGCCCACCGCCGGCCGAGCAAGCGCCACCTCAGCAAGCGCAGCAGGACGCAGGCGCGCGGGACCTTTATTGTCGCCGTGACGCCGCGGCGCGCACCGGTTATGTGACCCCCAGGCAGGCGGCCAACAATGCCCAGGTCAACGGCACAATCGGTGGAACCTTGGGCGGCGCCGCGCTTGGCGCAATCATCGGCGGCGCTTCCGGTGCGGCCGGCGCAGGTGCCGCGATCGGCGCTGGCGCGGGCCTGCTCGCGGGCACGGCGATCGGTTCCTCCAATGCCCAGGCTGCGGCCAGCGACGTGCAACGGAACTATGCGCAGGCCTATTACGCCTGCATGGGCGAGGGCAATACAGCGGCTTATTCCTATGGACCGCCTCCAGGTGCCTATGGACCGCCCCCAGGCGCCTATGGACCGCCGCCAGTTCCGTATCCGCCGCCGCCTTATTATTACGGGCCCTACCCGTATCCGTATTATTACGGTCCCGCGGTGACGTTCGGATTTGGTTTCGGCGGGTGGCGCGGCGGTGGCTGGCACGGCGGCGGCTGGCACGGCCACTGGCACTAGGACCGACTAGGACGATCTGACTGCTTTTGCCGAGAACGGCCGGGCTGTATGGTCCGGCCGTTTTCAACTGGACCCCTCTTTTCCTAGGATTAGGGATGCCGCCGAAACACAATCCCGCCAAGCTCAACCCCTTGCAGCTGCGCACTTTGACCCTGCTGCAGGCGATCGCGCGCATCCCCGGCGCATCCAGCAAGCTGCCGGAGGGCGACGTTCAGATCACCCAGTTCCCCCATGCCCATGGCGATCATTTCCATCTGGGCGATGCCGTCGTCTCCAGCCGTGATGCCACCGGTCTCGAAAACGAGGCGGTTTGGAACGCGCTGACTCGCAAGGGCATGGCAAAGGCAGAGTGGCCGCACCAGATTGCGCTAACTCCCGAAGGTCAAAACTATGACACCGGTCTAGCAGACCAGATCCTCCGCCAAAGTGGTCACTGAGCCAGCATGAACGCAAAAAAACGCCGCCGCCTTTACTTCGCCGCCGCCCTCGTCGCGGCCGGCGGTGTGCTCGCTACCGCCATCGTCTATGAGTTGGGCAATAACGTGCTCTATTTCTACAGCCCAAGCGACGTGGCGGCGAAGCACGTGAATCCCGGCATCGCCTTCCGCATCGGCGGACTGGTGGAGAAGGCCAGCGTCCATCACGGCACGGGCGCCGATGTCCAGTTTGTCGTCACCGACGGCGCGCGCACCGTGCCGGTGGATTACAATGGCGTCCTGCCCGCGCTGTTCCGGGAAGGCCAGGGGGTGGTGGCGACCGGCGCCTTGGATGCCAGCGGCACCTTCAACGCGACCGAGATCCTCGCCAAGCATGATGAGAAATATATGCCGCCCGAAGTTGTGGCGGCATTGAAACGCTCCGGACGCTGGAAAGAAGGCGGCCAATAATCATGCTAGGCGAACTGGGCCAGCTTGCACTTTGTTTTGCGCTGGCGCTGTCGCTTGCGATGACGGGCGCGGGCCTGATTGGCGCCAGGGCCGGCACGAGCATTCACGTCGAATTGGCGCGTCGCATCGCCTCGGCCTCGGCCATGGGCCTCTTCGTGTTCGTGGCTCTGGCGTTCGGAACGCTGGTCACTGCCTTTGTGACGTCGGACTTCTCGATTGCCGACGTCGCGAACAATTCCCACACATTAAAGCCCTTGATTTACAAGATCAGCGGCGTGTGGGGAAATCACGAAGGCTCCATGCTGCTCTGGGTACTGGTGCTGTCGCTTTATGCCGGCGCGGTGGCGTTTTTGCAGCGGGGGGGCAAACGCCTTACCAGCGCGGCGCTGGGTGTGCAGGGATTGCTGGCCGCCGCCTTCCTGCTGTTCATTCTGTTCACCTCCAACCCGTTCCTCCGACTCGACCCGGCACCGTTTGAAGGGGCGGGTCTTAATCCTCTTTTGCAGGATCCAGGCCTGGCGATGCATCCGCCTATGCTCTACGTCGGGTATGTAGGGCTCTCGGCCTCCTTCTCTTATGCTGCCGCGGCCTTGCTGGTCGGTGAGGATGGCTGGGCCCGCGCCGCTCGGCCTTTCATGCTGATCGCCTGGATGGCCCTGACCTGCGGTATCGCGCTGGGAAGCTGGTGGGCTTATTACGAGTTGGGCTGGGGCGGCTTCTGGTTCTGGGACCCGGTGGAGAATGCCTCCCTGATGCCGTGGCTTGTGGCCACGGCGCTCTTGCATTCGGCCCTGGCAACGGAAAGAAGCGGCGCCTTCCGCACTTGGACTCTTCTGCTGGCAATCGGCGGCTTCTCTCTGAGCTTGATCGGTACATTCCTGGTGCGCTCCGGCGTGCTTTCCTCGGTGCATGCTTTCGCCTCCGATCCCACCCGCGGTTTTTTCATTATGGTGTTGATCGTCTGCGCCATCGGCGGCGCGTTGGGACTATTTGCGTGGCGCGCGCCCACTTTGCAGGGCGGCGCCACATTCGACACGGTGAGCCGGGAAAGCGCCCTTTTGCTGAACAATGTGTTCCTGGTGGGAAGCACCGCCGCCGTATTCGTGGGCACACTCTATCCGCTGGCGTTGGATGCTCTTACCCATGGACAGCAGAAAATCTCCGTGGGGCCGCCTTATTATGCGCTGACTTTTGCTCCGATCTTTTTTGTGCTGCTGCTTTTAGTGCCGTTCGGCCCGCAATTGGGTTGGCGTCGCGGCGACCTCAAGGCCAGCATACGCGCGTTGACACCAGCCTTAGGCTTGGCGGTGATTGCGGCACTGGTGGTTCTAGCCGTGGCGAGCCCGCGCACCCTGACCGGCACCCTGGCGTTTGCGGTAGCAGGCTGGCTGATCGGCGCGAGCATTCTCGATATTCTCAAACGTAGGGGCGCACGAGCCAGCGCTTTTGCCGCGGCCCTCGCCCATGCCGGGCTTGGGGTCACCCTGCTGGGCGTGTCAGCCACCTCGCTCTGGCGCGCCGAAGCGCTCGATGTGGTGGCACCCGGCCAAACCATGACAGTTGGGCCCTACACCCTGCGCTTCGATGGCGTGGAGCGAGTTCAAGGGCCCAATTTCCAGGCGACGGAGGCCCATTTGGCCTTGATGGATCACAGCCGCGTGGTGAGCGTCTTGAAACCGGAGTCGCGCGTTTATCCGGCTGAGGGTCAGGAAGTGGCCGACACTGCCATCCGCACCACCGGTTTATCCGATCTTTATCTGGCACTGGGCGACTATCGTGGACAAGGGCGCTGGACGGTGCGCGCCTACGTCAGCCCGCTTGCGCCTTTTATCTGGCTCGGCGCACTGGTGATGGCCTTGGGCGGGGCGCTCAGCCTGTGGGGACGGCTGCGATTGAAACTGGGCGTGCCTTCGCCTGTCATCATGCCCGCCGAATGA
>DATFSP010000251.1:0-4219 GCA_035262545.1 Rhizomicrobium sp. | reverse complement strand
GCGCTGGGGCTTTCCGATGGCCTCGGACTGGCGCCGCCCGCAGCCCATCCATGCCCGAAGCGAATCCATCGAGACCACCAAAGCCTTTGCCCGCGCGTTTCTGGACGGGCAACGCGGCGTGGTCCTGGTCAAGACTTTCAATGAAGCGCCCGACGTGCCGGGCAAGAGCGAGCAGCACACGATTACGACCGACGCGAATGTGAGCGGGATCGCTTTCATCTGGCGCCGGTTCGATCTGGGCGCGGCCGTTCCGCCCCTTTACGCCTCAGTGATGGTGACGGTGCCGGCGAACAAGCTGATCGCGGGCCTTCCCACCGACCGGATGCCTGCAATCCTCGATCCCGCCGATTGGGCCAAATGGACCGGCGAGGAAGAGGCGACGGTGGATGAACTGAAAGCGATGCTCAAAACGGTCGAGGGCGTGAACTGGAAAATGCAGCGGGAGCCCCGGGGCAAGAGTGAACCGCGACCCGAAGCGGCGAAACAATCCGGCGGACTGTTTTGAGCGTGCTGATCTACTCCTCACCCTGAGCTTGTCGAAGGGTGAGCTTCCTCATCCCGAGCTTGTCGAGGGACGAAGCATGAGTTTGCAATGGGGACGGGTTATTTCGCGCTCATCCAGCTATAGAAAATCCAGATGGCGAAGAGGCCCAGCATGCCGGTCGTGAAATTGCCGGTCGGTCCGTTGAAGTAATAGATCCCCGCCTCGATGACGCAGAAGCCCAGAATGTACGGGTATTTGTCGCGTATGAAAGAAGCCACGCCGTTCAACATGAAGCTGTCCGCCCTTTAACCGAAACCCCGCGCGCCCTCATTCCGCGGGCACGGACGAGAGGCCGCCCTTGCTCTTGTCGAAAAAGCGCTCCATCCAGGGGAAGGCGCGAACCCCCAGGAGGATCTTCATATAGTTGGGCTCGTCGGGATAGCCGCCCGGATGGCCAAGGCGCGCCGGCGCGACCACCGCGCCTTTCTCGTCCTTGGGCAGATAGAAGGTGCCGAACAATATGTCCCAGAAGCTCACGCCCACGCCGTAATTGCACCCGTAGCGGAATTTCGGATCGTCGGGAAATTCGACCGCGTGGTGCCAGCGATGCACTTCCGGCGTGTTGAAGACATAGTTCAGCCAGCCACCTTTCAGGTCGCCGCCGCAATGGGAGAAATCGCCATAGATGTTCAGCCCGCCAGCGATCACCGTGGCGATGGGATTGAAGCCGACGATGCTGAGAATAAGCCCGCCCAGCACATTGCGCAGCGCCCATTCGAACGGATTGGAGACCAGCACATTCGAAATCTGAAGGCTGGTCACGCCGTGATGATAGCCGTGCAGCTTCCACATGAACTCGTTGGCGTGCTCGAAGCGATGCACCCAGTATGAGAAAAAGCTGGTCAGCAGGAACACGATCAGCACCTGCACCCACAGGGGCCCCAGTTGACCGGACAATCCGAACAGGAACCTGCGGCCCAGGAATGTGTCGTGAAAATAATGCAGCACCGGCAACACGATCATGGCCATGACCGCGCTTGCGACGAAGGTTTCGACGGCAGTGGAAATCAGGTCGCGCCAGATCATGTGCCGCTGGGACACCGCCCTTCGGTAGGCATAAACGCGCTCCAGCACGATCATCACGAAATAGAGGAAGAAGGTGTGGTAATATGGGAAGGTGTGCTGAAAGGCGGTGCCTCGCATGGTGAGCGACATGGCCACCAGCACGACCAGAAGGACGGGTAGGATCGCGTACCGCGCTAGCTCTGAAAATATCCGGGCTGACATTCGCGCTCCCCTTGTTCGTTCGCCGTAGTTCGTTCGCCGTAGTTCGTTCGTAAGGCCGAGTCCCGTGTTGCGGCGAGCTTAGGGCTTGTCCTGGCCTGCCACTATCCTGCGGTGCAACATTTCGGCGGGCAGCCTGCTTGAAATCATCTGTCCAGGGCGGTTGAGTCCCGGGATTGGAGTTTTTCAATGACCGTTCACCGCAGGATCGGGCCCTCTCTCGCGGGATTAAGGACCAAGCCATGCCGGGAATGCGGCGAGGAAATCAGGCTGGCCGCGCGCAAATGCATTCATTGCGGCAGCTGGCAGGACTGGCGGTCGTATCTCGGGGCGGGCGGCCCGACCGCGCTGGCGGCGCTTTTTGCGTTCATCGCGGCGATCGCCGCGCTGATCGCGGCGTTGAAATAGCGCGCCGCCGGTAACAAATGTTTCGTGATCAACTGTTACCGCAAAAGTGAATTTTCGCGACAACGCGCATCCATGAGCGGCGTTATATGCACGCATGGCCTCATGGAGGCTCGTTGCCCATGAAATCCGCTTCCGCTTTTGTTGCACTGCCCGCCGGCATGGCGGCCGTGACGCTGCTGTTGCTTGCGGGATACATGCCGGCGTTCACCCAGCCGGCAAGCCCGTCCGTGCGCGATGCGATGTCCGATTTGCCCGCGGCGAATGGCGGGCACATCGCGGTCGAAACACAAAGCTGGAAAGACGGCGGCGAGATTCCCGTGCAGAACACGCAATTCGGCGATAACGCTTTCCCGGGCCTGATCTGGTCCAGCGGGCCTCAAGGCACGAAATCCTATGCCATCGTGGTTCAGGATATCGATGCGTCGCAAGACGGCGAACCCATCCTTCACCTCACGCTTTACAACATTCCGGGCGATGACACGCGCCTGAATGCCGGCATGGTGCCGGAGGGAAATCCTCGCGGTTCGAGCTATGGCCCCAATTACATGGGCGATGCCCGGCCCTATCTGGGGCCCGAGCCGCCGCCGGGGCCAAAGCACCATTACCATTTCCAGGTCTTTGCCCTGGACACCATGATCCCGGCCGGCGCCGCGATGACCTATGACGGGCTGGTGAGGACCATGCATGGGCATGTTCTGGCGTCAGGCGAAGTCGTGGGATTGTGCGACGGCGCGCACCCGCGGGCGACGCCGCCGCCCGCCAAGAGCGATATGGCCCCGGCCGCCCCGACCCATCGGCATCAATATTGATGCGTGAGGGGCATTGATGCGCGAGCGGGGGGCCCATACCAACCTCCTCATGCTGAGCCTGTCGAAGCATGAGCAGCGCAATCCTCATCTTTCGACAAGCTCAAGATGAGGATTGTTAGAACTAATCCCCCCGCCGTGCCTCCGAGATCGCCTCGTCCCACGCGGTGGGGTCGGGGGTGGCGTCGTCGAGCCCGGCAAGCAATTCGCCAAACGCGTCCTTGCGCAATTCGCTCAGCGCGGCGGCGGCGCGGACTTCGTCTTTGAATTTGTCCAGTGCGGCGAAAAAAGTCCGCTGGGCGAGGTATTCATCGTCGCGGTCGGCGTCGGAGATTCCGGGCGCGCGCCTGCCCATGCGGGTAAAGGTGGAAAGGATCTCGATTTCATACGCCTGACGGCGGTCCACGCGCGGCACCTCCTGGTTGAACCCGGTTGGCCTGCCGGGCAGCCGGCTCAGGGAGGGCAAGGGGGATGCCCGAGAGCTCTGGCGCCCAGGCAGGCCCACCCGGGTGAGCTGGAAATCTAGTACACGAAACGTGTAACACACAACATGGGGGGCGCGGGAAGCTGTGCGGAGTAGCGCGGGCGATTGCCACGCGGGCGGGGCGCCCGCGCCCCGCCCGCCGTGAACCGTTACGCCTTACGCCTTGACCCAATCCGCTTTGAGGAGGGTGAAAGCCCTGAGCCCAATCGCGACGACTGAGGACCCGACAAGGAGAGTTCCCAGATTGCCGAATATCGCGGCCAGCAGCATTCCCACCGCGGGAATATCGCCAAGCAGTTTGGCGCCCAGCATCAGCAAAATCGCCGAAGCATAAATTCTCACATAATCTTCCGGCTTATAGGAGAGAATGGAAATGCCGCCCATGACCAGAAGAATGGTGGCGGTTTGAGGGATGGCGACAAAGGCGGCGACAATGGCGACGATGATACCGATCAGCCTTGCGATTGCGCATAGCATGTTCATTTTTCTTCCCCGTTCAGTTTTTTTATCCAAATGGAAAATAGGCAAACCAATTCAGAGCGGTCCGTCATGGGGGCGCGCGCACGTGAATTCCCAAATGGCCGCTGGGGACCAGGGTGCAGTCGGGGCCGATTTCGATGACGTGAGTCATTCGTCCCACCGCGCACGATGGAGAAAGGCGTGGCCCGGCCCAAGCCGAAGCCACGGCTGAATTTTTGATTTACCCCTTCCCCATTTTCACCCTATGCCGGGTTGGGAACTCTCCTCAATCAT
>DATFSP010000250.1:0-2439 GCA_035262545.1 Rhizomicrobium sp. | reverse complement strand
CCGCAAGCCATTGGCGGTAATAGGCTGCGGCCAATCGAACGGTTCGGCATGCCGGTGATGTCGATCGGCTTCCTCATCGAAGAGGAGACGCCGATGATTTGGCGCGGGCCGATGGTGATGTCGGCCTTGACGCAAATGCTGCGCGAAGTGGAATGGGGCGCGCTCGATGTGATGGTCGTCGACATGCCGCCGGGCACCGGTGATGCGCAACTCACGATGGCCCAGCAGGTGCCGCTTAAGGGCGCGGTCATCGTTTCAACGCCCCAGGATCTCGCCTTGATCGATGCCAGGCGCGGTATTGCCATGTTTCGGCGCGTCAACGTGCCGGTGCTCGGAATTGTCGAAAACATGAGCACATTTGTCTGCCCGCAATGCGGCACGCGCTCGGACATATTCGGTCATGGCGGCGCACGACGCGAAGCCGAACGGCTCGGCGTTCCGTTTCTGGGCGAGGTGCCGCTCGATATCGCGATCCGTGAAAAATCGGATAGCGGATCGCCGATCGTGGCGACCGCGCCGGACAGCGAGCATGCCAAATGCTACCGGGATATCGCGCTGCGGGTGCGCGAAGGTCTTGCCACGTCAAGCCGCCCAGCGCCTAAAATCGTCATCGAGGCATAGCGTCCGGCATTGCCCGGCCGCCTTGGGCAGGGGCGGCTGGTTTTTGCTTTGTCCATGCGATGAGCATGGCTGACGGCGAGCTGGTAGCTTTATCAATCGCGCACGTTGGCCAGAGTGCAAAAAAAGCCCCGGCCTTTGGGAAGCCGAGGCCTTGCCGCAAGCACTGAGGGGTTGCATTCCGGGACAGCGCAAGCGGCAATTCCAAGGCTAGCGTTTTCTCAGCGCGCTTTCGGTCTTGGTCCCGACATATCGTGCCGAAGTCACGTCGCGCGTAGCGTGGAACCGCCGTCGGCTCAGACGCTCTCTCCCTTTGTTGGCCAGCGTCAATCGAGAGATGCTATTTTCTCATCCAGTCCCGCCATTGCCGCGCCTAAGCAGTTCAGTCGACTCGAGATAAGCGATCTGACTGCGGCGAATCACCGATCACGATCCGTCGGAGTAAGGATGCGGAAATCTAGAATCCGCTTGAGTGAAAATCAAACGGGCGGCGCGTAAACAGCTCAATCCAATTAGCAGCGCAGAACAGTTTAATTGTGTACTCGAATTCCGCACTCATTTTCGGACGCAATCCACTTTTCGAAGCCTTGGGGAAAATCGCAGTTTGAGTTCGGGGAAACGTCAAAAGACATGCGCGGTTCCATGGTCGCGATTGATAATCGATTTGTCCGTCGTACAAGAAATTTTCTCCTGACATGAGCCGGCTGCAAAAAAAGGCCGCCCTTGGGCGGCCTCGAAGTGCCTTCTCAATACCAGTCCCATGGACCGTGGCGGTACGGCTTACAGACGCCGCCCTGGACGGTCCAGCCAGGCCGGCAGCCGTTCCAGGTTCCTCCCCACCCGCTACCACCGTAGTAGTTGTAGTAGTGGTGATGAGGGCGATGACCGATTCACACATCCACCGCGCTGGCCGGGGCCGCGCTTACGGCGGCGAAGGCTCCAATGACGGCGAGCGTGGCGGTCAGTTTCGTTAAGGTTCGCATGCTGTCTGTCTGAAAATATTTAACAATTAGCAACTTTGCCCATGCACGCGGCGCACGTGCTAGCGAACCCGTTAGGCAACCTGCGGCGTCGCATCAGCGCAGACCAGACCGTGCCGCGTAGGTGGGGGTCTCGAGTTCCTTGGCCTGCCGGTGAAATTCTTCGGCAAGCTCCATTAGCTCTCCTCGCGCCGGATTGTTCCACGACAGGCCCTTCGCCAGCCGCAGACAGGTTTCGGCTTTATCCCGGAAATATATCGCGTCCATCGCTGTATCCCCGTGCGTATACCGCCACTGCGCCCGCATCGGACGGGTGAAGGCTACGCGACGGCACGCATTGGGCCGTGACGGGAATCACGGATTGTCACTCGGCCATTGTCACAAGCTCGGGAGGTCGCTACTGGCGCGCTATTCCGCGTCCGTTTCGTTTTGGCGCTACACAGCGGCAACGGCTTTAGAATCGAGGGGGTTAGGGCCCACCTTGCAAAAAACGCATCGGCGTAGCGGCGCTGCTGGCAGACTGGTTCCGCGGCTACATCATAAAACTTTGTGTGAATTCAACAGCTTTGTTGAATTGCGGATCAAAATCATCTGCACTTTGTGCCCATGGCCCGAGGGTTCAGGCGGCGGGGATTTGGCAATAACCCTGAGTAGAACATATTGCGAACGGAGAACAAATAGTGTACAGTCATTTTTATTGCCAATTGTCACAGGCCAGCGGCGGAGGCCGCACCTTCCGTGCCCTCCGAATCCCGGTCATAAGGAGCGCGAGAAATGAGTGCAGCACTTCGTCTCGTCGAAGGACCGTCTATGGACAAATCGAAAGCCCTCGATGCCGCGC
>DATFSP010000249.1:0-7290 GCA_035262545.1 Rhizomicrobium sp. | reverse complement strand
CTATGATTTTGGGCATGATCCCCATGGCCTTGGGACTTGGTGAAGCGGGCGAGCAAAATGCGCCTTTGGGCCGTGCGGTAATCGGCGGGCTTGTCCTCGCCACTTTCGCCACCCTCTTCCTGGTGCCCATCGCCTATATTCTGTTGCGCAAGGCACCGCCCAGTCTTTATGTGCTCGACAAGCGCTTCGAGGACGAAATAGGCGGCCAAGGAGCCGAACATCATGCCTGATCGCACCGCGCAGACGCGCCTTCGCCGGGGCGGCATCATCGTCTTGATAGTCGCGGCCATTGTCGTGGCGGGAGCGTTGGCCTCGCACTTTCTCCATCTGAGTTCCGCGCGCGCCGACCTCGAACGTGAGACCGCCAAGGGGCCCCAGGTCCAGGTCGTACGCGCCACCGCAAGCGGCGGCCTGCGCAACATCACCATCCTGGCCAACGTCGTGCCATACCAGGCGGCCACACTCTACGCCAAAGTGAGCGGCTATCTGGGCAAGGTGCTAGTGGACAAAGGCGATGTGGTGAAGTCAGGACAATTACTGGCCACCATCGAAAGCCAGGAGACGGACGCGCTATATGCCAGCGCCGCCGCGGATCTCGCCAACAAACAGCGGATCGCCCGCCGCTATGACCAGCTGGCGCAACAAAACGCAATCGCCCAGCAGCAGAAGGATCAGGCCGATGCCGACGCGCGTATCGCCCAGGCGACCCTGAATCAGGATGGGTCTTTGAAGGGCTATGAGCGGCTCACGGCGCCGTTCGATGGCAAGGTCACAGCTCGCTATGCCGATCCCGGCGCGCTGGTGCAGAATGCCCAGACGGGCCAGACCGCATCTCTCCCGGTCGTCACCGTGGAGGACGACAGCAAGTTGCGCATCGATGCCTTCGTACAACAGCAGGATGCACCCTTCGTCCATGCCGGCGACGGCGTGGATATCGTGGACGCCGCCAATCCAGGGCGTAAGATCAAGGCGACCTTGACACGTGTCTCCGGCGCGCTTGATCCGAGAACTCGTACCATGCTGGTGGAAGCAGTCCTGGATAATCCCAAGGATATGCTGCTGGGCGGAAGCTTTGCCTATATGACCCTGCACGTGCCTGAGCCTACGGCGACACAGATTCCCGTAGGTGCCCTCATCACGCGCGGCTCGGATCAATTCATCGCACTGGTGGACAAAGACTCGCGCCTGCACTTCGTGAAGATTGAAGTTGCTTCGACGGATGGCGACACCATCACTTTGACGGAAGGACTGAAGCCTGGCACCGAGATTGCGGTCGACCTTCCCGAAGACGCCACCGATGGAGCCTTGGTTCAACCGATAAGCGCGGCTGCGAATTGATCGCTCGCATTCGAAGCCGATTCCGCATCAGCGGTTAGACGCAACGGCACACGCACGTTTGCTGCTCGTTAACCATTATGACTCGTTCAGTAGGCGGAAAAATCTTGACGTTAACTATTTTTTGGCGCTATTAACAATTTATTAACTCTTATAAGGCGAGGACCAGTTCAAGGTCCTCCCAAGCTCGGGTGGGGGCCGCCGTGTGCGTGGCGGTTGAAGGGGTGGCGTCAAGGGAAGCATCGAGCACGAGCAACAATTGGATGCGAACATGCTTGCCTATGAAGAACTGAAGGGCTCTAGCGGAAAAGAAATCTGGTTTCGTCCCACACGTTTTGACGCGCGAAAGCTTTTTCCCAACAACCCACCTCGGGTGAGGGTGAAGTCATCGAGTTATCAGCTCCACAATATTAGCCTGACCGGCATCGCTGTGGTCGCCAAGCAGGCGATGGACGAAGAACTCTCGTTGGGCGAGACTGTGCCCATTATCTTTCAGCAGGCGGGACTTTCCATCTTCGAGGGCCGCGCAAGGGTCTGCCGGACAGAGACCACGCCATTCGGCTCCAAATATGCCTTCAGCTTGGTGGATTCCTATGTGGATTTCGACCGGCTGTTGAGCCGCAATGTTCAAGCCCAGATTGCCGCCAACGGTAGCTTCCTCTCGACCGAACGCAGCGCGCTGGTGCCCAAAGAATATCGCGCCTTCTGCTCCGACGTGCTGGGGGTCCTGCGTTCCTATCGTGCACTTCTGGATGAGAATCTCCGTCTCACCAACAGCTTCCCCCGCAGTTTCGATCATGTGGGCGCCTATGAGGCCTGCGAAAGCCGCCTGGTCGAGCAGTGGCGCAGCCTGTGGCTTACCGGCAATGACATCGTACGCGGCGTGATGCCAAGCCGTGATGCTCGTGAAGCAACCAAGGAATTCACCGAATTGGTCCTAACGCCGGAGATGCGCGCCGGCGCGATCTGGGATCGCTCCTACGGGAAGCCGCTGGGCTATCCCGGCGATTACAAGATCATGAACCAGGTCTATGACTGGGAACGGGTGGGCGACAATGTCTATCAGCAACTGATGCACCGCCTAGGCTTGGAAGTCGCCGAATGCATCGCCACGCGCATGCATCTGGTGCGGGGCAAGATTGCCGACATGGTGCGCGACCGTGGCCAGGACCGGCACGCCCGCATCCTCAGTCTGGGTAGCGGCCCCGCGCGGGAAATCGAAACCTTCCTGGAGACGCCACAGGCGCGGATGGGCAAGGCGGAATTCACGCTGGTGGATCAGGAGACCCTGGCGCTCAGTCATGCTTATGACCGCATCTATCCTGCGTTGCTCAATCTGGGCGGGTTGGGGCGCATCAATTCCCTCAATATCTCCTTCACGGACATATTGCGCGCCAATGGCGGCCTGAACCAGGTGCCGCCGCAAGACTTGATCTATTCGCTGGGCCTGCTCGACTATCTCAGCGACCGGCGCGCCCGTATTCTGGTCGGCCGGCTTTACGAGGCCCTGTCACCGGGCGGCTTGTTGATCATCGGCAACATGAACGAGACGGCGCTGTCCAATCTCTGGCCGATGGAATTCATCGCCGATTGGAGCCTGGAGTACCGCAACGACACGGTGATGCGGGCATGGGCCGAGGGGCTGGGCGCACATGAATTCTGGACGGAAACGGAAAAAACGGGACGCGTGCGGCTTTTATTCGTGCGCAAGCTCTAAGGCTCAGATAGCCACGAGAAAATCTTCCGGCGCCTGACGGAGTGCAATGAAACGCTCACGCGGCAGAGCAACCGTCACCGACGTACCCGCATTCACCTGGCTTTCGATCCATAGCGTGCCGCCATGGAGCTCTGCGAGCTTGACCGCGTAAGGAAGGCCCAGTCCCGTACCGCTGTGCTGGCGGGTGAGCGAATTCTCCACCTGCTCGAAGGGTCTCAGCACCCTTTCGACATCAGGCGCAGGAATGCCGATGCCCTCGTCCTTGACGCCTATCAGCACCGACCGGTCGGAGATATTCAGGCTCACTTCCACATGGCCGCCGTCGTGACTGAATTTCACCGCGTTCGAGACCAGGTTGAGTAAGATCTGCAGGATCAGTTTGGGGTCGGCGCGCACGATCACCTGATCGGCGCAAGATTTGAGCGTGATGCGGATGCCGTTTTGCAGCGCCTTAGGCTCGCACATGCGAACGCTCTCGCCCACGATCTGGACGAGATTGATTTCACGTTCCTCCAAGGTGAGCTTGTTCGCCTCCGCTTTGGCGAGGTCGAGGATGTCGTTGATGATCGACAGAAGATGATGTCCGCTCGAGGCGATATCCTTGACATAGGCGGCATAATGCTTGTTGCCCAGAGGCCCGAACGTCTCCTTGTCCATTATGTCCGAGAAACCAATGATCGCGTTCAAAGGTGTTCGCAATTCATGGCTCATGTTTGCGAGGAATTCACTCTTGGAATGACTTGCCTTGTTGGCTTCCACAAGAAGCACATTGGCGATCTCATTCTTGGCCTCGATGGTGCGCTGGGCGATATAGCCTTTGCGCGTCTGGGTTTCCTGGATGTAGCTGGACAGCAACCCCACCGCGGTGGCCATGGTGAGGAAGAAATTGTTGGATATCAGGTCGGCAACGGGCAGCGGATTGAGGATTACAGCCGAAACCTCGTAGCAGAGCACCAGCATCACCGAGATCACAACGCTGGAAACGAAATTCACGCGGATCAGGCTGTCGCAATATATAACCACCATGATCAAGCCGGCATAGTAATTGCTGTTGAAGGGCGGGGGCATCATCGCAGTCATCGCCACCACGCCGAGGCCGGCGGTGGCCATTGCAAAAGCGAGAGAAATTTGGCTGATCTTCTCGAAATAGGCGATGAATGTGAGGCCAAAAACCGCAAGCAGGATGGGGCAGACGATAAAGTAGCGGATGACGAACATGTTCGGCGCCGCCTCGCCGCCCAGGCGCGTATCCAAAAAGCCGAACGCCATGTACAGCGCGATGCCCGCCATCAGATAGGTACGGATGAACACGATTGATTCCCGAAGCGCCCGGCGGGCGAAACGCCGTTCGGTTTCGGGATCCAGAAAGCGCAGCCAGAGCCGCGAATACGCCAGCTCGTCGGCTGCCACGTCGCTGTCTTTCATGGCCAATTTCGGATGCCCCATCGCGGCGTAAATTAGGTCATGTATGTAAACAATCTGATTAGAAATTGCCGTTAACGATTCCTCTGAGGGATCGCTCGAACTTGATGGTGAAGCATGGCGGCCGACAATCTTGATTCACCAAACGCCATAAAGTGCCGTATTTTCAACATTTTACTGGAAACAACGGTAACCCGGCAGCGGAACCTCCGAGGGGCATTCGGAAACTTGTCACTTTCACGACCTGACTGGTTTCGCCCTTTCAGACAAACACCAGCCCCGGCCCCGGCTTGGCCTTTCCCTGACCTTCGGTTATCTCGGTTAACGATCCGGCTATCTGGCGATCGAAACCCGGCTGGGCGGCGGCTGACAATCACGAATTTCATGCCGCGTGCCGAGGAGGACCCATGAAACGCCAAATCCTAATCGCGGAGGACGAGGTGATGCTGCGCGTGATCGCCGCGGAAATGCTGGAAGATGCAGGCTTCGAGGTATTGCAGGCCGGTGACGGCGAAGAGGCCCTGACGCTCTTGAAGCTCAATCCGGGCATCTCCCTTCTGGTGTCCGACATCAAAATGCCGCGCATGGACGGCTACGCACTGGTTAAGGCGGGGCTCGAATTCAAACCCAGTCTCAAAGTTTTGATGATGACGGGCTATGCCCAGGATCCCCCGCCGGATCTCATTCGCGAGCAACGGATCGGAATTCTGCGCAAACCCTTCAATCTTGACCGGCTGTGCCAGATGGCCGGCGCCATGACCAGGGATTGACGATTATCCGGGTGGGGCATGCGTGGCAGTCAGATAATCCACGATCAGGGGAATGTCGGCGTCACTGATCGGCGCCTTATAAGTATTGCGCATCTTGGCGACCTCTGCCGCCCAGGTGGCGCGCGGCAGAAGTGGTTGGTCCACCACCATGTCGGCGGAATGGCAGGCCAGACAATTCTGGTTCATCGTCTTCAGATTCGGCCCATCGGGATAAGAAGTCGCGTCAGCCGGGAACTCAAGAGGCGGCAGCTTGAAGGTCGGGTCGGCCGCGTCCGCGGCCGATGCGGAAGACAACAGCAATCCGATCAGAAGAATTTTTTTCATCGCATTACACCAGCGTGACCGGAGTCCGTTCAACCACATTGCGCATATAGCCCGACCCATTCCAATTGGGCTTATCCGGTTGCACGTCGCCCCCCAAATTGGAGCAGCGCACCGCCAGCTCGACTTCACCTGCTTCGCCCATGGTAAGCGTGGCGGTCCATCGGCGGAAACCGTACGTCCCTTCGTCGGGGCCGAGCTTGGCGGCTTGCCAGCTCTGACCGCCATCGGCCGAGACTTCCACCTTGGCAACTCCTGAATCGCCGCCCATCGCCAGCCCGCGCAAAGACGCGGGTGCTCCTGCCTTCATGCGTGCGCCCGGGCTCAAATTGGTGATGAATGAGCGTGGTACCATTCGGCTGATCGGCACCAAGGTGACCCCAGCCTGACCCGGCTTCATGTCGGCATGGGGCGCGTCGGGAACTAGATACGCCGACTTCATCCAAAAATTATCGTCCGGCGCGTCCAACACCTCGATATCATTCAGCATCTTGACCCAATAGGTCGCATACCAGCCTGGCACTACCAGGCGAACTGGATAACCGTTGAGAAGCGGCAAGGGCCGGCCATTCATTGCATAGGCGATCAGGACTTCGGGCTGCCGCGCATGTTCGACGCCGAGCGATTTCTTGAAGGGCGGTCCCTCACTGACCGGCGCCGTGTCGAGGCCGCCAAACCGGACCGCCACCGCATTCGCTTTGATACCGGCCTTCTCCAACACATCCTTCAAGCGAACACCGGCCCAGCGAGCATTGCCCATGGCGCCATTGCCCCATTGGCCGCCAGGGACTCTGGGTTCGAAGAAGCCGCGGGAATTGCCCGAGCACTGATTGACCGCGGCGATCTCCACGCGCTCAAATTTGAGAAGATCAGGCAACGCCAGGGATAGCTGGTTCTCCACCTGGCCGCGCACGGCTAGCCGAAAGGATTTGGCGTCTATCTCGGTGGGTATGTTGGACCAATGCCAACGCACGTAGAATTTGTCGTTGGGCGTGAAGACACCGGAGTCGAAATCCGAGAAAGGCGTCTCCAGCATGGGTGGCCGGCTGCGCTGCAGCACCATGAGGCCTTTCTGGGGAAAATCCTTGGTAAGCGGACGTGCGCCAATGCCACCTGGAAAAGGAAAATTGGGCGCTTGCGGCGCGGCGGAAGCCCCTGTCGCCGCAAGGGCGAGAGCGCTGCCGCCCTCAACCAGAATCGCGCGACGAGACCGCATGCGGAATCCCTCCTACCTATAAGAGGAGGAGGATAGCATGGGGTTTGCCGCCAGCCGTTATAACAACGTGAATATCACGAAGGTGAATTTGCGGTCCCCGCCAAAGCGGATATTTGCGCGTGCAACGAATCGGCAAGGTGCAAACCTTCCCTCGCGGCGCGGGCACGCGAGGCGAGCCTGCGATCGCCGGGCAAGCGGGCGCCATCCGCCGCCGCCGTCTTGGCCAATTCACCCATGCGGGAGAGAAAATTTTCGCCAGAAAAATGCATGGGATTTAGCGCGATGAGAAATTGGCCCAAGCTGGGCGGATCGCCATTCGCATCCAGAAAACTGGATGCCTCCCACGCAAAATGGGCGCCTGTCAGCGCGCCGCACAATATCTCCACCATCAGGGCCAGCGCCGAGCCCTTGGCGCCGCCCACGGGAAGCAACGCGCCGGCCAGTGCCTTCGCGGGATCGGTTGCGGGATTGCCGCCTTCATCGATAGCCCAATCGGGAGGAATCGTCTC
>DATFSP010000248.1:0-2367 GCA_035262545.1 Rhizomicrobium sp. | reverse complement strand
TTCGGATACGGAGCTGCAGTTGCTGCTGCGCTTTGCCAAGGAAGGCTACAAGGCTTCGTTGGAAGCGGCAGAGGCACTCAAAGGGCTTGTTGAGGCGGAGGCGGGCAAGCGCGCCGTCCGCAAGAAGGGGAAGGCTCGGCGCTAACGGGCGATCGGGCGAAGCCTTGAAGGGGTTGCGCGTCGGCGATCATCCCTCATATTGCGCCAAGGTCGGCGTCTGCGACAAACCGATTCCCTTGATCGTGATCGGCCCGATCGCGACAGCCATGGTCACCGCGAAACCGGGGTTGAAAGAAATTTGGGCTCTTCACCCCTTTGCAAAGAAACGTCAATAAAGGCTAATGACAGTGTGGCTGGGCGTGGGGATTTTCCGCTTTCCAAGAGGCGGCAAAATTGGCATCTAAGAGCAAATGGCTGACGAGCCTCAAGCTTGAACTCGCCTATTTCAGCGGCCGGGCGTTGTGGGGAGAGAAAGAGAACGGGGGAGCTGGCGCGATCCTTCGCTTCCAGCGCGTGCGCCCACCGCAGAGCGGGCGATTTCAGCCGCTCAAAGCCGGCGAAATCACGCCGCGGTTTCTCGACCGTACCATTCGGGCATTGAAGCGATGGAAATACGACATCGTCAGCATAGACGAAGTTTGTCGGCGTGCGGTCATCATGCCGGAGCGGCGCCGCTTCGCCTGCCTCAGTTTCGACGGCGCTTACAAGGATCTCGTCACCTGGGCCTATCCGGTGTTGTCGAGGCACGGAGTACCGTTCACCATCTATGTCCCGACCGCATTTCCCGATGGTGTTGGGGAAGCTTGGTGGCTTGCGCTTGAGGCGATCATCGCCGAGGAAAGTCGCCTCAGTCTGATGATCGCGGGCAATGAGCGGCACTTTGCGATCGGGACGGTTGCCGAAAAATACGAGCTCTACGTGTACCTCGCGGGCTGGATGCGCTCGCTGGCTCCGCCTGATCTGTCGATGGCCATCAACGATCTCTGCAAGCGATACTCGGTCGATCTTGCGCGTCTGTCGCGCGAAGCCTTTCTGGACTGGGCCGACTTTGCAAGGCTCGCAGCTGATCGCAACGTGACCATCGGCAGCGCGACCGTGAACTATCCCGCGCTGTCGAACTTAAAAGATGCCGCCGCGCTTCGCGAGATGACAATGGGCAAGGCGGTGGGGGAGACCGCCTTTCGCCGCGACGTGCGGCATTTTGCCTATCCGTTCGGGGACCGCGCGTCGTGGCGGCGCGCTCATCTCTTGATGACGGAGGAGGTTGGGTTCGCCAGTGCCGTTTCAGCGGTTCCGGGTATTGTGGAAGCGGAGGGCCGCACCAATTTGCACGCGCTTCCACGCGTCAGTTGGGATGGCCGGCGACGCTCGCTGCGCGCGATGCGCGTACTGCTTTCGGGGATCGCGTTTGCCCGGGTGCAGCCGACGCGGAAGAGGCAGACTATCTAATATGCGGCCGGGACATCCAACTGACGATGGGCATTGCCGGCAGCACCCAGCCCATGCCCACCACCACATAGAAAATCGCCTGCAGGATCCCGGATTCAGCCAGAAACGGCATCTGTGCCACCGCCATGCCCATCAGCGACCAGATCAGCGCCAATAGCAAGAGCGCGATGGTTCCGAGAAATTTGCGGGTGCGGATGGTCATGACGGAAATGTCTGGCTTGGCCTGGGCGCGGCTTGCGTGCGGCAGGGGCGGGACTATAAGGGGCGCGCCAATTCATTCAAGCCAGCGCCCGTCGATTTGTGATGTCTCCTCTTGCACAAGCCCCCGCCCATCGCGCCGTCCGCATCTGGCTCTTTTCGGTTGCCACCCTGATCGCAGTGATGGTCGTCGTCGGCGGCGCCACGCGGCTGACCGAGTCCGGCCTTTCGATCGTGGAGTGGAAGCCGGTGACCGGCATGCTGCCGCCGCTCGGCGAGGGGCAGTGGCAAGATGCGTTCGAGGCGTACAAGAAAATCCCGCAATATCACGCGCTCAACGCCGGAATGAGTCTGGCGGAGTTCAAGACGATCTTCTGGTGGGAGTGGAGCCACCGGTTGCTTGGGCGTTTGATCGGCGTCGTCTATCTGCTGCCGTTTCTCTATTTCCTCTGGCGCGGCTCGCTGGCGGCGGAATTGAAGCGGCCGCTTTGGCTAATTTTCGGCCTCGGCGGGTTGCAGGGCGCGGTCGGCTGGTGGATGGTGGCCTCGGGGCTCTCTGAGCGGATCGAGGTTTCGCACTATCGGCTCGCGACGCACCTGGTGCTGGCGCTGCTGATCTACGCTTCGATCGTATGGACTTTGCGGCGGCTCGGCGAACGTGAGCCCGTGGTCGCGCCCGCGCGGCTGAAGATCTCGAGTTTCGCCCTCGTTATTATCACC
>DATFSP010000247.1:0-2923 GCA_035262545.1 Rhizomicrobium sp. | reverse complement strand
AGGCTCGGCGCTTACTGGCTCATGCGAAACTTGGGACCCCAATTTGGTATCCCGTCAGGAAGGGCGGCGGGCGCGGTGCGAGCGGCTTTCTTTGCCGCTGCAGAACGGCCTGCGGCGCCTTTGGTCCTCGCCGCCTTTCGCGCGGCTGCAGGGCTGTGTGGTGCAAGCATGCGGTTCTGGCATCTTTCCCAATCATAGACGCTGACAATTCGCCCTGTTATAAAATCAACTATTCATCGGACCGCTGACGGGGGAGATTGCGGAATGATGCTTTACACACCGGTGCTGTGGTTCTATGCCGTGATGGCGTCACTCGTTTTCGGCGCGAGCATCTACGAAACATTGATCGTACATCCCGCATGGAGTCGAAAACCACCTGAATCCTTGCGAGGGTTCATGGAAACACCGGTAAGCCGGATGAATATCGGGGAGTTCTGGAAGCCCGTGGCTCCGCTATACGCGTTGAGCGGACTCGTTGCGTTGGGCCTTGCCTTTCTCGCGGCAAGCCAAGGGGTCGCCCTCATCGTTTCTGCCGCGTGCGCCGTCGCAACCGTTGCGTGGACCTTGGCATATTTTCGCCCCACGGTCGTACGATTTCTGGAAATGGGCGGCGGGGACACGCCAGCCGAACGCCTGCAAATCGAAGTGCTTCGCTGGATACGACTCAATTGGATCCGAACAGCGCTGGTCGCAATTTCCTGGTGGGGTGTCCTCAGCACCTTGGCGAGGCACGGCTGAATTCGGCTGGGAGGCTCACATCCGGTTCTACCAGTAAGCAGTCATTCGTCTCTGGCCGCGCCGGGGCAAGTTCCGAGCATTTAGACTTGTCTATCAGCCAGCCAGTTCTTGATGTGCTCCGCCGTCACGCGCGGCTACTTCGAACGCCCGAACATCGTGGGCTTCTTGGAACGCAACAGCCCACCGCCCGACATGGGCGCGCACGTCACGATGGAGCATGTGCGAAATAGGCTTTCGTGTGTTCGCACGCCGAAATCTTTAAATGCCGATGCCAAATGCACGGTGGAAACTATTTATGGATTAGTTCCTTTGTCGCGCCGGATTGAAGAATCGGATGCCCAAGTGCGCGACTCGCCGCCGTGATCTATCGGGAACGCCGGGAACGTCGGGAACGACAGTCCTAATCCATTAGTCTGTATACAGAATTATGAACACGGCATCGGGAACGGTTCGTTCCTCGTCACCGAACTCCTGCTGGCATATCCAGGGTTGAAACCCTCGTCTTCTCGCCTCGTTTATTACTGGATGGAAAGGCTGTCGGATGCGGCCGCAAAGAAAGGTGACACATGAGAAGGTTTCACACTGCGCTTGGATTGGGTTCGTTTCTCGCCATTGCGGGCGCAACCTTGATGGCCCCAACGATTTCCAGCGCCGATCCTGTCGCAGAAACCTATGTCGCGTGCAATCAGAATGGCGATTGCTGGCGGGTGCATCGGCTGTATGCCTACGGGGCAGACGCGCCGATCACCTACTACAACTCCGATTGGTACAACGCCCACCAGCATGATGAGCATGTTCACTGGCTCGCTGATCCTGCGGATGACCGGGGATATTACGAGGAGGATGGTCGTTGGCACGCGGATCCAGGCGCTCGCGCCGTGGAGGGCGGGGCGACGGGTGCCGGCATCGGTGCGGCCATCGGGTGTCTCGTGACGCTTCCGGTCGGGTGCGCGCCGGGTGCCGCGGTTGGCGCGGCCGTGGGCGGCGGGACGGGCGCTGTGGCCGGCGCAGCTTCGACGCCACACAACTAATCCCACCTCGCGCCGATTGGCGCGGGTGAATTCGGTACGCTTCTGCGAACGCCCTCGGAAAGGAGGTCTGGATCTGTCCGGGCCTTCTTTCGGTCGCGCTCAAAGAGTGGCGCGAATTGACCCGAAGCATCCGAGCCTTGAGAGCATTACTCGCTGATTATTAAAGCGTAGATCACGACATATCAGGCGGCATTTGCCGCTAATGCGCCGCCTCTTTGAGAGACTAACGCGGGCCGGTCTTACCAGAGCTATCACGGCGCCTAGTGTCGCGGCGCTCGTCCCGGCCATGCTTCCACGCCTGCCATAAGAAGAAGCCGACAACTGGCGCCACGACGCTGATTATCAAGTTTGGGTCCATTTCCTTTGCTCGCTTGGGCTGCTGCTATGTAATTCGCGGGATCGCTAGACCGCCCGTCAAGAGCGGCCTAGTCTCAGGGTTGGGGTGCGGCATGAACCGCAGAAAAGTTCTGGGACAACTAGGCGGAGGCGCTGTATGCGCTTCTGCCTGGCCCCTGGTCGCCAGCGCAGCGGGCTCTGCAATCCCCGTTATTATTCATATTCATCCCGGCAGCGAGGGGCCAAGGATCCCACCAAGCTTCATGGGGCTGGGATATGAAATCTCGTCCGTCGCGATACCGGGGCTGTTTTCGGCCGGAAACACACAATGTGTCCAACTGGTGCGCAACTTGGGCGCGGAGGGCGTGATCCGCATCGGCGGCAACACCTCGGACTTTTCTACCTTCCGTCCCGATGGTTCGTCTTTGGCCGTACCCAAGGGCACCGTGATCAACTCTGAAAATCTCAAAGAGTTGGGCGGCTTTCTCGACGCTATTAATTGGAAGCTGATCTGGGGAATCAACCTAGGCGAGGGGAGTATCGAAGCGGCGGTGGAAGTGGCGCGCGCCGTCAGCAACGCCACGAACGGAAAATTACTTGCCTTTGAGATTGGTAATGAACCGGACCTCTTCAAGTCCTCGGCTGGGCATCGCACCGGGCAATGGGGCTATGTTGAATGGCTGGGGGATTATCGCCGCTACAAGGCGGCAATCCGACAGGCACTTCCTTCGGCGCGCTTTGCCGGTCCCGATGTAGCGCGCGAAACAGGTTGGGTCGGGCAATTTGCCAAGGATGAAGGCCATGATGCAGTCGTGCTC
>DATFSP010000246.1:0-4612 GCA_035262545.1 Rhizomicrobium sp. | reverse complement strand
ACGACGATACAGGCGTCATTGCCCGATTGGATCACGATGCCGCGAATCAAATCCTCGACCGCGATGCGGGCACCCAGTTCGACGAACATTTTCGAGCCCTGGGTGCGCCAGGCGCGCTCCGACACCGGCAGCGTGTCGGTGAGCTTGATGCGACCGTCCCTCAGCCGCTGGAAGAGCAGCTCCAAAGTCATCAGCTTGGACATGGAGGCCGGCGGCATGGGCACTAAACCATCCTTCTGCCAAAGAATCTGGCCTGTCTCCGAGTCCATCAAAAGACCATGCTCGGCGGTGGTTTCGATCGCGGCCTGGGCAGGTATCGCGCCCAGCAGCGCTGGCAGGAGGGCAAGCGACAGAAGAGAGACAAGATTCAGGAAAAGCCGGCGCATTCTCAAACTCCGTGGAGACATTATTGATCGACCACGATTTGGGCGTCGTTGCTGCCCGCCCCCGTGATACGGGACAGCGCCGCGTCGGCATCCTCGACCGAATTCAGTGGCCCGGTTCGAACTCTATAAAGGGTCTGTCCATTCCGTTGAAGAGTGGAAATTCTCAAGTCGCCGCCAAGTTTGGACAATAGCGTGCGGGCGTTTTCCGACTTGGAGAATGCACCCACCTGGACATAGAGGTGAGTCGCCGGCGGAACTGGAACACGTGTGACCTGCCCTGTGGGTTCAGTAGAGGCCATTTGCATTGGCGCTGATGATGCGGCTTTCGGCATGGAGTATTGACGGCCGGGCGGAGCTATGGCGGCACCGGAAACGACGCCGAGTTTGGCGACCTCCACTTTGACAGTGGGCGCGGCGGGAAGCGCCGAGGCGATTTCCGGCGGAGTCTCGGGCGGAGGCGGTATCCCGCCCGGAAGATCGGCGCGTCCAAGATAGGTCACTCTCACCCGCGCGGTTCCTGTTTGGACAACGTCCAGCAATTCAGCCGCGCGGCGCGAGAGATCGATGATCCGTCCACGCGCGTAAGGCCCGCGGTCATTGACGCGCACGACGATGGACTTTCCGTTGTCCAGATTGGTGACGCGTACATTGACCGGCATGGGCAAGGTTCGGTGGGCCGCCGTCAGCGTGCTGCCGTCATAGAGTTCGCCATTCGCGGTGTATTTGCCGTAGAAAGTGGGACCGTACCAGGAGGCAATTCCGGTCTCGTCATAATCCGGCTGCTCGCGCGGATAGTACCAGATGCCGTCGATCTGATAGGGGGTGCCGACTTTGTAGGTCCCGGCGTTCGGCGGCGCAGTCACTGGTGGGCGCTGGGGCGGAGGCGGTGGCGTCGGCGAGGCGCACCCCGACACCAGCAGGCCGAAGCCAGCCACAGCAGTAAAGGATCGCAGACATCGCATCAGGCGGAATCAGTCGTGGGGCGCTTGGCCGACGCTAAAGGATGGGGCCACGCCGTGCAAAGTCTGATGGCCTATTTTGCGCCATCCTTGCAAGGGCTTAATTTGGCAGTCGTATCTTTTCGCCAAAGCGTCCCCCTATATGCGACAATGAGCTTCACTTTTCAGGCGCCCCGGATGGTTGAGAAACGGCCGTCCGCAGCAATACCGTTTGCCCCGAGCCCTGGGCGGCTGCTTTACCCTGCCCGTCTTCGTGCGACGTTTTGTTCTTAGAAGCAAAAAAAAGCCGTCACTGTTGGAGATTTTGGTCTAGCTCCACCGCGGCTAACGATGCGAAGCGCCCGACGTTTTCGTAAGGCGCGATTTTCCAATCTGCCTGCCGCTTGCAGAAAGTTTGCATGCGATGGTGCGCGGGCCCGCTTTTGGACGGGGCACATCCGCCGCGAAAACTTGAGCGAGAGCGGAACCCTTGGGAGAACCCAATCCTGAGCAGGCATCCCAGCCAGGACCGGCGACATAGCCTAGACTGTCGACGCGATTGTCCCCGCCCGTTATATCGCGGAAGGCAGAAGCATTGGCGTAAAGCGTGGCGTGCGGCTGGCCCACGGGCTTGCCGTCCGCCCCGTTGATGAGCGCGAAGAGCCCGGCCCATAGGGGTGCCACGGCACTCGTGCCGCCGATGGCTTGGCTTTCGCCATCCACCACGATCGTGTAGCCGGAATTGGGATCGGCGTCGGCGGCCACATCCGGCACACCGCGGCCCGCTTTGCCGGTGCTCACCGATACCGGCACTTTGGTAGCGGATTGATAATCAGGCAGTGGAAACAGCGCGCTCACGCCGCCGCCCGTACCGCTGTCGCCGCTGTTCCAGACGGTTTCGCTTGCTATCGTATTTCCGCTGGTATCGAGGGTCGTACCGCCGCAGCCCACCACATACGGGCTCGATGCAGGAAAATCGACATGCACCTGGCCATCATTGACACCGTCGCTGGCAAGACCGTCGCCGGATGCCGCGCACACCGTGACGCCAAGAGATGCCGCATCTTGAAACGCGGATGTCATCGCAGTGATACTTTGTTGCGTCCAACTGTTTTCTGCCGCGCCCCAACTGATCGAAAGCACTGACGGCGCGTTCGTCTCGTCGTGCAGGGCCTCAGTGATGGCGTCAGTAAAGCCCTGATCGGTATTGGGCGCGAAGTAGACCGCGATCTTCGCCCCGGGCGCGGCACCGCCCGCCACCTGGATGTCGAGCGCCACTTCGCCGTCCGAACCTTTGTCCTGTCCCGGCGCATTGCCGCCGCCAGACACGGAAACCGCCACCAACTCAGGGGGCGAAAGCTTCATTGCGGCAAACGCGGCCTCTGTGTCGGAGGCGCGAAAGCCGCCGCCCAGCTCGATGATTCCTATGCATTGGCCCGCTGCCGATGTTTTCGGAAAAGCGTAAAGCGCCGCGACCGCGTTTGGCAGATGGCTCACCGCCGCTCTAGGCGCACGGGGAAACGCGATCTTGGGCCTCGCAACCGGACGATTGTCGAGACCGAGCACGGCCTCGATCTTGTCGGACAGATTTACGGGCATCGTGAGCGGGCCGGTGCGCGTGCGAAATCTCCGCCCGTTGTGCTCGAAATACTGAAGCCTGGTACCGAACGCCACTTCCAGCTTCGCGACGGGACCTGCGAGCTTGATGAGACGCCTCGCGGGATGCTGCAATGTCACGTCCAATCCATGCTCGGCGGCGAACCGCGTCAGATCCGAAAAGCAGGACTGAAGGCGCTCCGCGCGCGCCGCACGATACGCCTGGCGCGATGGAGCGGCGCTTGCCTCATCTTTGAAGTAGATGCTGACTTCGACGCGCTCACTCGGATCGGCGTCGCCCACGAGGCTGCCCGACGGAGCAGTCCGCTCGCTTCCGGAAATTGAACGGCGTGGATCTGGCATCGGCAACTCCCAGAAACTGCTCCCGCATGTGGGCGGAAGAGGCAAAAATCAAATTAATCGAACTCAGAGGGACTTCAGAAAATCGACGATGGCATTCTGATCTTCAGGCTCCAGTTTCCCGAAATTTTGCGTTACCTCGCTTGCCTCCCCCCGATGGCGGAGGATGGCGCCACGCAGCGTTGACGACCCAGCATCGTGCATCAACCTTGGGCGCACACGCACGCCCCACAATGGCGCCGTGCGAATCTTATTGCGGCTAGTTTCAAAATCCTCCCCGGAAATATATCCCGACATCATCTGAAACACCTTGTTTCCATAGTGCTCGCGGGTGGCCTGCACAATTCCGTCACCGGTGCCAATATCGTGCATTAGAAAATCACTGTAAGGATGGAAGCTTAATGAACCCAGCGCGGCCGGAATCGTGAAGGTACCACCGTCGATCTTGGTTCCGACCGGAGCCGTGGTGAGAGTCTCGGCGTGACACATGCTACACCCGACTTTGTCAAACAACGCGTTGCCTCGTTCGGCGCTCTCGCTGCCTGCCAGTTGGGCATCCCGCGCAGGAGCTTTGGTGGCACGGATGAAGCGCGCAAAATGATCAATGTCCGATAGGCCGTCAGGTCCCGGTGTGTCATTTGGTTCCGAAACCGTGTTGCAGATATTCGTGACTTCATCGGGCTGCAGGCGGTTCGTGATTCCCATCTCATTGAGATAGGCATCGGCGGCAAACGAGAGCAAGCTAGCGTGTTGGTCCTTCCAGCCGAAGCGGCCAACGCCCATCTGTCCGGGAGCTTCGACGATCGGCACCTTGAGAATCTGCCCGCAGATCTTGCCGTCCGACGACTTGCATTGCTCTTCGGCAAGGTCCATGAGCGTCTGATCGGCAACAGCCTCGACAAATCCGTCTCCCAACAGATTCACTGTAAGCCGGAGAGTTTGGATCGCTTCGGTGTCGGGAACTCGCTCTTGAATCTCGCGGTCTGGGAACGCGCTGTTAGGGCAGATTGCCCGTTCATTCACCAACGATCGACCGCGGATTATTTCACTTCCGTGATTGATCGGAATCTCCGGATTGCGAAAACGCCCATCCTGTCCCTCATGGCCCACGCGCACTTCGGTGATTTGAGAAGCAGCCCCGGAAACTGGGTTCTGATGACATTCACGGCAGGACTGCGCGTTGTACAGAGGTCCAAGGCCGTCGCCCAGCGCCTCAACTTCTTCGAACTTTGCTTGGTCGGCCTGATGCGTCGCGTCGTCCGTCAGACCGTTGCTCTTATTATCGAAGCCGGTTGGCGCTTGCGCCGAGGCCACTGCTGAAAAAGCCAGGAT
>DATFSP010000245.1:0-5960 GCA_035262545.1 Rhizomicrobium sp. | reverse complement strand
ATCGGCGGGCGTGCCATCCGCTTCGACATGCTGGAGCGGTTGGAGGAAGAGTTGGACAAAGCCACCATCAATGGCACCGCTGCGGAAACCTTATTACCCAAGCTAGTCTCGCTCTTGGGCTGCAGCAACGAAGAAGGGCGGCTCGTCTTGGCAGCACTGGGCTGGCGGCGGGTGGACGTGACGGACGCGATGCCGGTGTGGCGCAAGGCCCGAGAAAAACGGGGGCCTCAAAAGCCAAAGCCGCCGCCAGACGATTCACCGTTCGCTGGGTTGAAGGAATTAATCGCCAAATGAGCGCCGCGCGTATCGACAAATGGCTGTTCCATGCTCGCTTCTACCGCACAAGGGCAATGGCTAACGCCGCTGCCAGCGGCGGTAAGGTGCGGCTCAACGGCGTCAGGGTGGAAAAGCCAGCGCAGATGCTTAAGCCCGGTGATATCCTTACTTTGGGCAGGGGAAGCGAAATCGTGGCGCTTCGCGCGCTGGCCTTGGCGGAACGGCGAGGACCCGCCCCCGAGGCGCAACGCCTCTACGAAATCGTCGCGGATTGAATGCTTGCCTTGGAGGTCCCGCGGTTCTAGAGACCTCCCTGATTTTGGAGCCCTGCCTCATGACCTACGTCGTCACCGAAGCCTGCATCAAATGCAAGTTCATGGATTGCGTCGAGGTCTGCCCAGTGGATTGTTTTTACGAGGGGGAGAATATGCTGGTGATCAACCCCGACGAATGCATCGATTGCGGTGTGTGCGAGCCGGAATGCCCTCCCGAGGCCATCAAAGCTGACACCGAAGCCGGACTTGAGAAATGGCTTTCCGTGAACGCCGAATATTCCAAGACTTGGCCCAATATCAGCCAGAAGGGCGAAGCTCCGGCCGACGCCAAGGAGTGGGAGGGCGTCCCCGATAAATTCGAAAAATTCTTCGACCCCAAGCCGGGGTCGGGATCCTAGCCTCCGCCCTATTTTCGATGCTCGCGCGATCGACGGCCGGTGCGTACGCTGTCGCTATCGACCACTTCGCTTGGCCGTCATTCCACTGACGCCAACGCGGGAAGGCTTGCCCGATAAATTCGTGAAGACCCCTTACCCCAAGCCAGGGTCGGATCCCAAGCTGCGCACGATTATAACCTCAACTTTAAAGTGTAGTGCGGATAAGGAACAACCATCCAAGCGCTTGAATTCAGGAGAAAATCGCCGTCGTTGAATAAAACGTCGCAGATTCAACGGTTTGTGACAATTTTCCTTCCATTTCGGGTGAAGCTGTGGTAGCCTTCCGGCAAATCTGGTCCCGTTTGTGAACGACGCGCGCTGGCGTCCCTCTGGCGCGGTTGGGCCATATTGACGTGAAATTATCCCGCTTTGCGTGCCCCCGCGCCAAGCACCAACGGAAATGGAAATGACCGCACCTAAAGCCCCCGCCGCGAAGTCGGCCGCCGCACAGCCAGGCAAGAAAGTTCCCGCGAATTCGAACAAAAAGCACGAATTCAAGGCCAACGACCATGTCGTCTACCCTACCCATGGCGTGGGTAAGGTTGCCGGCATCGAAGAGCAGGAAGTCGCCGGCCTTAAACTGGAATTGTTCATTATCGAGTTCGAGAAAGACAAGATGACCTTGCGTGTCCCAGTCAACAAGGCCAAAGCCGTGGGCATGCGCAAATTGTCCTCTCCGGAGGTGGTGGGCAATGCGCTCAACACGCTCAAGGGCCGCGCCCGGATCAAGCGCACCATGTGGTCGCGCCGAGCCCAAGAATATGAAGCCAAGATCGATTCAGGTGACCTGGTGGCGATTGCCGAAGTGGTGCGGGACCTGCATCGCGCCGGCGGCCAGCCCGAACAGTCCTATTCCGAGCGCCAGCTTTATGAGAAGGCGTTGGCGCGCATGGCCCGCGAAGTGGCGGCTGTCGAGCGCACCGATGAACAGACCGCAGTCAAACGCGTAGAGGGCATGCTGACAAAAAAGGCAGCATGAAGTCTCTAGTTTTGAACCACGAGAAGCCCGGCGCAAACGCCGGGCTTCTGTTTTCGAGCATGCCTTAGTCCAGCACTTCGATTTGATAGGGGTTGGAGAGTGCGATCTCCGGCCGGCCACCAAACGCCTCGATCACACCGCGCAGACGCACGTGGCGGCCCACAAGATCTTCCAGCGCAAAACCCGCCTTGCGAAAGGTCTTGCGGTCTTCGGGTGCGACGGTAGCGGAAAAACCCTGCCGGTAATTCTGCGAGAAATCGAGAAAGCCGCGGCCGCCATGGATGCTTGCATTGGTGACCTGGCCTTCGACGAGCTCGAATCGGCCCGCCAAATCCGGCGTGAGCGAACTCGCTTGTTTCACGGCATAACGTGCCGTAGCCCATACGCCCAAGCCGGCAGCCCGCGCCTTGGCTTCGGCCTCGTACAGATCAGGCGCGCATTCCGAGCGGTCCGGACCAATTTCGACCCGCGCCAGGCCGCGCTCGAGAAGCGCCGTTTGCAGCCAGACGCGGTCAAACGCCTGGACTCGGATGCGGCCGTAACGATCTTGCCGGGGCGGCGTTGAGGTGAGGACAAGCGGCGCTCCCAGGGTCAGTTGCCACAAGGCCCCGATTGCTTCCCGAGCCAATGTTATGGCGGGCAGATCGGCCGCAGGCAGGCGGATACCTTCTAGAACCGCGGCTCGCCCGTCAGCAAGTATCAGCGCTCCATCCTTTTCCACACGCACGGTATGGGCGCGAGAGACGACAATATCGCCAGCACAGTCCGGCAGCGGCATGGCTTGGGCCAGAAACGGCCAGAAACCTCCACTCACGATTACGAGCATAGCGAAGTGGCGCACGGCTAGCGGATTGCCTTGAGAGAAACGCCTTGGGGCGGCGGCATGTTGTCCGGCACGAAGAAATCCTGAATCAACTCTTGAGCAGAATCGACTCGGTAATGTTCGAATTCAGTGACGCCATTATCGGCCAGGAATGTATCGTCAATCAGAAATTGGCCGGTGACGGTTTTGGGCTTTGCGAACAGCGTGTATGCCGCATCGGCGAGAATCTCGGGCGTCCGGCACGATTTGGCCGCCTCGTCGCTGCCCGCGGCCAGGCGGATGGCGGCGGTGGCAATGGCGGTTCTTGGCCAGAGCGCATTGATGGCGACCCTGCCGGAAAATTCTGCGGCCATACCCAGCACGCACAAACTCATCCCGTATTTCGCTAACGAATAGGCGGTGTGGCCGGCAAACCATTTGGGCTGCATGTCGAGCGGCGGAGACAGCATGAGCACATGGGGATTGGCCGCTTTGAGGAGATGTGGCAGGCAATAGCGGGTCACCATGAATGTGCCCCTTGTATTGATCTGCTGCATAAGGTCGAAGCGCTTCATTTCGGTATCGAGTGTGCCGGTGAGCGAAATCGCGCTGGCATTGTTGACGCAGATATCGAGCCCGCCAAACTTTTCCGCGGCGGCCGTCACGGCGCCCGCCACTTGATCTTCGAACCTTATGTCACAGGCGAGAGGCAATGCCCTGCCCCCGGCTTTTTCGATCGCTTCGGCCGCGGAGAAGATAGTGCCGGGCAACTTTGGATGCGGTTCGGTGGTCTTGGCGGCGATGGCGATGTTGGCCCCATCTCTGGCGGCCCTGAGGGCGATGGCCAGGCCGATGCCCCGGCTCGCACCGGTTATGAAAAGCGTCTTGCCTTGAAGCGACATCGGTCCACCTCGACTCCGCCGACCCTATAGGAGAAAAAGCACCCTCGCGACCAGGCGCTTTGCGCGAACGAAAGAAAAGCTGACCTGGGCCAGGCAACTCGCTAAAAAGCCCTATGGACAGTCTGGTGAGGAAAATCGCGCCTGCGGATATCGCCGGCATCGCTCGTGCTGCGCGAGTTTTGCGCCAGGGAGGCCTGGTCGCATTTCCCACCGAGACAGTCTATGGCCTGGGCGCGGACGCCACCAACGGCCAGGCAGTGGCAGGCATTTTCGCTGCCAAGGGACGCCCCCGCTTCAATCCCCTGATCGTGCATGTGCGGGACTTAGCTGAAGCGGAACGTCACGCCCGGTTTTGCGATCGGGCGCGCGAATTGGCCAAACGTTTCTGGCCGGGCGCCCTGACGCTGGTCCTGCCGCGCGCCACCAATTCCTTGTCCGAGTTGGTGAGCGCTGGTCTTGCCACCGTCGCGTTGCGGGTTCCCGCGCATCCCGTCGCTCAGCGCCTGTTGCAAGAAACGGGACTACCCATCGCCGCGCCCAGCGCCAATCCTTCGGGCCGGGTCAGCGCCACCACAGCCCTGCACGTTGCCGAGTCATTGGAGGAAAATGTGGATTTCATCCTCGACGGTGGACCGGCCATGCTGGGACTGGAATCCACTGTGCTCGGTTTTGAGGGGGACGAGCCCGTGCTGCTTCGTCCTGGCGCCATTACACGCGCCGAGATTGAGGCAATCATCGGCCCTTTGCAGAAAGCTGGAGCAGCCATTCAATCGCCCGGTCAATTGGAAAGTCATTACGCGCCTTCCGCCGCGCTCCGGTTGAACGCACTGAGGCCAGAGCAAGATGAATCTCTGCTTGGTTTTGGACCATCGGCGGACGCGGCCCTGAATCTCAGCCCCGGGGCCGATCTCAAGGAAGCGGCCGCCAATCTCTTTGCCATGTTGCGCAGGCTTGACAAGAATGCGCGACGTATCGCCGTGATGCCCATTCCCGAAACGGGACTGGGCGAAGCGATTAATGACCGCTTGCGCCGCGCCGCGGCCGGAAAGCGCGCACAGGAATAACGGAGTGACAATGACCGAGATATTCGAGCGGCTGAAGGCGGCGGCTGGCCCGGGCGGCTTCAGCGAAGACAAAAACGAGATTGCGCCCCACCTTGAGGAATGGCGTGGCCGTACCCATGGCAAAAGCACGCTATTGCTCAAGCCTCAGACCACCGAACAGGTTTCGGCGATTCTGGCTATCTGTCAGCAGACCGGAACGCATATCGTTCCGCAGGGCGGCAATACCGGACTGGTGGGCGGCCAGATTCCGCTTTACGGAGAAGTTTTGTTGAGCCTGAAACGGATGACCCGCGTCCGTGACGTGGACACGCGCGGCATGACCTTGACTGCCGAGGCCGGCGTCACGCTCAAACAGGCGCAGGACGCGGCCACCGAGGAAGGACTTTTGTTTCCGCTTAGCCTAGGCTCGGAAGGAAGTTGCACCATCGGTGGCAATATCTCCACCAATGCGGGCGGCAATCATGTGCTTCGTTACGGCATGATGCGGGCGCTGGTGCTGGGCCTGGAAGTGGTGCTCGCGGATGGACGAGTGCTGCCGATGCTGCGGTCGCTGCACAAGGACAATACCGGTTACGACCTGAAGCAGCTTTTCATCGGCGCCGAAGGCACCCTTGGCATAGTTACCGCGGCTTCCCTCCGGCTGTTCACGCGCCCGGCGCAAATGGCTACCGCCTTCACTGCCGTCCCTTCGCCTTCCGCTGCCTTGACCCTGTTGGGCCATATGCAATCTCGGACGGGCGGCCTGCTCTCGTCTTTCGAGCTGGTGTCGCGGCCCACCTTGGAATTGGTGCTAAAGAACATCCCCAACACGCGCGATCCTTTGTCGGCACCCTACCCCTGGTATGTGCTTATGGAAGTGTCGGGCGGCGCAGGCGCGAGCCTCGACGCGTTGACCCAATCGGCGCTGGAAGACGCGATTGCCCAAGAGCTGGTAAGCGACGCCGTGCTGGCGCAGAACCACGCCCAAGCGCGAAACTTCTGGCATATGCGTGAGAGCATCTCGGAAGCGGAAAAGCGCGAAGGCGTATCCGTGAAGCATGACGTCTCGGTGCCGGTGGCATCCATTCCCCGATTCATAGAGGAAGCAACGGAGTTGGTGGTGAAGAAATTTCCGGGCGCCCGGCCAGTCTGCTTCGGCCATATGGGCGACGGCAATCTGCATGTGATCGCCGGCGTCGGCGACGGCGGCGACGAGGCGCACCACGCCGTCGAGGCGATCGTCTAC
>DATFSP010000244.1:0-2453 GCA_035262545.1 Rhizomicrobium sp. | reverse complement strand
GAAAAGGAGGACGTCCATGTCCGTCCAATCCCAGATCAAGCGTGTCACGGTTCCGGAGATCCGCGCCCACAAGGGCGGCAAGCCCGTGGTGTGCCTGACCTGTTACCACGCCCACACCGCGCGGCTTCTCGACAATTATGTGGACCTCATGCTGGTGGGCGACAGCCTGGGCATGGTGATGCATGGGCTCGAGACTCCGCTGGGCGTGACCCTCGACATGATGATCACCCATGCCAAGGCGGTGATGCGCGGCTCCAAACGCGCGCTGGTCACGGTGGACCTGCCTTTCGGCACGTATGAAGAAAGTCCCGCTATTGCCTTCCGCAATGCCGCGCGCGTGCTGCAGGAAACCGGCGCCACCGCGGTCAAGCTGGAAGGCGGAACGCGCATGGCCGAAACCATCCGTTACCTGACCGAGCGCGGCATTCCGGTGATGGGTCATATCGGGCTGACGCCGCAGACCGTGAACATCAAGGGCGGTTTCCGCACCGTGGGCCGCAGCGAAGAGGAATGGCCGGCGCTGGAAGCCGATGCGCGCGCGGTATCGGACGCCGGCGCCTTCGCCGTGGTGCTGGAAGGCATGGCCGAGCCGCTGGCCGCGAAGATCACCCGCGCCATCCCCATTCCCACCATCGGCATCGGCGCCTCGCCCGACTGCGACGGTCAGGTGCTGGTGCTGGAGGACATGCTTGGGCTCAACCCCAATCCACCCAAATTCGTGCGCCAATATGCCCAACTCGGGCCCGCCATCGAGGCGGCGGTCGAGGCCTATGCCAGGGATGTGCGCGAGCGCCGCTTCCCGGGCCTGGAAAATGTCTACCCCATGAAAAAGGCCCAGTAGAAGGCGGCTTTTTCGCGGCCAAGCCCGGCTGAAAAGGCGGTTTTCGGGCTGTTTTCCCGGGACACGATCCAGTGCCCCAATTTAATACCACTGCACATTGCACGCGGGGCCCGCGCGGGCTAATTATCGCGGCCCTTCAATGGTTTCGGCTTCGGCCTGAACGGGGCCTGCCAGAGACTTGAGCAAAGGACCAAGCGCCCGTGACCGATATTTTCCGCGAAGTCGAGGAAGACGTTCGCCGCGAGCGGTTCCAGAAGCTGTGGAAGGCCTATGGCAGCTATATCATCGCCGCCCTGGCGCTTCTGTTTCTCGGCATCGGCGGCTGGCAGCTGTGGGATCGCCATCAACAGCAGGAGCGCGCGAAGGTCGCCGCCGCCTTCATCGCCGCCCAGCGCATTTCAAATCCCCAGGCCGCGGCCAGCGCCTTTGCCGATATCGCCCGCACCGCGCCCAGGGGTTATGCGTCGGTGGCGCGTCTGTCGGAGGCCAATGCCATGATGGCCTCCGGCCAGCAGAGTTCGGCCATCGATCTCTACAAGCAGATCGCCAAGGACGATAGCAGCTCCATCGGCATGGTGGCGCGTCTGCGCGCGGCATGGGCGCTGGCCGACAGTGCTTCGCGCGACCAGCTTCAAGACCTGCTCAGGCCCTTGAACCAGCCTGGCAGCGCCTGGCGCCAGCTTGCCCAGGAAGTATTGGCCTATGCCGATTATCGCGCGATGGACATGAAGTCGGCGCAGGCGAAATTCGCCGCGCTGGCCGCAGACCCACAGGCGCCGGATTCGCTGCGCCGCCGCGCCGAGGCGATGGCGGCGTTCCTGAAGAATGGCGGCGCCGTAGCCTTTGGCACCGTGCCGCCCGATGCCCTGCCACCGGAGGCGGCAAACAACAAGAGCGCGCCTGCGGCGGCGAACGCGTCAAACAGTCCAAGCCCGGCCGCACCGGCCGCAGCACCGGCGAAACCGGCCCCGGCGAAAAAATAAGATGAAGTTTACCCGTAGTCTTTTGCTCGTGCTTGTCGCGTCGTCCTTTGTCCTGGGCGGCTGCTCTGTCTTTCAGGAAGTGGGAAGCTGGTTCGCTTCCAGCGGCAAGAAATCCAATCTGCGCGGCGTGCGCATTCCGGTCCTGACGGCGGAATCCGAACTGAAGGTGGACACGACGCTCGCCAAGACGCCGGTGATGCTGCCGCAGCCCTATCGCAATCCCGAATGGCCTTTGGCGGGCGGTTACGCCTCAAATGCCATGTATCACCTGGATGTGCCTGGACAGTTGCGCAAGATCTGGGACCAGGACGCGGGCAAGGGCTCCGACCGCGCCTCGCTTCTCACCTCGCCGCCGGTTGTGGGCGGCGGGCTGATCTTTGCCCTGGATTCGGAAGCCCATGTCTGGGTGTTCCGCGCCGGCGACGGCCATCCCGTCTGGAACAAGCGGCTCGCGCCCAAGAACGGCACCGACATGCCGACGCTATGGGGCGTGCTGGGCACTCCCAACACAGTGGATCCTCCGCAAGGCATGGGCGGTGGCGTGGCCTATGACGACGGCAAGATCTTCGTCACCTCCGGCTTCGGCGTCCTGCATTGCATGGACGCGCGCACCGGCCGCGAGATCTGGA
>DATFSP010000243.1:0-9297 GCA_035262545.1 Rhizomicrobium sp. | reverse complement strand
TGAATAGCAGCGATTTTTTGGGAATCGGGATCGCCCTGCTGTTTTCCCTAGCCGGCCTTTACCTTATTTGGCGCATGCTGTTCGGACCACCTTTGTTCGAGCCCGCGATTCAGGCCCAAATCAAGGCAATTCAATCAAGTGAACAACCCACGACCCAGACGAACGTCCATACCGGTCCCGGCGAGGTTGCGGTGGGCATTGGCAGCAGCAACCCCAAAAAACATTAGAACGGCTTGATTGGAACTCGCGTGCCCGCGCACGAACTTCGCGCTTGTGGGGTGGTTGTGAGCTTCTCTCGCGATGCGAAGGATGGAAGGGGTTGAATTAAATCCTTTTCCGGCCTAAATACAGCGCATCCCAAACAACAAGACTTGTTGTGTGGCGGCTCGTTAAGGCCGCTGCGGGGAAGCGGTTTTGCATTGGAGCATCGCCATCTTTACGCAGGCCTCGAATTTGGAGCCAGTCTTTGAACCCGTGATCGAAAGGGCGGGGTTCAAGCTCGTGCGCCTTCGCATCATGGGGGGCCAGCATAAGACGCTACAGATTATGGCGGAGCGCGTGGACGGCAGCATGGATGTGGAAGGTTGCGCGCAACTCTCTCATGCCCTGCTGGATTTTATCGAAGCCGAGAACCCCATCGAGGGCGATTATGAGATCGAAGTCTCTTCGCCTGGAATCGACCGACCCTTGACGCGGATCAGCGATTACGCGCGCTGGAAAGGCCATGAAGCCAAGATCGAGCTTTCCGCCCCACTCGACGGACGCAAACGCTTTCGCGGCCGTCTCGAAGGACTGGACGGAAACGATGTCATCATGACCGCGCAAAATCAGCGGATCCAGTTTCCCTTCCGCACCATCCAGGAAGCGAAGCTGGTTCTCACCGACAAGCTCATTCAGGAAGATTTGAAAGCGCGCAAAGGCGCAGGAGCGTCCGCGAGAGCGGGAGCGACAAGTTAAAAAGGGCGTCCGCGAGAGCGGGAGCGACAAGTTGAAGACCTAGGAGACCAACATGGCCAATACCGTTGCCGCCAACCGGCTCGAGCTTTTGCAGATCGCCGACGCCGTCGCCCGTGACAAATCAATCGACAAGCAGGTTGTGCTGACCGCGATGGAAGAAGCGATGCAGCGCGCCGCCAAGGCACATTATGGCGCCGAAAACGACATCAAAGTGGATATCGATCCCAAGACCGGTGAAACCCATGTCTCGCGTTATCTTCATGTCGTGGAGAGGGTCGAGAATGACAAGACCGAAATCGCGCTGGATGAAGCACGCCGCCGCAATCCCGACGCGCAAGTCGGCGACATTATCGCCGAGACCCTGCCGCCAGTCGACTTCAACCGCATCAACGCCCAGAACGCCAAGCAAGTGATCGTGCAGAAGGTGCGCGACGCAGAACGCGAGCGCCAATATGACGAATACAAGGATCGCATCGGCGAAATCGTGCACGGCGTGGTCAAGCGCTCGGAATTCGGTTCCGTGGTCGTGGACCTTGGCAAGGCCGAAGGGGTGGTACGCCGCGATGAGATGATTCCACGCGAATCCTTCCGCGCCGGCGACCGAATCCGCGCCTATATCTACGACGTGCGCCGGGAAACCCGCGGTCCGCAGATCTTTCTTTCCCGCTCGCATCCCCAGTTCATGGTGCGGCTGTTTGCGCAGGAAGTGCCTGAAATCTATGACGGCGTGATCGAGATTCGTGCGGTAGCGCGCGATCCGGGCTCGCGCGCCAAGATAGCCGTGATCAGCAAGGATTCCTCGATCGATCCGGTGGGGGCGTGCGTGGGCATGCGCGGCGTGCGCGTTCAGGCGGTTGTGCAGGAACTGCAGGGCGAGCGCATCGACATCATTCCCTGGTCGGCGGAAGCGGCGACCTTCATCGTCAACGCGCTGGCGCCCGCCGAAGTGACCAAGGTGGTCTTGGACGAAGACACCCATCGCGTTGAAGTGGTGGTGCCCGACGAGCAATTGTCGCTGGGCATCGGCCGCCGTGGTCAGAATGTGCGGCTCGCTTCGCAATTGACCGGCTGGCAAATCGACATTCTTACCGAGGCTGAAGAGTCCGAGCGGCGTCAGAAGGAGTTCGCCGCCCGTACCCAACTATATATGGATTCCCTGGACGTGGATGAGACCGTCGCGCAATTGCTGGCCTCCGAAGGCTTCGCCACTATCGAAGATGTGGCCTATGTGGATGTGGGCGAACTTGCCCAGATCGAAGCTTTCGACGAAGAGACTGCTCAGGAACTGCAAAGCCGCGCGGTCGAATTCATCGAGGCGCGCAACCGGGAAATGGACGACAAGCGCAAAGCGCTGGGCGTCGAGGACGCGGTCCTGGACGTCGAAGGTCTGAACCCCGCGATGGCGGTCTCGCTGGGCGAGAATGGCATCAAGACGCTTGAAGATCTGGCGGGCGCGGCTACCGACGACCTCTTGGGTTATTTCGAGACCAACAAGGAGAAAGAGCGCGTCAGGGTGCCCGGCGCGCTGGAAGGCTTCAATCTCAGTCCCGATGATGTCAATGCCATCATCATGAAAGCCCGCGTCAAAATGGGTTGGATCGAAGAGCCAATGGCTGAGGAACCCGTGGAAGAAATTGCCGACGAGGAGGCAAGCGACGCCTGATGACAGCGGCGGCTCGCAAAATGGATAAACACGAGACGTTGCGGCACAGCCACGTCGCTGGCGCCTCTCGCTCGCGCGAACGGCGCTGTATCGTCACAGGCAAAATCATGCCCGATGATCGTTTGGTTCGTTTTGTGATGGCCCCCGATGGACTGGTGGTTCCCGATGTGGCGGCTAAATTACCAGGCCGCGGCCTGTGGGTGACGGCGACGAGGGCCGCCGTGGCCGAAGCGGCAGAGAACAAACTGTTTTCCCGCGCCGCAAAGGCACCTGCGCGCGTCTTGGCCGATCTGCCAGAGCGCACGGAAAAAGCGCTGGTCGCGCGCATTTTGGGGGATCTGGGGCTGGCGCGGCGGGCGAGTGCTCTAATTTTAGGCTTCGACAACGTGCTGCGCGCGCTGGAAGGACAAAAGCCGCCCCAATTGCTGATCGAGGCAGCGGACGGCGCAGGCGATGGCAAGCGGAAACTTTATAACGCTGCCCATGCCAGAGGCATGAAACCCAAGCTGATTGAGTGTCTTACCAGCGCCGAATTGGGCTTGGCCTTGGGACGAGAGAATGTGATACATGCCGCCGTCCAACCGGGCGGGCTGGCGGAACGTTTGTTTATTGATGCGGAGCGTCTTCAGGGCTTCCGCGCCCGGTTTGGAAGTGAAAGAGATTTATGAGCGATACCGACGAAACCAAGCGCCCGAAAACGCTGTCGCTGAAGAAGACGGAAACCTCCACCGTCAAGCAAAGCTTCAGCCATGGCCGCACCAAAGCGGTGGTGGTCGAAAAAAAACGCACGCTGGGCGGCGGCCCTGGACCCGCGAAAGCGGCCGAAAAGCCTGTTGCGCATGGCGACAAACCCGCCGCGCCCGAAGCCGCTAAACCTGCTGCCAGGGCCCAGCCGCCGCGCGGCGGTGTGGTACTGCGCCAGCTTTCTGACGAAGAGAAAGCACGGCGCGCTGCGGCCATTGCCGATGCCCGCGTTTCCGACGCCGAGGCCCGTGCCCGCGCTGAAGAAGAAGTGCGTAAGCGGGTGGCCGAAGAAGAAAAGTTGAAGGCGGAGCGCGCCGCCGCCGAACGCCGCAAAGCAGAGGAAGAGACGCGCAAGGCTGCAGAAGCGGAAGCCCGCCGCCATGCCGAGGCGGAAGCCGCGCGCCGCGCCGAACCCAAGCCCGCCGCGCCGGTCGCGGCCGCGGAGCCTGTGCGTCGCCGTCCCGTGCAGGAAGAGGAAGAAGAATCCCAGACCAAGAAGGTCGGCAACAAGATCATCCCGGTCAAACCCGCAGCGCCTAAAAAAACGGGCGATGGCGAGCGCCGCCGCGGCAAGCTGACCGTGACTAGGGCGCTCGAAGGCGATGACGAGCGCGTCCGCTCGGTCGCCGCCTATCGCCGGCATCTGCAGCGGGTCAACAAGGGTCATCAGGTGCAGCAGGCTGGTCCTGCGGGCCCGCGTGACATTACCATTCCCGAAACCATCACGGTCTCCGAACTCGCCAACCGCATGGCGCGACGCGTGGTGGACGTGATCAAGGTTCTGATGAAGAACGGGATGATGGCGACACCAAATGACGTGATCGATGCCGACACGGCGGAATTGGTCGCCTCCGAATATGGTCACGTAGTAAAACGCGTGGCGGAAAGCGATGTGCTGGAAGGGTTGACCGGCGCCGCCGATGCCGAGGGCACTTTGGTGTCGCGCCCGCCAGTCGTCACGGTGATGGGCCATGTGGATCACGGTAAGACCTCGCTGCTCGATGCGCTGCGCAAGACCGACGTCGCGGCCGGCGAAGCAGGCGGCATCACCCAGCATATCGGCGCCTATCAAGTGCAGCTGAAATCGGGCGCCCGAATCACCTTCCTCGACACACCCGGCCATGCCGCCTTCACGCAAATGCGGGCGCGCGGCGCCAGAGTCACCGATTTGGTGATCCTGGTCGTGGCCGCCGATGACGGCGTAATGCCCCAGACCGTCGAAGCAGTCGCCCACGCCAAGGCGGCCAACGTTCCCATGATCGTGGCGATCAACAAGATCGATAAGGGCGACGCCAATCCGACCCGCGTCAAGACCGAACTTCTCCAACATGAAGTTCAGGTCGAAGACATGGGCGGCGAGACCCAGAGCGTGGAAGTCTCCGCGGTCAAGGGCACCGGTCTCGACAAACTCGAAGAAGCTATCTTGTTGCAGGCAGAAATCCTCGACCTCAAAGCCAATCCCGACCGCAGCGCTGAAGGCGCGGTGATCGAGGCCAAGCTCGACAAGGGCCGCGGCCCCGTCGCCACCGTGCTGGTGCAGCGCGGCACTTTAAAAGTTGGCGATATCGTGGTGGCGGGCTCCGAATGGGGCAGGGTCCGGCTTCTGCAGAACGACCGTGGCGAGACCGTGAAAGAAGCTGGTCCCTCCACTCCGGTGGAGGTGCTGGGCCTCTCGGCGGCGCCGGACGCAGGAGACGAAATGGTTGTCGTGGATTCTGAAGCGCGGGCTCGCGAAGTGGCGGAATATCGTGCGCGCAAGCGCCGCGAAGCGCGCCAGGCTTCGTCCACGCGCCAGACACTCGATCAATTGCTCAAGACGCGTGAAGCGGGCGAAAAGCGTCTTCTGCCCTTGGTGCTGAAATCCGACGTGCAAGGCTCGGTCGAGGCGATTCAAGGCGCGTTGGCGAAGCTCGGTACCGAAGAGGTGGGCGTGCAAATTCTGCAGGCCGGCGTGGGCGGCATTACCGAAAGCGACGTGATTCTGGCACACGCCAGTGGCGCGGGCGTAATCGGCTTCAATGTCCGCGCTAATACCCAGGCGCGCGAGCGCGCCAAACGCGACGGCGTCGAGATCCGTTACTACAACATCATTTATAACGTCGTGGATGACGTGAAGGCTGCGTTGTCAGGGCTTCTCGCGCCCGAGACGCGCGAAAAATTCCTGGGCAATGCCGAGATTCTGGAAGTCTTTACCATTTCCAAGGTTGGCAAAGTTGCCGGTTGCCGGGTCACTGAAGGCTCGGTCAGGCGTGGCGCCAAGGTACGGCTGATCCGCGATAATGTGGTGATTCACGAAGGCGATCTTTCCACACTCAAGCGCTTCAAGGATGAAGTACGCGAAGTGCAGGCGGGCCAGGAATGTGGCATGGCTTTTGCCAACTATCAGGACATCCAAAAAGGCGATGTGATCGAGTGTTTCGAGGTCGAAACCATCCAGCGCGCCCTGTGAGGTTGGCGTGTCCAGAAACCGTTCCACCCGCGGTGGCAGCCGCAATAGCGCTCACCATTCCAGGCGCGAAACCGGGCCATCTCAGCGCCAGCTGAGAGTTGGCGAGATGCTCCGTCATGCCTTGGCGGATATTTTGCGCCGCAATGAGATCCGAGACCCGGAACTCGACGGCGTCTCCGTCACGATAACCCAAGTCAAGCCCTCGCCCGACATGCGCTACGCCACGGTATATTGCGCGCCGCTCGGCGGCAAAAATGCGGGTCCTATCATTGCCGCGCTTAACAGGCATAAGGGCTTTCTGCGTGGGCAAATGGGACAAATGATTACGACCAAATTCACGCCCGATCTGCGCTTCCTTGAAGATCAGTCTTTCGCCGAAGCCGAGAAGATCGAAAATCTTCTGAAATCGCCGCAAGTGCAGCGCGATCTGGTGACGTCCGATCAGAACGAAGAGTCGGATGAGCAGGCGTAAGAAAGGCCAGCCGGTTCACGGTTGGGTGATTCTCGACAAGCCTTCGGGCATGACATCCACGCAAGCCGTGGCGCAGGTTCGCCGCATCTTCGACGCCCGGAAAGCGGGCCACGCCGGTACGCTCGATCCGTTGGCCACCGGCATCCTGGCGATTGCTTTGGGCGAGGCTACCAAGACCGTGCCTTTCGTTCAGGATGCCCCCAAGGTTTACCGCTTCACCGCACGGTGGGGCGAGGCGCGGGACAGCGACGATGCTGATGGCAAGGTGACGGGCACCAGCGATGTCCGGCCCAGCCGGGAGGCAATCGGGGCAATGCTGCCTCTGTTCATTGGATCCCTGTCCCAGGTCCCGCCGGCCTATTCTGCCATCAAGGTGGCTGGCGCCCGGGCCTACGACTTGGCCCGGGAAGGGGAAGAGGTGAGCCTGGAACCCCGCCAAGTGCAGGTCTTTGGGGCCCGGCTGGTGGAGACGAGGCATGACCAGGCGGTTTTCGAAATCCTTTGTGGCAAAGGGACTTACGTACGTTCCTGGGTGCGCGACTTAGCCATCGCCCTGGGTACTTTGGGCCATGTTTCGGAACTGAGGCGGACACGGCTTGGCCCCTTCCAGGAAAAAGATGCCGTCAGGCTGGAAACGCTTACCCCTTTTATGCATAGTCCCGCCGCTTTTGAGTATCTCAGGCCCCTTTCGACCGCGCTGGACGGCATCCCGGCCCTGGCTGTGACGGGCAGCGATACGGTCCGCCTTCGAAGCGGCAATCCCATTCTCATTCGCGCGAGCATGTTCGCCCGCATGGGGGACGGATTCGCCGGCGAAGGTGGGCTCCAGGGGCGCGTGGTCTTCCTCAGGGATCAGACACAGGCGCCCGTGGCATTAGCCGAAATCGCCGATGGCGAGCTTCGCCCTTTTCGTGTTTTCCAACTTTAGGACCGATGACCGATGATTACGCCTGAACGCAAAAAAGAATTGATCGCCGAATACGCGACAAAAAATGGGGACACTGGCTCGCCGGAGGTCCAGGTCGCGATTCTCTCCGAACGCATCGCCAACCTTACCGACCATTTCAAGACGCATGTGAAGGACAATCATTCCCGCAGGGGCATGATCAAGCTCGTGTCCGAGCGCCGCGGCCTTCTTGATTATGTCAAGGCGAAGGATCCCAAGCGGTACGAGGCGCTGATCACGCGCCTGGGCCTGCGCCGCTGAGTTCTTATTTTACCGAATTGGCGTGGCCGACGCTGGCGGCGTCCGGTCACGCTTTTGCCTTTGCGCGAGGAATGGGCCTCACGCAAAATCTGGTCCCATAGGGGGCCATGACGACGCCTCGTCTGCGATACGGCGGCGAGCCATGATGAAAGAAACGAAAATGTTCGACCTACAGAAAGAAAGCTTCGAATGGGGCGGGCGGACGCTCACCCTTGAGACCGGAAAGATGGCGCGCCAGGCCGATGGCGCGGTGCTCGCCACATATGGCGAGACCATTGTGCTGGCCACTGTGGTGGCGGCGCAGGCCCCCAAGGAAGGCGTGGATTTCTTCCCCCTCACTGTGAATTATCAGGAACGCTACTACGCGGCGGGCAAGATTCCTGGCGGCTATTTCAAGCGCGAGCGCGCGCCGACCGAACGTGAAACCCTGATCTCGCGCTTGATCGACCGGCCCATCCGCCCTTTGTTCGCGGATGGTTTCCGTAATGAGACTCAGGTTGTGGCACAGGTACTCTCTCACGACTTGGAAAATGACCCCGACATCGTGGCGATGATTGCTGCTAGCGCCGCACTTACCATCTCAGGAGTGCCTTTCATGGGCCCCATCGGGGCTGCGCGCGTGGGCTACATAAATGGCGAATATGTGCTCAACCCGCTGATCGACACCTATCCGGAATCGAAGCTCGATCTGGTAGTCGCCGGCACACACGATGCCGTAATGATGGTGGAATCCGAGGCCCAGGAACTGTCGGAAGATGTGATGCTTGGCGCGGTCATGTTCGGCCATCAACAAATGCAGGCTGCCATCGACGGAATCATCCGGCTCGCAGAGAAAGCAGCCAAAGATCCTCGTCCCGTGACGGAAGACGCTCATGGCGTCGTTCGCGAACGTATGAAGGCGGAAGCCTCGCCGGGATTGTCCAAGGCGTTCCAGATCGCCGACAAGCATCAGCGCCGCGACGCGCTCGCGGCTGTGCGCAAATCTCTCGTCGAAACCTATGTCGGCGAAGACGAAGGCAAGGTTGCGGCAAATACCTTCGCCAACCTGATGCATGACGTGGAAGCCCATGTGATGCGGTCGGCGGTGCTGGACACCAAGAAGCGCGTCGATGGCCGTGACTTGGTTACGGTGCGCCCCATCGTTGCGGAAGTGGGCGTTCTGCCACGCACCCATGGCTCTGCGCTGTTCACCCGCGGCGAAACCCAGGCTTTGGTCGTGGCCACGCTGGGCACCGCCGAGGACGAGCAATTCGTGGATGGGCTGGAAGGCACCACCAAACAGACCTTCATGCTTCATTACAACTTTCCGCCCTATTCGGTCGGCGAGACCGGCCGCATGGGTTCACCGGGTCGGCGCGAGATCGGTCACGGCAAGCTCGCCTGGCGCGCTATCCATCCCATGCTGCCCAAGCAGGAAAGCTTCCCCTACACCATACGCGTCGTGTCGGAGATCACCGAGTCCAACGGCTCTTCGTCCATGGCTACGGTATGCGGCACCTCGTTGGCGTTGATGGACGCTGGTGTTCCGATCGCCAAGCCCACCGCGGGCATCGCCATGGGCTTGATCCTGGAAGGTACGCGCTATGTCGTGCTCTCGGACATTCTGGGAGATGAGGATCATCTTGGCGACATGGACTTCAAGGTGGCGGGCACCGAAGACGGCGTGACCTCACTGCAGATGGACATCAAAATCGCCGGCATCACCGAAGAGATCATGCGCGTGGCCCTGGCCCAGGCGAAAGGCGGGCGCATGCATATATTGGGCGAGATGAACAAGGCCATCCATGGTGCCCGCGCGGAGCTTG
>DATFSP010000242.1:0-18119 GCA_035262545.1 Rhizomicrobium sp. | reverse complement strand
CCTTGATCGAGATCGTGTCCTGGCCGCGGATGATCTCGTCGTCCACCAAGGCGGCGATATCCTCGTCGAAGACATGCTTTTTCTTGTCGGCCAGGTCCTTGAACCGGCGGAAGGCGTCCTCGAACGCCTCATTCTCCAGGCTGTAGCCCATGCTCTCCAGCTTGTCGCGGAAGGCATGCCGTCCCGACAGCTTGCCCAGCATCAACGAGGTCGCATTCACCCCTACATCCTCGGGCCGCATGATCTCATAGGTCTCGACATTCTTGAGCATGCCGTCCTGATGGATGCCGCTCTCATGACTGAAGGCGTTCTTGCCCACGATTGCCTTATTGTACTGGACAGGGAAGCCGGTGACGTTGGAGACAAGCTTCGAGGCCTTGGCGAGCAGGGCCGTGTTGACATTGGTGGCGAAAGGCATGATGTCCTTTCTCACTTTCAGGCCCATGACAATCTCTTCCAACGCGGCATTGCCGGCACGCTCGCCGATACCGTTGATGGTGCATTCCACCTGCCGGGCTCCCGCCAAAACCCCGGCCAATGAATTGGCCACCGCCAGCCCCAGATCATTGTGGCAATGGGTGGAGAAGGTCACCTTGTCCGCGTTGGGCACGCGGTTCTTGAGCATGGTGACGATCTCGAAATATTCCTGCGGTGTGGAATAGCCTACAGTATCGGGAATATTGATGGTGGTGGCGCCGGAATGAATCGCCACTTCCACGCAGCGGCATAGGAAATCCGGCACCGTGCGCGTAGCGTCTTCCGCGCTCCATTGAACGTCGTCTGTGAAATTGCGCGCCCGCGTCACCGAAGCCCCAACGGCTTCCAAGACCGCATTCTCGCCCATATTGAGCTTGTGCTTCATATGGACGGGACTGGTGGAGATGAAGGTGTGAATGCGGGGCTTGACTGCGCCCTTCAGCGCTTCGCCGGCGCGGTCGATGTCTTTGAAGCCCGCGCGCGCCAGGCCGCAAACACTTGCGCGCTTCACGATCTTGACGATTTCGCTTACCGCCTTGAAATCGCCGGGCGACGAAATCGGAAAGCCCGCCTCGATGATGTCGACCCCCATCTCGTCGAGCAGCTCCGCGATGCGCAATTTCTCCTCATGCGTCATCGCCGCGCCGGGCGATTGCTCACCGTCGCGCAAGGTGGTGTCGAATATTTTGATCTTCTGCAATTCCCGGGCTTTGTGCTGTTCGTTGGTCATGACATAGGTCCTTCTGTTCGACGCGTAGCGATTCCATTTTTCCTTCCGCAGAGTTCCCCTAAACGCCAGCACCACGAGACCATCTCGGGTGCAATCCGCTTAGGGGCTGCTAAGGAGAAGAAGCGCGCGCGAAGAACCGAGGGAAGGACGGGCTTTCGCATAAGGACGCACAGCGACGCCGGCGGAAATTTCGCCGGTTCTCGTCTTGTCGTATCCGTCCTTCGTCATGGACCTGTCGTCGTTCCGCCCGCCGAATTCGCTAGCTCACACGAAGGAACTTAAGCGACGGTAAAATCACCATTTTTTCCTTCGTTGGCCGGGTTTTACGCCGAATTTGCTTGCAAGAGCAAGGGCGCGCAGGATGGCATTCCACAAGAACTTATCGGATTGCTTTGATCGAGATTCTCCACGTCTCCAAGGCCTATGCCGGCTCAGGCAGGGAGGGTGTCTCCGACCTTACCCTCACGATCCGCCAGGGCGAGTTCCTCGCGTTGATTGGGCCATCTGGTTCAGGCAAGACCACCACCTTGAATATGGTCAACCGGCTGGTCGAACCCGATGCCGGCACCATTCGAATCGAAGGCCGCGACACGCGCGAGGCCGACCCCGTACAACTCCGCCGCGGCATTGGCTATGTCTTTCAAGAAGCTGGGCTTTTCCCCCATATGACGGTGGCCGAGAATATCGCTGTGACGCCCCGCTTGCTGGGCTGGGCCGAAGCCCGTATCGAGGCCCGGGTCGATGAACTTCTCGCCCTGATTCGGTTGGATGCGAAGGCGTATCGCGACCGGCTGCCGCAAGGTCTCTCCGGGGGGCAACGCCAGCGCGTCGCATTGGGCCGGGCATTGGCGGCCAAGCCGCACATACTCCTGCTGGATGAGCCCTTCGGGGCGCTCGATCCGGTGACACGTGAAGCGGTTGCCGGAGATGTCCGCGATATCCATCAGAGCCTGGGCCTCACCACCTTGCTGGTTACCCATGACATGACCGAAGCGCTGCTCCTGGCCGATCGGATCGCGGTAATGCGCGAGGGAACTTTGGTCCAAACCGATACGCCACATGAATTGGTGAGCCGTCCGGCCGACTCCTTTGTCGCCAAATTGATTGAAACGCCCAGGCGGCGCGCCCGGGCCCTGGCCAAGACGCTGGCCTTATGAATCCCAGTTTTCAGGAAGCCTGGGCGCTGTTGCCGGACTATCTGGGTCAGCACGTGATTCTGAGCGTTTCTGCGCTGATCCTGGGGGTGGCGGTCAGCGTGCCTCTGGGCATTGTCGCCGCGCGCAGCAAAGGGATCGGCGCGCCGCTTCTGGGGCTGGTGAGTGTAATCCAGACCATTCCGGGACTGGCGCTGCTGGCACTCTTCTATCCGTTGTTGTTGGCGCTCTCCGCGCTCGCACGCAATCTCTTCGGCGTCTCGTTCCGTGCGCTGGGATTTTTGCCCGCGCTGCTGGCGCTCACGCTCTATGCCATGCTCCCGGTCCTGCGCAATTTGGTGACGGCCCTGAAGGGGCTCGATCCCGCCATCCTGATGGCCGCCAAGGGCGTAGGCATGACGCCGCGCCAGTCCCTCTACAAAGTCGAACTGCCCTTGGCCGCGCCGCAACTGCTAGCCGGCATCCGCACAGCCACCGTCTGGGTAGTGGGCATCACCACCCTTTCCACACCCATCGGCCAGACCAGCCTCGGAAATTACATCTTCACCGGACTCCAGACCGAAAATTGGGTCTTCGTGCTGTTTGGCTGCGTGGCCGCGGCCGGTCTGGCATTGGTGCTGGATTTTCTTCTGGCAGTGGCGGGCCAGGCGCTACAGGCACGATCGCGCCGGCGCCTGGCGCTGGCAGGACTTGGGCTGGCCGTACTGATCGCGGCGAGCCTTGGCCCCGGACTGGCTCAGACACCTGCGAGGGGCGTGGTGATTGGGGCCAAGAATTTCGACGAGCAATATATCCTGGCCGATATGATGGCGGACCAGCTTGGCCGTGCGGGTTTTGCCGTCCGCCAAAAAATAGACCTTGGTTCGACGGTTGCACTTCGGGCGCTCGCCGCCTCCGACATTGATGCTTATGTCGATTATACCGGCACGCTATGGGGCGATGCGATGCACCGGACAGACATGCCGGGCCGTCAATCCATGCGGGAGCAACTGACATCCTGGCTCGCCAGCCATTATGGCGTGGCCCTAATGGGACCGCTGGGTTTCGAGAATGCTTATGTTTTTGCCATGCGCGCCGATCGTGCCAAGGCCCTTCATATCCGAAGCCTGGCCGACGTCGCCCTGCATCCTGATCTGGTGATCGGAGGCGATTTCGAAATTTTCTCGCGGCCCGAATGGCGGACGGTCGCAGCCGCTTATGGCGTTTCCACCATGCGGCGGCGGCAGTATCAGCCGGATTTCCTGTTTCGCGCTGTGATGAGCGGGGACGCCGATCTGGTCTCGGCCTTCTCCAGCGACGGTCGCATCGCCCGTTACGGGCTCACCATTCTTGCCGATCCCAAGGAAGCGCTCCCGCCCTATGACGCTGTACTGCTGATAGGTCCGTCCCACGCCCATGACCCGCGTTTTCTTGCGAGCCTTCGCCCCCTGATCGGGGCCATTCCCCTTGCGTTGATGCAGCAGGCGAATTTGATGGTAGACCGCGATCAGGACAAACGCACACCGGCCGAGACCGCAGCATGGCTCGAAGAACATTTGCGGGGACAGCAGCCCCCAAGATTGCCAGATTGACTCCCACTCTCCACGCGACGATAGAACAATGGCGCTGTCATAAAGCCATGCTTTCACCGGCGTGCGCGAAATGCTTGTCTCGGTCCCGAACGCCCATCTTTTGATCTCAAGGTCTGCTGGACATGAAAATCCTGCCGCCCGTTTCGATCGAAGCGCGCCGCCTGTTGCCCAGCCGGTGGGACCTGTTGGCGGCCATTCTAGTAGCGGGTTTCCTGGTCGCTTTTGCCGATGTCAGCCGCTTTCTGGTGCATCCGTTAAGCTCCATTTCCGGCAACTATCTCAAGCTCGATCCTGCCGACCTGGCCGGCTACGCACTGCGCACTGCGCTGCGCATGTTGATCGCGATGGGGGCCTCGCTGGCCTTCACCTTCACCTATGCCACTTGGGCGGCCAAGAACCCGCGCGCGGGGACTCTTTTGGTGCCGTTGCTGGACATCCTGCAGTCGGTGCCGATCCTTTCCTTTCTGTCGATCACTATCGTCTGGTTCCTGTCGCTGTCGCCGGGCCGCATCCTGGGGGCGGAACTGGCCTGCGTCTTCACCATCTTCACCGGCCAGGCGTGGAATATGGCCTTCAGTTTCTATCAGTCGCTGCGCACCGTGCCGGAGGAACTGGAAGAAGCCGGCCGCATGTTCGGCCTCAGCGCCTGGGCGCGGTTCTGGCGGATCGAGGCACCTTTCGCCACGCCTTCCTTGATCTGGAACATGATGATGAGCATGTCGGGCGGCTGGTTTTTCGTGACCATTTCGGAGGCCATCAGCGTCGGTAAGACCAATATCGCGCTGCCGGGCATCGGCTCCTGGATCGCCGTGGCTATCGCGCAGAAGAATCTTCCCGCCATTTTCTATGCGATCGGAGCGATGCTGGTGGTGATCCTTCTCTATGATCAGCTGCTGTTCCGCCCCCTGGTGGCTTGGGCCGACCGATTCCGCGTCTCCAGCGAGCCTTCGGAGGAAATGCCCCAATCTTGGGCACTCACCGTCTATCGCCGCTCCCGGCTGCTCGACCTGATGACCGCGCCTTTCGAGCAGATGATGCGCTGGTCCTATTATTGGCATCCGCCGAGCTTCGGCCTTAAGGCCGCGGTGCCCGAGGTCAACAGCCGGATTTCCAACATCGTCTGGTACACGCTCTTGGGATTATTGGGCGCCCTCGCGGCCTGGCGCATCTATGTTTTCTTTGATCACGCCCATTTCAGCTGGAGCGACGCGGCAACGGCGTTTGGTCTGGGCTTCATCACGTTGATCAGGGTGATCGTGCTGATCGGGCTGGCCAGCCTGATCTGGACGCCAGTGGGCATCTATGTCGGCCTGCGTCCCAAGCTCACTGCCATCGTGCAGCCCGTGGCGCAGTTTCTGGCCGCCTTTCCACAAAATTTGCTGTACCCGCTGGTTGTGTCGCTGATCTTGTTCTGGAACGTCAGCCCCGACATCTGGCTCTCGCCGCTAATCATATTGGGTACTCAATGGTACATCCTGTTCAATGTGATCGCAGGCGCCAGTACCATGCCTCAGGAGTTGCGCGACGCCGCAGAGAATTTCGGCGTCCACGGCTGGCTGTGGTGGAAGAAGGTTGCCCTGCCCGCGGTGTTTCCCTTCTATGTCACCGGTGCCATCACGGCTTCGGGCGGCGCCTGGAATGCCTCTATCGCGGCGGAAGTCGCCAGCTGGGGTGACCATACGCTGCGTGCCCATGGCCTCGGGGCTTACATCACCGATGCGGTTAATGTGGGGGACTTCCAGCGTGTCCTCTTGGGCACGATCGTAATGAGCTTCTTTGTGGTGGTGGTGAACCGGCTATTGTGGCGGCCGCTTTACTGGTACGCCGAACGCAAATACCGGTTGACTTGATTGGTCGCACATCCGGACGGAAAAGCGCGGCCCCGGGATTTTGGGATAATTAGAAAGCCGGGATTCCCTGGCCGATGCTCCGGAGGATTAAGCAATGGCAAACGGCGAGCTTCTCCAAGTCTCCCATGTGCGCCGCACTTTTCCTCGGGGCGGGGGCGAGGAATTGCTGGTCCTGGACGACGTCAATCTCAGCTTGAAGCAAGGCGAGATCGTGGGCCTGCTCGGCCGTTCTGGCTCGGGCAAATCCACTTTGTTGCGATTGATTGCCGGACTGGCCCGACCCCAAGGTGGACATCTCACCTATATGGGCGCGCCCATCGAAGGCCCCGCGCAGGGCGTCGCGATGGTATTCCAGAGCTTCGCGCTTTTTCCTTGGCTTACAGTGCTGGAAAATGTGCAATTGGGCCTGGAAGTGCTGAACCTGCCTCCCAGAGAGATGCGCGAACGGGCGCTGGCCGCCATCGACCTGATCGGTCTTGACGGCTACGAAAGCGCCTATCCGCGCGAATTGTCGGGCGGAATGCGCCAGCGAGTGGGCTTTGCCCGTGCCGTAGTGGTGCATCCCAATATCCTTCTGATGGACGAGCCTTTCAGCTCGCTCGACGTGCTGACGGCGGAAAATCTGCGCACCGACCTGATCGAACTGTGGGGAAACGGAAAATTGCCCATCAAGGGCATCATCCTGGTCACGCACAATATCGAAGAAGCAGTGCTGATGTGCGACCGCGTGATGTTGTTCGCATCCAATCCCGGCCGGGTGAGTTCTGAAATCAAGATCGACCTGCCCCAGCCGCGCGACCGCACCTCGCCTCAGTTCGAACATTATGTGGACCAGATCTATGTCGAGATGACCGCACGACGCATCGAGCGTCTGCAACAACAGCAGAACCGAAAAGCCGGCATAGAAGTGCCGCTGGTCCATGTCTCGCCCAACCAGATCGCGGGCCTGATCGAGGCCTTGGCCGCGCCGCCCTATGACGGCAAGGCGGACTTGCCCGACGTCGCCTACGAGCAGGAACTGGAAGTGGACGAACTCTTCCCGGTGGCCGAAGCCATGCAGCTTTTGCACCTGGCTGATGTGGAAGGCGGCGACATCAGGCTCACCCATATGGGCAAGCGTTTCGCCGACGCCGATCTCAATGAGCGCAAGGAGATTTTCTCGCGCGCGCTGATGAATTACGTGCCCCTGGCAGTCCATATCCGCCGGGTACTGGACGAACGCGCGAGCCATTCCGCGCCCAGGACCCGTTTCCTGGACGAGCTGGAAGACCATATGACCGAGGAGGCAGCGGAGGACACGCTCAAGACCGTTGTGAGCTGGGGCCGCTTCAGTGAGATCTTCTCTTACGACGACGACGCGGCGATGTTCAGCCTGGAGAATCCGACCTAGTTGGTTCACCGCTGGTTCCGACTAAGCTTCAAGCGGCGCCGGTTCGTCTTCTCCCCTCTGCGCGAGGCGCATGGAGGGGAGACGCCCGTAGCGCCAGCGCGCCCGCGGTTTGCGGACGGGCTGCGGACTGTTCTGTCTTGATTTCGCTCACGGCTGAAAGCGTCTGCACCCCGGATGGAGGCTAGCTTGGCCCGGTTTTTTGCTGGTTATTAAAGTTCGAGGGCCAGCTTTTGCTGCGTGAACTTATTGTGACGGCCAGGCGATCCGTTACTTGACTAAGCGGAAATTGAGATCGCTGTCGGCCACCATATCGAGCGTGGCCGCCCATGCTGCCACATTTTGGTTGAGCTCGCTTTTCTTTACAATCGCCAGCGTGTCGTCGGCGGAATGGTGGTAGTCGAAATAGCGGCTGGCGTCCTGGCTTAGCGCCAGTACCGGCACGCCCGCGTGTTGGATATCTTCCACGTCGCTGCCGGCGTCGGTGGCCGGCGTCGCCGCGACGATGATCTTTAGCGGCGCCAGAATCGAGGACAGCGGTAAGAGCTCCGGATTGGTGGCTGCGCCCGGTGGAAGCTCCAGCTCGTAGACTTTGTCGCTGCCGAGATCGCTTTCCCCCGCCAGCACGATCTTGTCGAGTTCTATCTTGTGCATATCGAGATAGGCCGCGCCGGAACCACCCGTCTCTTCCGAGCCCCAGAACACCACACGAATCGTGCGGGCGGGATGGCGCGGCAACTGGGCTATCAGGTGCCCGGCGGCAGCGCTGATGGCGACGCCCGCGCCGTCGTCAATCGCGCCCGTGCCCGGGTCCCAACTGTCGATATGACCGCCCACTACGATCACTTCATCGGGACGGCTGCTACCCGCGACATCGCCGGAAATAGTCCACGCTGTGGCATCCACCACGTGCGACTGCAGCAAAAGATGCAGGTGCACCGGTCCGCGCGCCGTCATTTGCTCGATCAGATCGGCATCAGGGACACCCAAGGCGCCCGCCGGTATCTTAGGCGCATCGGCAGCATACATGGTGGCGCCGGTATGCGGCGCGCGTGCCGTGCTGGTGGAGATCGAGCGAGTGAGGTAGGCGATGGCGCCATGGCGCGACGCTTCGGACGGCGCATAGCGCGCCGCAACGGCCGCGCCATAGCCGCTGCCATCCTGCGTGCGGGTCATGGGCTGATTGACCAGGACGATCTTGCCGGCAAATGCATTGGGCGGCGCAGCCTTGAGCTCGGCCAGGCTCTTCACCACCGCCACTTCGGCAGTGATGCCTTCGGGGGGCGTGGGAATGGAATTACCAAGCCCCAGAATGGCCAGTTTCTGCGGAAACGGCGAAAGGATTTCCGCGCTTTCATCATCCCTGAGCCAAGCCCGTTTGGAGAAAGGTTCGACATGGACATTGGTGAAGCCAAGCGCCTTCATCTTGGCCAGTGCCCAATCGCGGGCGCGCATCTGGGCGGGCGAGCCAGCCGGACGCGGCCCGATTTCGGTGGTGAGCGATTCCAGCACTTGATAAGCGGTCGGATCGTTAAGCGCCTGGTCACGCAGGCGCGCTGCGATGGCCGGATCGGCCCAGCCAGGAGCCGAACCCATCAAGAGAGTCAGCGCGACCAGTGATGCGCCGAACTTGACCATCCTATCCCCCGCTCTTGGATTTTAGTTCTTCGCTGTGTCCACCAGCTTATTCTTGGCGATCCAAGGCATCATGGCGCGCAGCCGCTTGCCCACTTCCTCGATCGGGTGTTGATCGCCCTTTGCGCGAGTGGCCTTGAACGAAGTCTGGCCCGCCTTGTTCTCCAACACCCAGTCGCGCGCGAATTTGCCGCTCTGGATGTCATCCAAAACCCGCTTCATCTCGGCCTTGGTGGCGGGGGTGATGATGCGCGGGCCAGTGACATATTCGCCATATTCGGCGGTGTTGGAGATGGAATAATTCATGTTGGCGATGCCGCCTTCATAAATCAGATCCACGATCAGCTTCACTTCGTGGAGGCATTCGAAATAGGCCATCTCCGGCGCATAACCAGCTTCCACCAATGTCTCGAAGCCGGCACGGATCAATTCCACCAGACCGCCGCACAGCACGGCCTGCTCGCCGAACAGGTCAGTTTCGCATTCCTCGCGGAAGTTGGTTTCGATGATGCCGGCGCGGCCGCCGCCTATTGCCGAAGCATAAGACAGACCAAGATCATGAGCGTTGCCGGACGCGTCCTGATGCACCGCGATCAGGCAGGGCACGCCGCCCCCCTTGAGATATTCGCCCCGCACCGTGTGCCCGGGTCCTTTGGGCGCCACCATCAGCACGTCGAGGTCCTTGCGCGGCTCGATCAGGCGGAAATGGACATTGAAGCCATGGGCGAACATCAAGGCCGCGCCGTCCTTCATGTTCTTTTCCAGCTCGTTCTTCCAGATGTCGGCCTGCAGCTCGTCGGGTGTCACCATCATCATCACGTCCGCCCATTTTGCGGCGTCGGCGACACTCATCACCTTGAAACCCGCCACTTCCGCCTTCTTGGCGGAGGCTCCCGGACGGGCTGCGATCACCACCTCTTTGACCCCGGAATCGCGCATATTCTGGGCATGGGCATGGCCCTGGGAGCCGAAGCCGATTATTGCGACCTTCTTGTTCTTGATCAGATTGAGATCGGCATCCCGATCGTAATAGACCCGCATAATCAAAGACCCTTCCGTTGCGCCCGCTTTTTATCCGCTCGCAGGAAGGGGGGCAATTGTTCCCGGCTCATATGTCACATGCAAAGGGACCGCTTACTCGCTGTCCCGACTGATGGCGGCCACACCGGTGCGCGAGACGTCGCTCAGCCCAAGGTCCCGCATGGCTTCGATGAAACTGGATATTTTGGCGGGCGCATCGGTCAATTCGAATACGCCGCTCTCATCCAACGCGCGGGCGCCGAATTTCTCTGCTGTCGCCTTCGCCGCTTTCAAGGCCGGGCGGGTAACTTTCACCAGCGCCATTTCCCGCTCGATGCCATCGGAGGCGAAAGTCCAGTTCGTGACGGCATGGACCGGCACTACGCGCCGAAGCTGCGCCTCGATCTGTTCGATCACTTCGGGCGTGCCGGAAGTGACGATGGTGATGCGCGACGTGCGCGCCTTGGGGTCAACTTCAGCCACGGTGAGGCTTTCGATATTGTAGCCGCGGCCGGAGAACAGACCCACGACGCGGGCAAGCACGCCCGCTTCATTGTCCACCAGGGCGGTCACGGTGTGCCGCTCTATTGCCATCACACCAACATCTTCCCTTCGTCACTGACCTCGGCGTCGGAAAGACCGGAGAGGATCATATCGTTATGCGCCGCGCCCGAGGGGATCATGGGAAAGCAATTCTCCGCAGGATCCACCCGGCAGTCGAATAGCACCGGCTTAGGGCTTTCGATCATCTGGCGAATCTTATCGTCCAGATCCCTGGGCTTGTCGGCGAAGAGGCCGAGACAGCCAAAGGCGTCTGCCAGCTTCGCGAAATCAGGCAGCGCTTCGGAATAGGAATGGGAATAACGCCCGCCATGCAACAATTCCTGCCATTGGCGCACCATCCCCATATATTGATTGTTAAGGATGAAGATCTTGATCGGCAGGTCGTACTGAACGGCGGTGGACATTTCCTGCATGGTCATCTGCACCGAAGCTTCGCCGGCGATATCGATCACAAGCGCACCCGGATGGGCCATCTGCACGCCCACCGCGGCCGGAAGGCCATAGCCCATCGTGCCCAGGCCGCCCGAGGTCATCCAGCGATTAGGTTCCTCGAATTTGAATCGTTGCGCCGCCCACATCTGGTGCTGTCCCACTTCGGTCGTGATGTAGACGTCGCGCCCGCGCGTCAGCGCATAGAGCCGGTCGATGGCATATTGCGGCTTGATCAGGGATTGCGAAGGCTGATAGGCGAGGCATTTCTTGGCGCGCCAGCTGTCGATCGTGGCCCACCAATCCTTGATGGATTGCGCTTTGACGCCCTTGGCCTTCCACAACTTAACCATTTCGGAAATGGCGCGCCCGGCATCGGCGACGATGGGCAAGTCCACCCGCACGACTTTGTTGATCTGCGAAGCATCGATATCGAGATGGATTTTCTTCGAGCCGGGCGAAAAAGCGTCAATGCGTCCGGTGACGCGGTCGTCGAAGCGCGCTCCCAGACAGACCATCAGGTCGCAATCATGCATGGCATTGTTGGCTTCGTAGGTGCCGTGCATGCCCAGCATGCCGAGCCATTGCGGCGAGGAGGCAGGGAAAGCGCCCAATCCCATCAACGTTGAGGTGACCGGGAAACCGGTGAGCGACGCCAGCTCGCGCAATGCCAAGCTTGCTTTCGGCCCCGCATTGATGATGCCACCCCCAGTGTAAAGGACAGGGCGCTTGGCCTCCGCCATCAGTTCCACCGCGCGCGCGATTGCCGCTTGATCCGGTTCGGTTTTGGGCCGGAAGGTCCGGTGGCGAATCTGCTCCGGCGTGAAATAGTCGCCAGTCTTGAACTGCACATCCTTGGGGATGTCCACCACCACCGGACCAGGCCTTCCCTGGGTGGCGATCTGGAATGCTTCGTGCAGCGTGCGGGATAACTCGTTCACATCCTTCACCAGCCAATTATGCTTGGTGCAGGCCCGCGTGATGCCCACAGTGTCGGCTTCCTGGAACGCATCGGTGCCAATCAAATGTGTCGCCACCTGGCCGGTGAGAACCACCAGGGGAATTGAATCCATCAAAGCATCGGTCAGGCCGGTGACGGCATTGGTAGCGCCTGGTCCCGACGTCACCAGCACCACGCCAGGCTTGCCCGTAGAGCGTGCATAACCTTCCGCGGCATGTGTGGCGCCCTGCTCGTGGCGGACCAGGACATGGACGATGCCATTGTCGGCAAACAGCGCGTCATAGATAGGAAGTACCGCGCCACCGGGATAGCCGAAAATATGCGTGACGCCCTGATCCTTGAGCGCGCGCACCACCATCTGGGCGCCCGTGAGAGAAACCGTCTCGTGAGCGGTAGTTCTTTCCGCCAATTTCGTGTCCGTATCCATAACCCTCAAGCCTGGTTCCAAAGATAAAGGGGCGTTTCCGCCCCTTGATCACAAGCCATCGTCCGGTTCCGCGGGGCTAACCACGTTCGGGCGATGGCCTCAAAATAAGTACGAGAAACTCTGTCATCGCGGTCACGTTAGGTTGCAGCGCAACTTCCGTCAAGCAATTTCATGCAGAAAAATCATCGTATATAGCAATAATATTGCTCTCGTTTGGGTCAAACCAGACATAATCCGCCATGCGGTTTCGAAACCACGTCAACTGCCGCTTGGCAAATTGCCGCGTTGCGTTGACTGCCTCTTCAATTGCCTCCTCGCGCGAGAGCCGGCCTTGGGCATAGGCGATCAAGGGCCGCAGGCCGAGGAGCTTGGCGGCAGGCAACGACGGATCGAGAGCGGCAAGCGCCAATGCTTCGTCCATGCCGCCGTGACCCAGCATGGATTGGAACCTTTCCGCGATTTTCAACCTCAGAAGCGGACGTGGCGGATCGAGCACGAAGCGGGCGAGCTTCAGTTCATTCAGCAGCGGCGGTGTTTGCGCTTGCCGCCAGTGGCGTAAGGGGCGCCCGGTCGCCTCCAGCACTTCCCAGGCACGCACCACGCGCTGCGAATCGGTAGGACGAAGCTCAGCCGCCGTTTTGGCATCGCGCTCCGCAAGCCGAGCATGAAGCTCGCCCACGCCGATTTCCTCCATGAGCGCGCGGGACCGCGCGCGCGTTTCAGGCGGGATAGGCGGAACATTGGCCAATCCCTCCGCCAATGCGCTGAAATAGAGTCCAGTGCCGCCCACTAGAATGGGGATCTTCCCCATCGCATGAGCCTTTGCCAGCGCCTCGCGCGCGTCCTCGACATAACGTCCCACCGAATAAGGCTCGCACACTGGAACATGGCCATAAAGAAAATGCGGTGCTTTCGCGCGCGCTTCCCCGTCAGGCTGTGCGGTCAGGATGGGTGCTTCTCTGTAAACTTGCATCGCATCGGCATTGATCAGCGCGCCGGAGATATGATGCGCCAAGGCCAATGCGGCGGCGGACTTGCCGCTCGCGGTCGGGCCTGCAATAAGCACGGCGTCGCATCGCATCATATGAGTGCCGTGGGTTTCGAAGTTCGCCATATCATCGATATCGGGCTCTTAGCATGTCCGCCTTTGTTCTGAATGTCATCGGTGTCCGTGCCGATCCGGAATTGTTTGCGCCCCTCAAGTTGGGCCGCGCCCATATCCTCTCGCCCGGCCATGCCTTCGATTTGCCACTCCACAACGAAGGTGCGGCGCCCCTGGCCGAAGCGCGTGCCCTGGCCGAAGGATTGAAGCTCGACATCAATCTGGTGGCCGCAGTTCGGCGCAAGAAGAAACTTCTCATCGCCGATATGGATTCGACCATCATCAACGTCGAATGCCTGGATGAATTGGCCGATATGGCGGGCCTCAAGCCAAGGATCGCAGCCATCACGGAACGCGCCATGCGGGGTGAGCTTCAATTCGAGGCGGCGCTGCGGGAACGCGTGGGCATGCTCAAAGGCCTGCCACTCGCCGCCTTAGAGCGTACCTATTCCGAACGGGTGCGGCTCAATCCCGGAGCCAAAAACCTGATCGCCACCATGCGCCGGGATGGCGCTCATACCATGCTGGTATCGGGCGGGTTCGGATTTTTTACCTCCAGGGTAGCCGCGGCGGCGGGTTTCCATGTCGAACGCGGCAACACGCTGTTGGACGATGGCACGACGCTTACGGGCGAAGTGGGCGATCCCATCCTCGGTCGGGAAGCCAAATTGAAAGCGCTGGAGGAAGCGACCGCCAGGCTCAAGCTCGACTATGCCGAGACACTAGCCGTAGGCGATGGCGCCAATGATCTGGCCATGATCCAGCGCGCCGGCCTTGGAGTTGCCTATCACGCCAAGCCCCTGGTCGCGGTAGCCGCGGGCGCCTCGATCAATCACAACGACCTTAGTGCCCTGCTCTATTTGCAGGGCTACACTGACGAAGAAATAGTTCACCTGTAGCTCCGGCGAGACTTGGTCGGGCCCCCACTTCGCGCGTGGGCAAGTGCTGGCCCCCGGGCTAGGGAATGGAAGCGGGGGAACTAAGTTTTGAGCTATTCCAGCCGCAAACCGACATAAGTCATCTCGCCGTTTCGGCTCACCAGCATCAACTCGACTTTCTTTCCCGCTTTTACGTCGGCATCCACGCGCGCCTCGACGTCGGCAGGCGATTTCACCGGCTGGCTCTGCACTTCCACGATCACGTCACCGGGGCGGAAATTCTTGTCCGCGGCAGGGCTGTCGGGATCGACATCGCTCACCACCACACCCTGGATGTTGCCAGCCAGCTTGTATTTGGTCCGCGCGGCTTCATCCAGCAGTGCCAGCGACAGACCCAGTTGCGAGACCTTGGATTTTGGCTTGGGCGGAGGCGGCGGCAGTTTCTTGCCTGGCTTGTCGGGTGAGCCTTCGTCCAACTTGGCAATCACGATTTTGAAGTTTTGTTTCTTGCCCTTGCGAAGCACATCCACATTGACGGTTTTGCCGATAGGCGTGGCTGCCACAATGCGGGGCAGTTCTCGTGAGTCCGCGACGGGCTTGTTGTCGAAGCCCACCACCACGTCGCCATTCTTGAGACCTGCCTTGTCGGCTGGTCCGCTCGCCGTCACGTCGGCGACCAGGGCGCCTTGGGTGCCAGGCAATCCCATGCCCTGGGCGATCTCGTCGGTCACCTGCTGGATGCGCACGCCGATCCAGCCGCGCCGGGCGACCCCGAATTGCTTCAACTGGGCAAGCACGTCCCGCGCCATGTTCGAGGGAATGGAAAAGCCGATGCCCACGCTTCCGCCCGAGGGCGAGAAGATTGCGGAATTGATCCCGATCACATTGCCGTCCATGTCGAATAGGGGACCGCCGGAATTGCCGCGATTGATCGGCGCGTCGGTCTGGATGAAATCGTCATAGGGACCGGCATTGATGTCGCGGTTTCGCGCCGAAACGATGCCCGCAGTCACCGTCGAGCCCAGGCCGAAAGGATCGCCGATCGCCATCACCCAATCGCCGATCCTGGCCTTGTCGCTGTCGCCGAAATGCGCGGCCGGCAGCGGTTTCTTGGGTGTGACTTTGAGCAGAGCCAGATCGGTCTTGGTGTCGCGCCCCACGATCTTGGCCGGAAGGCTTGACCCGTCATTAAGTGTCACGGTGATCTGGTCGCTGTCCTCAATCACGTGATTGTTGGTGACAATATAGCCGGCGGGATCGATAACGAAGCCCGAGCCCAGCGAGGTGACGTGCCGCGGACGCTCGGCATTGGGACCCAGAAAATTCTTAAACAGATCCTCAAGCGGCGAGCCGGGGGGCACATTGGGTATGGCCGAAGGCGGCGGGGCCTTTAGGGTTTGCGAGGTGGCGATATTGACCACTGTAGGAAGAAGCTTAGACGCCAAATCAGCAAAGGAGTCCGGCGCCGGCCGCGCCATGGCTGGAGTGCCCGCCAAGGCGAGTGCGGCACAAAAAGCAAGCGCAAACCGCATATCGTCAGTCCTAAAAAAACGCGGGCCTGGTTGGAATCGCGCCCAGAGCATAACGCCGTGCCCCGGCGCCCGCCAAACAGGCATTTAGCGCCAATTTGCGCCCTTTGCCGGAGCGTTTCTTAAACCGCCGACAGAATAATGCGTTCCGGTCCAGGTTGGTTTTGGAACAGAGGCGTCCTATAGAGCGGCCATGGCAACTCCGGCGACACGTGACGATGTACTCCATGCGCTCGACCAGGTTATAGACCCAGTCTCGGGCCGGTCGGTAGTGCAGCAGAATATGATCGCAGGGCTCACGCTCAGAAACGGCCATGTCGGCTTCGCGCTCGAAGTGCCGCCTCAGCAAGGACCCGCGGCCGAACCGCTCAGGGCTGCCAGCGAAGCAGCGGTGGCAAGGCTTCCCGGCGTGCTCTCGGTCTCCGCGGTCCTGACCGCGCATCGCCCGGCCCCCGCGCGGCCGCAAGTGTCCTCACCATCGACTGCCATTGCTGGCGTGCGAAACATTATCGCGGTGGCGAGCGGCAAAGGTGGGGTGGGAAAATCGACCGTTGCAGTCAATCTGGCGCTGGGTCTGGCGCATCTGGGGCTGAAAGTGGGGCTTTTGGATGCCGATATTTATGGCCCATCGCTGCCGCGCCTCCTGGGCATCCGCCACAGGCCCGAGAGCGACGGTAGGAAGATAAAACCCATCGAGAAATTCGGCCTCAAGACCATGTCCATCGGCTTCCTCGTCAGAGAAGACGAAGCCATGATTTGGCGCGGGCCCATGGTTCAATCGGCACTCACTCAGATGCTGAACGATGTCTTGTGGGGCCCGCTTGACGTGCTGGTGCTGGACATGCCGCCGGGAACGGGAGATGCCCAACTCACCATTGCGCAGCGCGCGCCTTTGAAAGGCGCGGTGATTGTTTCGACACCGCAGGACATCGCCCTGATCGACGCAAAAAAGGGCATCGCCATGTTCAAAAAGACGGCCGTGCCGATCCTTGGCCTAATCGAGAATATGAGCGTGTTCATCTGCCCCGATTGCGGCCATGCGCATCATATTTTCGGCCATGGCGGCGCGCGTGAGACGGCGGAAAAAATGGAGGTGCCATTTCTGGGCGAGATAGCGCTCGTGCCCTTGATCCGCGAAAGCTCCGATAACGGCGAGCCCGTGATGGCGGCGAAGCCCGACGGGCCCGAAGCGCTTTCATTCTTGGCGGTGGCAGAGAAAGTTGCGCTTGCGCTGCAAGGCGAGACCCATCCAGCGCCCCAGATTATTTTTGAATAACCATATTCGTGTGATCATTTCCGGGTCAGCGTGACATAGCTGAAGCTCAGTCCGTCCTGCGTGGCATGCTCTTCGCGCGTCACTTCGCGCCAGGCCCCGCGGTCGAAAGCAAAGCGCGCATCGCCCTCAAAAGGACGATGCACTTCCGTCAATTCGATACGCTGGGCGCGCGGCAAGGCCGCCCAGTAGATCTCCGCGCCGCCTATGACCATCACTTCAGCCGCCTGCGCCGCTTTGGCAAGGGCGTCATCAAGCGAAGTCGCGGAAAACGCCCCTTCGCCACGCCAGCCCGGTTGCCGCGTGACCACGATATTGGTCCGCTCCGGTAAGGGTTTTTTTGGCAGAGAGTCCCAGGTCTTGCGTCCCATCACCACCGGCTTTCCGATGGTCAATCGCTTGAAGCGCTTGAGATCATCCCCGATGCGCCAGGGTATCTGGCCCTGCCTGCCGATGACGCCATTGTCGGCCATTGCGAGAATCAAAGTGATCATTCACCCTCCCCAAGCGCTTCGACCATAGCAGCGGACCGCACGGCGTAAACGGAACTTATGCCGCGCCTTTGTGTTATGCGATGGCAAATCGGGGATGGATTTGATGCGCAAATTTCTACTCTCGGCCGCCGCAATTATCGGCCTGACCGCCATTATCGAACCCGCGCTCGCACAGGATCGCGAGCATCACGATCAGGCAGCCCCGCCACATGGCCAACAGCGTGGCGGCGGTCAGCCCCATGGCGGCGGCGCGCCCCGCGGAGGACCTGGCCCGCGCCCAGCCAATGAGCCATCGAACGCGATGCGCGGCAATTTCCAGTCACGCCCCAACTCGTCGGCCGATGCTAGACGCGGCTCCAGCCGCGATTTCAGCAGCTTCCGCTACTATCATCAAAATTACCGGGCCGATCGGCGCTTCCGCGCTCCGGCCTACCGCCCGCCGCGGGGCTATTATTTGCGGCGCTGGTCATGGGGTGAAACCCTGCCGCCGCTGTTCTGGGCACGCCAATATTGGCTGTGGAATTACGCCGTGTACGCTTTGCCGCCGCCGCCCTTCGGCACTGTCTGGGTCAGGGTGGGCAGCGACGCGCTGCTGATCGATCAATATAACGGCATGATCATCTCGGTGGCCTACGGCG
>DATFSP010000241.1:0-12488 GCA_035262545.1 Rhizomicrobium sp. | reverse complement strand
ATCTTCCTCGCGTATGGGGCTATGTAGAACAGGATTTGAGCCACCCCCTGCTCGCCGATCTCAAATGTTGGTATGACCGTGCGCTGCCCAGATCGCGGCGCACCGTGCCGGAACGGGCCACCGCATGATCCGCCGCGCCATGGTGATGGCCGCAGGCAAGGGGCTGCGGATGCGGCCCCTCACCGACGACCGCCCCAAGCCGCTGGTCACCGTGAGCGGCAAGACCCTGATTGATCATGCGCTCGATCGCCTGGTGGCGGCGAAGGTCGAACTGGCGGTGATCAACCTTCATTATAAGGCCGAGATGCTGCGCGCTCATCTCAAACAGCGACGAGACATCGAGATTCGCTATTCCTCGGAAGAAGACGCGTTGCTGGATACCGGCGGCGGCGTGGTGAAGGCACTTCCCAACTTTGCCGGCGAGCCTTTCTTCATCGTCAATTCGGATTCGATCTGGGTCGAAGGCTACAATTCGGCGCTGGCCGCGATGAACCAGGCATGGGACGCAGTACGCATGGACGGGCTGTTGCTGCTGGCGTCCATGGTGACGGCGCTGGGCTATGAAGGATGGCGGGGCGATTTCCGCCTTTCCTCCACTGGCCACATAAGCCGCGTGCCGGAACGCATGGTGTCAGGTTTCGCCTATCCCGGCGTGCAGATCGCGCATCCCCGCCTATTCGCCGATCCGCCGGCGAAGATTTTCTCCACCAATGTGATGTGGGACCGCGCCATCGCCAATGACCGGCTCTACGGCATCCGGCTGGAAGGCGCATGGCTGCATGTGGGAAGCCCCAAGGCGCGTGAAGATGCAGAGGCGTTTCTGTCAAAACTGAGTAAGGCGTGAGCGGCATCTTCACGATAGCGGCGTCTGCGCCCTTCGGTGAGACCCTGGCGCGCGGACTGGTGGAGCGTGCGGGAACCGGCGAATTCGCCCTGTCCGATGTCACCGTCTATCTCCCCACAAGACGCGCGGCGCGAAATTTCGGCGAGGCGTTTGCGCGCGTCCTTGGCGGCGCGGCGCTGTTGCCGCAATTCCGCGCTTTGGGGGACAGCGACGACGACGATTTGTTCGACCTGGTGCATGACGGGCTGGAGCTGCCGCGTGCCATCCATCCCATCCGCCGCCAATTGCTGCTTGCCACCCTGATCAGGCAATGGGAGGAAAGCCGGGGCGAGGAAGTGAGCTTCGCTCATGCGGCGGCTTTGGCAGAGAGCCTGGCCAAGGTGATGGACGATGTCGAACGCCAGAGGGCAGACCTCAACCGGCTTGACGATCTTGCGCCCCTGACGCTGGCCGCGCATTGGGAAAACATCGCCCGATTTCTTGCCTTGATCCGCGACGAATGGCCGGCGCTTCTTTCAGCGGAGAAGACGGTCAACCCAGCGGCGCAGCGCAACCGGAGGCTGGAGATGTTGGCAGAGCGGCTCGCGAAAAATCCGCCCTCTGGGATGATTATCGCGGCAGGTTCGACCGGTTCGATTCCCGCGACCGCGCGCCTGCTTACTTTGATCGCGCGGTTGCCCCATGGCGCGCTGGTCCTGCCGGGACTGGACCGGGGACTGGACGAAGAAAGCTGGCGCACTCTCGATCCGGGCCATCCGCAGTACGGGTTGAAGCAATTGCTGGATGCGGCGGGCGAAACTCGCGCGCATGTGAAGGATTGGCATGGCGCAGCGCCAAATCCGGCCCGAGAGTCTTTGCTAAGCGAAAGCTTGCGGCCTGCTCCCACAACGGATCACTGGCGCGCCCTGGCGGACACAGCCGGCGGCGACATCGCGGAAGGGCTGGCGGGCATTCAATTGGTCGCTGCCGCCGACGCCGCCGAGGAAGCATCGGTGATCGCCTTGGCCTTGCGCGAAACACTGGAACATGAAGGCCGCACCGCCGCGCTGGTGACGCCCGACCGCGACTTAGGCCGACGCGTCGCCGCCGAATTGTCGCGCTGGGAGATCGCGATCGACGATTCCGCGGGACATCCCTTGGCCCATACTGGCGCGGGCGCGTTTTTGTGCCTGCTGGCCGAAGCTGCGGAGACGCAATTCGCACCCGTGCCGCTCCTGGCGCTGCTCAAGCATCCCTTCGCCAGTCTGGGAGATGATCCGGCTTCATTCCGCGCCCAGGCCCGTGCGCTGGACCGCCTGGCGCTGCGTGGTCCTCGCCCCGACCCCGGCCTCCAAGGCATCGCGCGGCGCATCGCGCAAGCGAAAAAGGCGGCGCGCAACAAATACGACCGCGAGACATGCGCACGGCTGGCGTCGTGGTGGGAAAGAATTTCCAAGGTCCTTGCGCCGTTGGAACATGCCTTTGCCAATTCGGAATTGCCGCTCGACCAGCTGATCGCCACGCACCTGATGGTGGCGGAGGACCTTTCCTGCAAAGACAAGCGCGATTGTCCCCTCTGGCGCGACGAGGACGGCGAAGCCGCCGTTCAGTTCTTCAATAATTTCGGCGACGGGGCCCAAGGATTGCCGCCGCTCGATCCCCATGCTTATCCAGCATTGCTGCGCGCGCTGGCGATGAAGGTCCCGGTCCGGCCGCGCTTCAACCGGCATCGCGCAATTGCGATTCTTGGCCCGCTCGAAGCGCGGCTGCAGAGTTTCGATCTGGTGATCCTGGGGGGGTTGAACGAAGGAAGCTGGCCCGGCGCGGCATCCGCCGATCCCTGGTTTTCGCGGCCCATGCGCGAGACGCTGGGTCTCGAGCAGCCTGAACGCACTATCGGCCTCTCGGCGCATGACTTCGCCATGCTGGCTTCGGGGCGCGAAGTGCTTCTCACGCGCGCCACAAAGGTGGAAGGCGCGCCCACTATTGCCTCGCGCTGGCTGCAACGCATGATGCAATTGACGGCGGGCTTGGGATTGGAAATCGCCGAGGGGCGTTATGCCGATGCGGCGCGCCGCCTTGCGCAGGTGGACGCACTCACCCAGGCGCAGCCGCCCATGCCGAAACCGCCCACCGAAGCGCGGCCGCGCAAACTCTCCGTCACCGAAATCGAAACCTGGCTGCGCGATCCTTATGCGATCTATGCGAGGCATGTTCTGAAGTTGGAGCCATGGGACCCGCTGGACGCCCCCATCGGTCCCTTGGAGCGCGGCCTGGCGCTGCACAAGGCTCTAGAGCTGTACAAGCGTAGCTACCCTACCCCGCCCGAAGACGCCGTGGCGCAATTAATGACCATCGCCGATCAGGTGTTCGAGGAATTGGCCATCCCCAAGGCGATGCTGTCGGTATGGCGGCCCCGTTTCGAATGCGCGGCGCGCTGGTTCGCCAGTTTTGAGCGCGAGCGCGCGGGCACGATCGCGCAATCGGCGCTGGAGATCCGCGGCGAACGGAAATTCGCCAGCACCGGCGGCGAATTCACCTTGCGCGGCGTGGCCGACCGCATCGACATTCTGCAGAACGATCGCGCCGCCATTCTCGACTACAAAAGCGGCAAGCCGCCCACCAACGCCCAGGTGAAAAGGCTGCTCACCCCGCAATTGCCGCTGGAAGGCGCGATCCTCAAGACAGGCGGCTTTCCTGATCTGGGCGCACGCGACAGTGATGAGTTGCTCTATTTGCACATCTCGGGCCGCGGCGAAGGCGGCAACGCCCAGCCCGTGTCTGACGACGTGCCGGAATTGATCGAACAGGCCTGGGCAAAACTCAGGGCCTGGGTTGAGCATTTCGACAGCCCCGCCACGCCCTATCTTTCGCGGCTCCAGCCGTTCAGCGTGGACAGCGAGGGCGATTACGACCATCTGGCGCGGGTGCGGGCCTGGGCGATCATCGAGAAGGAGGAGGAATGAGCGAACCTTCCACCTTCGCCTCCGACCCGCATCTTTCGGCCTGGGTCGCGGCCAATGCCGGCGCGGGCAAGACCTATACCTTGGCGAACCGCGTGGCGCGGCTGCTTCTGGCCGATGCACGGCCGGAGAAGATCCTCTGCCTGACTTTCACCAAGGCCGCGGCGGCGGAGATGCAGCACCGCCTGTTCAAGCAATTGGGCGAATGGGCGATGCTGCCCGACGATGTGCTGACGGAAAAGATCGGCGAGATCGGCGCGGTGCCCGACGATCTTCCCAAGGCGCGCCGCCTGTTCGCCAAGGCGCTGGAGACGCCAGGCGGATTGAAGGTGCTCACCTTGCACGCTTTCTGCCAATTGGTGCTCACCCGTTTTCCCATCGAGGCCGGCGTGACGCCGGGCTTCGAGGTGCTGGACGATGCGGCGGCGCGCGCCCTGGTGTCGGATGCGCGCCAGAAAGTGCTGGAGCGCGCGGGCCAGGGCGACACGAAGCTGGCCGACGCGATCGCCTATCTCGCCATCGAGAAAGGCGAGCCGCGCCTTAACGACACGCTGGCGGCGGCGCTGGGCAATGACCGGCGCAAGATGGATCGCTTCTTCGAGCGTTTGAACGGCCGAGACTTCGAAGATGCAGTGTGGCGGGCCCATGGCATCGCGCCGGATTGGGATGGAGCGAAAGAATTCTGCGCCGCCCTGCGCGCCGAAATCGAAACGCTGAAAGACGCGCGCGACTGGCTGGCCCGCGGCAAGACCAACGGAGACGCCGAAGGCACGTCCGCGCTGACGCGGTTTCTTGCCCTGCCCGAAGACGGCTTCATGGTGTTGGAGGACTGGTTCCTGACCCAGGCGGGCAAGCCGCGCAAGACGCTGGCATCCAGGGCGCTGGGCGGTACGCGGCCTGATCTTCTGTCGTATTTGACGGCGCTGCAGACGCGCTTCTGCGTCGTAGACGATCAGCGCCGCGCCGCCCGCGCTGCGCGCCTCACCAATGCCTCGCTTACCTTGATCGCCGCGGTGCGCCGCGACTATGCGCGGGCCAAGGATCGCCAGGGGGTGCTGGACTACGACGACCTGATCGTGAAGACCCTGGCGCTTCTGGAAAAAGGCGATGCCGCGCAGTGGGTGCTCTACAAGCTCGATAACGGCATCGACCATATCCTGATCGACGAGGCGCAGGACACCAGCCCTGAGCAATGGCGCATCGTCGGCAAGCTGGCCGAGGAATTCTTCGCCGGCGAAGGCCGTGCGCGCAGCACCCGCACCATCTTCGCGGTGGGCGACGAAAAGCAATCCATCTTCAGCTTTCAGGGTGCCGATCCCAGCCAGTTCGACATCAACCGCCATCATTTCGAGCGCCTGGCGGCGCGGGCGGAGCAGACCTTCGTGGACCAGCCGCTCACAACCTCGCGCCGCTCCGCGCCGGAGATTCTTTCCTTCGTGGACAAGGTGTTCGCAGATGCTGCGGCGCGGGCCGGCCTCACGTCACGCGATCGGGAGATCGAGCATTCCGCCCATCGCGAAGAAGCGAAAGGCGGGATTGAATTCTGGACCGCGCTGAAGCCACCGCCGACTCAGAACAAGGACCCTTACCTGCCGGTAGACGCGCCTGAGCCGGAAGGCCCGGTGGTGGTGCTGGCCAGGCGCATCGCCGCGCAAATATGTGAATGGCTGGATGCGTGCGAGACGCTGCCAGGGCACGAGAAACCCATTTCCCCCGGCGATATCATGATTTTGCTGCCTCGACGCGAGCCTTTCGGCGGCGAGGTGATACGGCAGTTGAAGCTGCGTCATGTTCCCGTGGCGGGCGCGGACCGTATCGTGCTTACGGAACAGATCGGAGTGATGGATCTGATGGCGCTGGGACGTTTCGTCCTGCAGCGGGACGATGATCTCACTGTAGCGGCGATGCTGCGTTCGCCGCTTTGCGGCATTACAGAGGAGGAGTTGTTCACGCTCTGCCACAAGCGTCCGGGCACGGTGTGGCAGGCGTTGAGCGAGCACATGCACGAGCTGAATTTCGCCGCCGCGCATGCTTTCCTCACCGAGATGCTGGGCCGCGCCGATTACGCCCCGCCCTTCGAATTCTTCAGCCATGCGCTGATCGCGCGCGGCAAGAAACGTGAGCTGGCGGCCCGGTTGGGTCCGGAGTCCCAGGACGCGATCGAGGAATTCCTGTCGCTCGCCCTGGCCTATGAGCGCGGCGCCACTCCGTCGTTGGAAGGCTTTCTGGATTGGGTGGCGCGCGGCAACACGGAAGTGAAGCGCGACATGGAGAAGGGCCGTGACGAAGTCCGCGTAATGACCGTGCATGGCGCCAAGGGACTGGAGGCCGACATCGTGATCCTGCCCGACACGACCACCCTGCCCGATCCGCCGTCGCGCAAGGGCCATTTGCTCTATCATGGCGACGGCGTGCTCTATCCTCTGCCCGTACCGGAATCGCCGCTTGTGGTGGCGCAAGCCAAAGCGGCCGAAGAGGACGAGATGCTGCGCGAGCATCGCCGGCTACTCTATGTGGCGCTCACGAGGGCGCGCGAGCGGCTCTATTTGTGCGGTTTCGAGAACAGGCGGGGCTTGCGCGCCGGTTCCTGGTACACGCTGGCGCAAACGGCAGCCAATGCACTGGGCCGTCCCATCACCCGCCATGGCGCGGACGCGCGCGCGTTCGGCCATGTCGCGAATGAGAAAGGCGTGGCGGTCCCAACACCCGCCAGCAATGCGGCCGCGCTTCCCGCCTGGATGACGCGGCCCGCACCGCCCGAGCATGTATTGCCGCGCCTGATCCGGCCGTCGGACGCATTGCCCATGCGCGAGCCGCCCGCATTCTCGCCGTTGCGCGAAGCCAAAGATCCGTTCAAGCGCGGCAATGTGGTGCATGCGCTGATGTCGCGCCTGCCCGAAGTGGAACATAGTGCGCGCAAGGAATTGGCGATCCGGTATGCCGTCGCCCAAGGCTTTGCTGAAGGCGAAGCAGCCACGCTGGCCGATGAGACCATCCGCATACTGGACGATTCGGAATTCACGCCCGCTTTCGCGCCGGCAAGTCGAGCGGAAGTGGCCTTCCTGGCCAATCTGCCCGAATTGGGTACGGGCGCCCAGGTGAATGGCCGGGTGGACCGGCTGGCGGTGACGGATAACGAGGTCTTAATCGTGGATTTCAAGACCAACCGCCCGCCGCCCGCGAGAGAGGAAGATGTGAGTTCGCTATACCTGGCGCAGATGGCGCTCTATCGCGCCGCAGCGGGACGCATTTTTCCGGGCAAGCGAATCGTGTGCGGCCTAGTCTGGACCGCCGGTCCGTTTCTAATGCGACTTTCGGACGCCCTGTTAGAGGCCCAAATGGGCCAAATCAGGCGGCGGCTTGACCCGGATGAGGGTCATTCCTAGATAATGGGTACGGCTTTATCTAGGAAATCCTGCCCATGCCCATCAAAGTTTCGGACGCCTCGTTCCAGGCCGATGTCTTGGACGCTAAGAAGCCCGTTCTGGTGGATTTCTGGGCGGAATGGTGCGGTCCCTGCCGTATGATCGCGCCGGCGCTCGACGAGTTGGCGGCCGAACTGGGCGACAAGGTGACCATCGCCAAGATTAATATCGACGAAAATCCGCACGTCCCCACAAAGTATGGCGTGCGCGGCATTCCCACCATGATGATCTTCTCCCAGGGCCAGGTAGCCGCGACCAAAGTGGGCGCGCTGCCCAAGTCCAAGATCAAGGAATGGATCGAGTCGTCGATCCAGGCCTGATTGCCATGGCCGTAGCGCTGCCGCTAACGACAGCGCGGGCCACCTAACTGACGCTTTCTCAGAACCCGAAAAGCGCAACCTAGCGCCGCTATCACGTGGATGGCCCGCATTTGCTGGCGATGACGGCAATAGTTCTTGCTCTTTTGACGTCCCCCCAAACCGCCGATAGCATGGTCCCAAGAAGCTAGCGCTACGGGGGTTTTTTAATGCGGCGTTTTCTTATTCTGGGTCTGACCGGTTTCCTGCTCACGGGTTCGGCGCTCGCGCAGGTATCCAACGACGCCGGGCTCGACGCCAAATTCGACGCCTCAATCAATCCCCACGAACTGGACGGCTGGATGAAGCTTTTGGCGTCCGAGCCCAACCAGGTCGGCTCGCCCCACGACAAGAGCAATGCCGACTGGATCCTGCAGCAATTCAAGAGCTTCGGCTGGGACGCGCATATCGAGCAGTATGACGTGCTCTATCCCACGCCCATCAGCGAAGCGCTGGAAATGCCCAACTATCAAGGCAAGAAATGGAGCGCGACGCTTCAGGAGCGGCCCATTCCAGGCGACACCAGTTCCACGGCCAAGGATTACGCGCTTCCCGCCTATCTCGCCTATCAGGGCGACGGCGATGTCACCGCGCCGCTGGTCTATGTGAATTACGGCAATATCGAGGATTACAAGCGCCTCGAGCAATTCGGCATATCGGTCAAAGGCAAGATCGTGATCGCCCGTTACGGCGAGGGCTGGCGCGGCTTGAAAGTGAAGCTGGCTCAGGATCACGGCGCGGTGGGCACGTTGATCTATTCCGATCCCGCCGACGACGGCTATTCGGTAGATGCGGTCTATCCCAACGGTTCGATGCGTCCGCTCCAGGGCTTCCAACGCGGCTCGGTGGCCGACATGACCATCTATCCGGGCGATCCCCTCACGCCGGGCGTCGCGGCCAAGCCCGGCGCCAAGCGATTGACGCGCGAAACATCGCCTTCGATCCTCAAAATTCCCGCGCTGCCGATTTCCTATGCGGACGCGCAAGTACTGCTGAGCGCAATGGACGGCGTGGTGGCACCCGCCAATTGGCGCGGCCATTTGGGCATCACCTACCGCGTCACCGGCTCGGTGCCCGTCCATCTAGCGGTGAAGTCGGAATGGAGCCTCAAGCCCATCTATGACGTGATCGCCACGCTCAAGGGCTCGCAATATCCCGACCAGTGGGTAATCCGCGGCAATCATCATGACGGCTGGGTGGAAGGCGCCAGCGATCCGCTTTCGGGCCAGGTCGCGTTGTTGGGCGAAGCCAAGGCGCTGGGCGAATTGGTCAAGGGCGGTTGGAAGCCCAAGCGCACCATCGTCTACACCAGTTGGGACGCCGAAGAGCCAATGCTCTTGGGATCGACCGAATGGGCCGAAGATCACGCCGCGGAACTGCAGAAGAAGGCGGTGCTCTACATCAACAGCGACGGCAATGGCCGCGGCATCCTTAATGTGGGCGGCAGCGAGGACCTGGAAAAATTCGTGAGCCAGACGCTTGCCGGCGTGAAGGACCCCGAGACTAAGGCGACTGTGGATGCGCGCCGACGCTCGCGCCTGCGCATGGATGGTCCCACCGGCGACGACCATGCCAAAGCAATGGCCAAGCAAGCGGCCGATGCTTCCAAGGATATGCCGCTGGAGCCCTTGGGCTCGGGCTCGGACTATTCCGCCTATCTGCAGCATCTCGGGTTGGAGACACTCGACTATGGCTATGGCGGCGAAGGCCGCTCGACCGGCGTCTATCACTCACGCTACGACACCTATGAGCATCATAGCCGGTTTGTCGATCCGGGCTTTGTCTATGACGCCCAATTGGCCAAGACGGTGGGCCGCGCCGTGATCGCGGCGGCGGATTCCGACCTGCCTATCCAGCAGGCGGGCGATTTCTCCGACGCCATCGCACAATATGTCACCGAGGTGAAGAAGCTCGCGGACAATCGGCGCGAGGCGGCCGAGACGCAAAAGAAGATGCTGGCCGACAATGCCTATATCCTGGCGGATGACCCCACCAAGCCGCACGCCAATCCCACCGCGCTGAAGGAAGTGCCGAAATTCGATTTCAGCCCGCTGGACCAGGCGGCGTCGAAGTTGAAGGCGAGCGCCAAGGCGTATGACGATGCCGTGGCCGAAGGCGGCGCGCATCTGACGCCTGCCAATCTCGCCAAGCTGCAGGGCATCATGCAGTCCATCGACCAGACCTTGCTGGTGGACCAGGGCCTGCCGGGACGGAACTGGTACAAGAATTTGATCTACGCGCCCGGCCGCTTCACCGGCTACGGCGCCAAGACCTTGCCGGGCATCCGTGAGGCGATCGAGGAAGAGCGTTGGGCCGATGCGAACAAGTACATCGCGCTGACCGCGACCGCGCTGAACAATTACAGCGCGCGGCTGGACCAGGCGACGGCGGTGATGAAGAGGTAGACACGCCACCGGATCTCCTCATGCTGAGCTTCCTCATCCCGAGCTTGTCGAGGGACGAAGCATGAGGGGCGCGCTGGCGGATCTTCCATCCTCACCCTTCGACAAGCTCAGGGTGAGGAGGTCGGATGGCGGCCTCCACGCGTCCGATGAGCTAGCCGTTTTCCGCTAACACTTTCCCCGCCAGATACAGCGACCCGCAAATAAGAATTCGCGGCGGGGGTTCTTTTGGATGAGCGCGGGCCCAGGCGCCCACTTGCAGGATCGAGTCTTCCAGATCTTCCGATGGCGCGGCGTCCAACCCCGCCTGGCGCGCGGCGTCATAAAGCGCGCCCGCGCCCATGCTGGCGGCTTCGCCGGGGATCGACACCGTCACGACGTGCCGCGCCAATCCCTTGAAGGCGGAAAGGAAGCCCACGGCGTCCTTGGTCGTGAGCATGCCGCAGATGAGATAGAGCGGACGGTCCACTTTCTCGTCCAGGTCGGCGATGGCGCGGCTGATGGCTGCGGCGCAATGGGGATTGTGCCCACCGTCCAGCCAGATTTCGGAATCATTGGGCGCGTCCGCGACCAGGGGACCGTGCGTGAGATGCTGCAGCCGCGCGGGCCAATCCACACTGCGCAGCCCCTTCTCTACAGCTGGGTCCTGGCCCCAGCCCAGGCTCTTGGTGTCGCGCATGGCATGGCGCAGCCCAGCAATGGCGACGCCCGCATTGTCGATTTGGTGCCGCCCGATCAGCTTGGGCATCGGCAAGTCAAGCAGGCCCATCTCGTCTTCATAGACCATGCGGCCATGTTCCTGGCGGACAAAGAAATCCTGGCCGAACACATGAGCGGGCGCGCTGAGGCTGTCGGCGCGGCGCAGGATCACTTCGCGGGGGACCTCATCTTGAGGCCCCACCACCACAGGTACGCCGGGCTTGATGATGCCCGCCTTCTCGCCCGCGATAGAGGCAATGTCGCTGCCCAAAAATTCCATATGATCCAGACCCACCGGCTGGATGATGGTCATGACGGGCCTGGGGATCACATTGGTGGCGTCATACTTGCCGCCCAGACCCACTTCCAGCACCACGGCGTCTGCGGGATGGCGAGAGAATGCGAGAAACATCGCTGCCGCCGTGATCTCGAAAAAGGTGATGGGGGCCGCCTCATTGACGCGCTCTACCTCTTCGAGCGTGGCGCAGAGTTCTCCTTCGGAGATCAACTCGCCAGCAAGGCGGATGCGCTCATGGAATCGCACCAGATGGGGCGAGATATGGGTATGCACCCTGAGACCCTGTGCTTCCAGCATGGAGCGCGAGAAGGCGCAGGCCGAGCCTTTGCCGTTGGTGCCCGCGACATGGATCACCGGCGGCAATTTAAGCTGCGGATTGCCCAGTGCCGAGAGCAGCCGCAGGATTCGGTCCAGCGCCAAATCTATCTTTTTGGGATGTAACGCCAGCAGCCGCTCAAGAATGGCCGGGCTGCGGGGATAGTCCGTCATCGCGCCTAAGGAGTTAGGAGACCGCGGCGGCGCGGCCATTGCCATTGCCGGCAGCCGCGCGCGTCGCGGGTTTTGGCTTTTTGAGCATCAGGTGCACCAGGCGCGAGAGGGTGGCGCGCATTTCGCTTCTGGGCGTCACCATGTCCAGCATGCCGTGGGAGAGAAGATATTCCGCGCGCTGGAAACCTTCCGGCAATTTCTCTCGGATGGTCTGGGCGATCACCCGCGCTCCGGCAAAGCCGATCTGCGAGCCGGGTTCGGCGATGTGGATGTCGCCAAGCATGGCATAGGACGCCGAGACACCGCCAAAGGTGGGATCGGTGAACACCACCACGTAAGGAAGGCCCGCTTCCTTCAGCAGCTGCACCGCGATCGTGGTACGGGGCATTTGCATAAGGGAAAGCATGCTCTCCTGCATCCGCGCGCCGCCCGAGGCAACATAAAGGATAAAGGCGCGCTTCTCGGCCACTGCCGCCTCCACCGCCTGGACGAAGGCTTCGCCAACGGCCATCCCCAGCGAGCCGCCAAGGAAATCGAAGGGCTGCACCGCTACCAAGACGGGCAAACCGTCGAGAGTGCCGCGCGCGGCGGTAAAGGCTTCGGGGCGCGAGGTCTTGGCTTTGGCGGCCTTCATCTCGTCGGCGTATCGCTTGTCGCCCTTGAAATGCAGAGGATCCTGCGCGACGCGGGGCGGCGGCAGCTCGCCATAGGAATTATCGTCGAACGTGTAGGCGAAACGCTCGGCCGGACCGATGCGCATATGATGGACGCATTTTGGGCAGACATAAAAATTGGCGATCAGGTCGCGGTGAAAGATCATCTCGCCGCAGGCCGAGCATTTGCGCCACAGATTTTCCGGCGTGTCGCGGCCCTTGATCAGATTCTTGATCTTGGGCCGGACGAAATTGGTGATCCAATTCATGCTCCCACCTTATCACTCGTGGAGGCGTGAATGGAATCCGCCAGCGAGCGGCAAAGTTCCGCCACTTTTGCGACGATCTTGTCCCTGTTCTGGCCCTGGTGATCGCCGATC
>DATFSP010000240.1:0-2558 GCA_035262545.1 Rhizomicrobium sp. | reverse complement strand
TCTTTTGCCCAAGCGGCAAGATCGATCCCCGGTGCGTCATCCCATTTGCCGTATGTCGCGCGCACCCGGTTAGTGTCGACATCGACCAGGCCGGGAAATGTGAGGCCAAGCGCGTTGCAATTCCGGTGCTCAAGACCGAGCGAGGAGAGCAGGCGGCCAATCTCATCGGCGATCTCCCGAAGCTGGCGCAACAAGCCATCTCTGGATTCGGCAGCTAGCGAAGCCTCTCGAGCGACTTTTCCATCCCTCACCACGCCCAGCTTGATCGTCGTGCCTCCAAGATCCACAGCGACTGTTATCATCGCGCATTCCCCGTTCGGCCGATTGCTCACAGCACGTCCGACGAACCCTGGAGGCAGCGACAGCTTCTCGACGCCCAAAAAACTATCGGCATTACGGCTGAACGCAGCTCGCCGATGAGTCCTTCACCCAAGCCTCGCAATTGGCCAGACTCAAATACCCTTGCGGCGTGGCGGGGGCATTCGGATCGGCGGTCGCAGGCCTTTGCAAATCCGTGAGCGGAAGCTTGTTGACCTCATCGACGATCTTCGCATAGGCGCGCGTCGCAGCCTCCAGCCCGGTCCATGTCACATTGGCGGGCGTATCCGCAGAGGTGTGCATGTTCGCGAAATCGTTGGACTGCGCCACCACGCCAGGCAGGAACCAATAAAAGCGCCCCAGATCACCCCCCGGCGGCCTTTCGCTGGGCACGGTCCAGATCGGCAGGCCGAATTCGTGGAAGGCATCGGCGGCGATTTTCGTGAGCTGCGGCCTGGACGCGCCGCCGGCGTACCATTCCAACGGGATCGTGGCGGTCGCTGTTCCCGCCGTACCGCCGTGGGAGAGCACTTCCGCCGGATGCTCGGCATTGATCATCAGAGCCGTTTTCGAGAAAAACTTGTCCCGATTGGCTACGAGCCACTCACGGCCAAAGCCGCCGGGCTTGATGTTGTGGTGTCCATCCGTGCCGATGAAAATCATCGTCCGGCGGCGCTGGCTTTTGGGAATCCTCGCAAAGTACTCAGCCAGTCCCAGCATCGTGGCGACACCGCTGGCATTGTCGCCCGCGGCATCAAAGAAACCATCGCGGTGCGCGATCACATATATGGTCTCGTCGGTTTCGCCGGGCAGGGTGCCCCACACCAGATATGATCTCTGGCCCTGGAGCCAACTGGTATCGAGGCGGATCTTGATGCGCGGCGGGTCGCCGGCCGATGTGCCGCCGATCAGGTCGCGGATCGCCTCGCCATCCTTCGTTCCCACATTGAATGTCGGAACCTTCGTGTAGGCCCGGTAAGATTGCGCCGTATAATTTCCGCCACGCAGGTCCGTGGAAAGGATGGCGGCGGCGCCGTGATCCTCAGCGCGCTTGAGGATGTCCGCGGCGCCGGCCTGGTAACTCGACTGACCCTTGACGAAGAGGATGGCCTTGCCACGCACGTCGCGGCCGGCGAAGTCCGCTTCGCTGCCCAGTCCTACATAGACGACCGGGAGGTCCAATTCTTTCCCGCCCGTATCGGGACTTCCGTAGGAGGGCTCGGCCGAGGTGATTTGCACCGTCTTATTCGCGGCGGCCACCGTGACGCCCCAACTTTGCGCCGACCATTGAGGGTTGTAGAAATTGATGGTCTGGACGCGCGTATCCGTCAATCCGATCTGGCGGTACTTATTCAGAAGCCATTGCGCATCCGCGTCGTCGCTCGACGTACCGGCAAGGCGGCCCCAGAATTGCGGGTGCCCATTGTCCCGGTAATGCTCGGCGATCTCGGCCTGTTCCGCCACATATTGCCAGATATGCTTGCCGTCGATGCTCCCATATTTCTTGTCTGCCGCTGGAACGGGCCAGCGCAGATATTCTGGAGCGGCCGAAGACCCAACCGTGTCGGCCGCCGTCGCCTGTCCGAAAAAACCGCACAGCAGCAAGGAAGCTGCAAAGGTTGATGCAGCAAATTTAAGCGTCAGATGATTCATAATGCACCCTCATAATTCTTCGTCGGACGCTGGGCTCAGCGTCCCGCCTGCGGCAGCATCCCCAAATCCTGCTCGATTTTGCGCGCATAGATCGTGCAGGCCGCCAGCCTTAAACCGGTCTTGGCGACTGCGCCATTGGATGTGAAGTCCAGATACGCCCTGCCCGCGCCGCTTTTTGGCCAAATCGGAAGGCCGGGCGCGTTGGGATCGCCGGTCTTGGCGAAATCGGCCCAATAACCCTGCTCCTGGTCCACCAGCATGCGATCCCGCGGCTGATCGGCCGGCGGCTTCAGCCAGCCAAAGACATAGAACATGTCCCAGAGATGCACAGCGCCAAGAGGCTCATAGCCGTGGCTGAATTGGAATTGCCAGGTCGGCGCGACGCGCGAATGCCAGTCGGCAATCAATTCCGCCCCGCAGCGAAAATCCACATCGGTGTTGAAGGCGTTTATCACATCGCCATCCACTGGATTGGTGGTGCCGGGATCGCCATAGAGCTTGGCGGCCTTGGCCGCCAGATCACCGTAATGAGCGTAATAATTTTGGATCTGCTTGGCACCATCGCTGCCCAGCGGCGTCACCTTGTG
>DATFSP010000239.1:0-4773 GCA_035262545.1 Rhizomicrobium sp. | reverse complement strand
TAGCCGTAATCCTGGTGCCATTCCCACGCGCCGCCTTCGCGTGCGTCCTTCAAGATCATCTTGGCGCTGTAAAGATACACTTCCTCGCCGATCACCCGTTCGGCCGCGCCCACCACGCGCTCGTTGCGCGAAAACATGCCGTAGATGTCGTCGCCGGCATGGCCCCACATTTTCAGAGAGACCTTGTTTCCATCACGATCCTGCTTGGTCAGCACCTGGCCGCCCGGCAATTCGCGCTCGGCGGTCGTGCGCAGGACCGCGATCTCGTCGGGCGCGAATAGTTGCGGGATCACCACATAGCCGTCGCGGCGATAAACCTTCAGCATTTTCTCGGAAAGGGCGAAAGGAGCGAGCAGCGCGGTCATGACAAAGTCCTTTTCTAAAATGTGCCGCTGGCAGCGATCAGGCCTACCGCCGCCAGCAGAACCGCCAGTCCCCCATTGAGCAGGCTACGCGCGGCACGAGACGCGCCCTGCCATTCGCCGCGCCAAATCCCCACCAGATTTCCCACCAGGATCGATGAGGCGATGAAGAGCGGCCAGCCGATCACCGGGCCCAACGGCCCCAATCGCCCGGCCCCCGTGCCATAGGCATAGAAGCTGCCGATCCATAAAAGGCCCATCAGCGCCGTAAGGTCCAGGTTGCGGAGAGTGTCGGCGCTCCATAACAGGCTGACATTTTTTTCGCGCGCCATCCGGTAAAAGCAATAGGCCGCGTTGACCGCAAAGCCAGCTGTGAAAAACAGGGCCCACACGACATTGGCGGCGAGCCCGGATGCCACGCCGAGGCTAGTTGCCGTTGCGATTACCCTGCCAGCAAACGCCATGCCGATATTGGGCAAGCTGGATAGCACGCCTGCCGCGACAGCGATGGCGACGCCGGCCATCAGGCCTTCTCGCGCGGACGATCCTGTTCCGGCCTTGGCAGCACCCGCGCGCGAGCAGAGCAGAATGCCGATCACAACCACCAGCATCCCAGCAAGAATCAGTGCGCCCTTGATCGAGGACAAAGCCCCCGGGAAGAACACGAGCAACGGGACCATGGCGCCCAAGGCCGCGATCAATCCCATGATGATCGGGTAGCCCAGTGCCAGTCCCAGCCGCTTCATTCCCAGCCCGAACAGCACTGCCCCAAGGCCCCAGCCCAGGCCGAACAGGAAAAGCCGCACCAGATCGCCCATCGGCGTCAGGCGATAGACGCTGAGAATTTGCGGAATGGTGACGGCGGTGAAAAGCCAGTTGAACAGGATCATCCCGAAAAAGGAAAAGGCCAGCCAATTCTGCTCCCACCGCCAGCCCCTTGTGTGGTCCATCGGAAGAAGAAACATGCCTTGGAAGATACCCGCCGCCAGCACCAGCAAAAGGCCCGCCATCGTTCCGCTCATGCCCGTCCCCGCTCGGCTGCCGCCCGCACCTCGCCCAGGCGCGCGTCCACCTCGGAGCGGCGCGGATAGGAAGGAATCGTTTCGCGCTTCTCGGTCGAAAGTGAAGCCGCGGTGATGCCCAGGCAGATCGCGTCAACCATCGGGATTCCCCGCGCCAGGCCCGCGGCCAATCCGGCGTTGAAAGCGTCTCCTGCGCCCACCACGTCGATCGCGTTCACTTTCAGGGCGGGGATGCGGCGTCTTCCCGCCTCGGATGTCCAGAGCACCCCGCCTTCGCCCAAGGTGATGATGACATGCGGCGCGCCGAGATCGAGCAAGCGGTCCGCGAGCACTTCGTCCGGGATGGGGTCGTCCGGCTGAAGGCCGAGGCAGACCCTCGCTTCACTTTCATTGGGTGTGACTGCAAAGAAGGCGCTCAAATCTTCGCGGCGCAAATCCTGCGCCGGCGCCGGGTTGAGTATCGCCTTTCCACCTTGCCGGTTGGCGAGCAAGGCGGCGGCGCGCGCCGCTTCCAGCGAAATTTCCAGGGGTGAGACCACGATGTCGCCAGGCGCGATGAAACGCGCTTCGATATCCGAAGCCTGAAGCTCTCCATTGGCGCCCTTGTCGATCACGATGGCGTTGGTGCCCTTCGCCGAGAACAGAATAATGCCGGTGGCGGTGGGGCAGGTCTCCGAAACCATCACACCCCGTGCGCCCACTTTTTCCTCGCGCAACAGATCTTGGAAGGCTTGGCCGTGCGCATCACGCCCGATCCTGCCCACGAAATGCGTCTCCACACCCAACCGGGCCGCGGCCACGGCCATGTTGGAGCCCTTGCCGCCATGGGTAGTGTGGAAATTCCGGCCCATCACGGTCTCGCCTTCGACGGGAAGGCGGTCCATGTCCATCACCAAAGCGACGATATAGCTGCCGACGATGATCACGCGGCTCATATGTCTTATTCTCTCCGGCCCGCAGCAGGATATTGTGCAGTTTCATGGCAGCCATGCACTATCCTCGCAAGACACATGGACTATACTATCATCATGCCTGGGCCCCGCGTTTACGCCTCTTATTTCCATACCCCCAGCGCCTTGAGCCAGCGCCTATTTCACACCGTGCTTCGGGCCGGCCATCTCCAGACCGCGGCGGATTACGCTGTCGAGCGGGCGAGCTATCCGGGTCACGATCTGCTGCTTTGTCTCGACGGGCGCGGCTTTGTGCGCTCCAGCGGAAAGATTTTTCCCGTGGCGGCGGGACAATTGGCTTGGATCGATTGCCGCGCGCCACATGCCCATTGGGCGGACCCGGATGCGCCCTGGGAGCTTTACTGGTTGCGTGCGGACGGCAGTCAGACCCGCGCCTGCGCCGCGGCGCTCGAAGCCGGCGAACAGCCTCTGTTCGACCTCGGCGACGCCAAGGATGCCGCAGCGATATTCGACCGCATCTTCGGGCTCCTGCGCGAACGCCCTTTGGCGCTGGACGCATCGCTTCATGCCGCGATTGCTAGCCTGATCGCGCTTCTGTTCGAGGCGCGATTGGGTCAGGCCGCGCACCCTGAACCAGCGGCCGCCGATCTCAAGCTCCGCGCCCTCATCGCCCGCATGCGCCGCGACTATCGCCGCGGCTGGCGGGTCGAGGAACTGGCCGCGCTGGCCGGATTGAGTCAGCCCCATTTCTTCCGCCGCTTCCGCAAGGCCACGGGCTCGAGCCCACTCGACTGGCTTCGCCGCGAGCGCATCAACGAGGCCAAAAGACGCCTGTCGCAGAGCCGCATGACGATCCGCGCCATCGCAGAGGAATTGGGTTATGGCGACCAATTCTATTTCAGCCGTGATTTCAAGAAGCTGGTGGGACTTTCGCCGCGCCACTACCGGCGGCAGGAAATCGAGAACCGCCAGAGACGTTATTGAAATGACGCTATTGATGCGCGCGCTTGGGCCATCGTAGCGTCATCCGATGGCACCCCTTTTCCTGGCCGAAGACATTCATAAGCATTTTGGCGGCATCGCCGCCTTGAGCGCGGCGCGGTTCGAACTCGCCGCAGGCGAAGTTCACGCCCTGATGGGCGAGAATGGCGCGGGCAAAAGCACGCTGGCCAGGATTTGCGCCGGTTCGCACAAGCCCGACAGCGGGAAGATCACGATCGAGGGACGCGAGGCTGTGTTGGAAAGTCCGCTCGACGCCCAACGGCTGGGGATCGGGATCATCTATCAGGAACTGGATTTATTCCCGCATCTCAGCGTGGGCGAGAATCTGGTGATCGGCAATCTCAAATTTGCCGAAGGGACGGTGGTGCGACCGAAGGCGGTCGAAGAATTCTGCCGTCCTTTCCTCGCCCAAGTGGGTCTCGACGTGGAATGTGCGGCATGGGTGTCCAGGCTTTCCATCGCCCAGCAGCAATTGCTGGCCATCGCCCGGGCGCTCTCTATGGATTGCCGCATCCTCTTCATGGACGAACCCACCAGCGCGCTGTCCGAGGACGCGGCCGAGCGCCTGTTCGAGGTGATCGCGCTTTTGAAAGCCAGGGGCGTGGCGATCGTCTATGTCTCCCACAAGATGGACGAGATTTTCCGTCTTTGCGACCGGGTCACGGTCTTGCGCGACGGCAGGACCATCGGTACGCGCGCCACTGCCGCCACGAACCGGGCCGAACTGATCCGCATGATGGTAGGCCGCGATCTGGACAATGCGGAGCGTTCCGTCGGAACGGCGGGCCAGGCGGTCACGCTGTCGGTCGAGAACCTCACGACCGGAAAGCTGAGGAATGTCTCCTTTGAACTCTACCGCGGTGAAGTGCTGGGCATCGCTGGATTGGTCGGCGCGGGACGCAGCGAATTGGGCGCGGCCCTTTTGGGACTCGATCCCATCCATCATGGCCGCATCACCCTCAAGGGCCGGGAATTTCGACCCAATGGCCCCGCCCAGGCTCAGCGTCACGGCCTGGGCCTGGTGCCGGAGGATCGCAAGCTCCAGGGCCTGATGCTCCAGATGAGCGTGAAGGAGAACGCCACGCTGTCGGTTCTGAAGCGAGTGAGCCGCTGGGGCTTCCTGCGCGGTGCTGAGGAAAACAAATTGTTCGATCCCACCGCCCGGCGCCTGCGCCTCAAAGCCGCCTCGCCCGATCTCGCCGTGGGCAATCTCAGCGGCGGCAATCAACAGAAGGCCCTGCTGGCGCGGGCGATTTTTGCCGATCCGGATGTGTTGTTCCTGGACGATCCCGCGCGCGGCATCGACGTTGCCGCCAAGGAGGACATTTATCGTCTGATCCATGAGCTGGCGGCTTCAGGCAAAAGCATTCTTCTCGCCAGCTCCGAGCTTCCCGAATTGATGCGCTGCTCGGACCGCATTCTGGTCTTGAGGGAAGGGCACGCGACCGGCTTGTTTGCGGCGGAAGGCGCCACACA
>DATFSP010000238.1:0-2028 GCA_035262545.1 Rhizomicrobium sp. | reverse complement strand
GGGCCTGCGGTGCGGAACAACGCCGCGCCGGGAATGATCTCATCTCGAACGCGCAGCGGCGCGTCGCCCCAGTTGGTTCGGCCGCCGTGCAAATCCGAACGGGTTACTAGATCGCCAATGCCGATTGTCGCACTGAAACCGTAATACCCGAGGCGCTGCAAATGGTCGATCAGGTTCTCGCGCGTGTAGTATTCCTTGGCCATCGCGCCGTCCCAATCGTGCTGGAAGCCGAAATGGCCGTGCAGATCGACCTTGGCGGGCATGACGGTTTTGCCCGACAGATCCATGCGCACTGCCCCCGCGGGCACGCGCAACTGGCCGCGCCGCCCCACCTGGGTGAAATGGTCCCCTTCGACGACAAACGCCGAGTTTTCGATGACGCTCCCATCGCCCGTGATCAGCCGCGCGCCTTCAAACACCGCGACGCGGTTCTGGCCGCACATAACCACGGCGAAAAGGCCCGTCGACAGCGCCCACCTTCGAAATGTTCGCCCGCGCATATCAACGGTATTATGGCGCGCAGAGTTCCGCGGCACAACGGACCCGTCCTGCTGCATGCAGTCCCCACCGGGTGTAAGCTAGTCTACTTAAACGGATCGGATCGAAATGAAACCGCTCGTCCTCCTCGCGGCCTTGTCCGCCAGCATGCCCTTACTCGCCCAGGTCAATCTGTCCGGAGTCTGGTCCGCCAAGCTCCACGAAGATTGGCCGGACCGCCTGTTCGGCCCCGAGCTCGGCGACTATGGAGGACTCCCCATCAATGACGCGGACCGTCTTCGCGCCACAAGCTGGAACGCATCGCTCATCACTCTGCCCGAATATCAGTGCCGCGTCCATCCCTCCGATTATGCCTTCAGCTTCGCCGATATCCGCATCTGGGAAGAGCGTGACCGCGACACCCAGGATCTGATCGCGATTCACATCCACCACTTCGCTTGGGGCACTGAGCGCACCATCTGGATGGATGGGCGCCCCCATCCGCCCGACTACGCCCTGCATACCGCCATGGGTTTTTCCACCGGCAAATGGGGCGGCGACATTCTCACCGTCACCACCACCCATTTGAAGGAAGGCTGGGCTAGGCGCAACGGGGTCGCCCGCAGCGACCGCGCCACGGTAACCGAGCACTTCATCCGTCATGACGACGGCCTAACCTGGGTCGTGGTGGTCAATGATCCCGCCTATTTCACGGAGCCGCTGTTTCGCAGCCACGATTACGTCTTCAACGTGACCGGCCAGATCGCGCCTTATCCGTGCGAGAGCGTCACGGAAATCATTCGCCCGAAAGGCCAAATTCCGCACTACTTACCCGGAACAAACCCGTATTTACAGGAATATCAGACGAATCATGGAATTCCAGCCGAGGCCGCCATGGGCGGCGCCGAAACCATGTATCCGGAATACAAGCAGAAAATCGCGAAGATGCCGAAGCCGCCCGCCAAGCAGGAGACCGCAAAATGACCAGCACCTGTGGGGCAGGCGTCCGCCTGCACGAGGCTTTAGCCCCGCTCTTGCTTTTAATCCCCTGCGCAGCCCCGGCCCAGCAGCCCAATCTCAATAACGGGGAAGTCCACGTCCTCCCCGTGCAGGGCGACGTTTATATGCTGGCGGGCGCCGGAAGCAATATAACGGTGCAGGCGGGCTCGGACGGCGTTCTTATCGTGGACACCGCGACCGCGCCCTTAGCCCCCAAAATCCTCACCGCCATCAAAACCGTCTCGAACAGGCCATTGCGCTACATCATCAATACGAGCTTCGACCCCGATCACACCGGCGGCAACGATCCTCTGCGGAAAGCCGGCAGCACCATCGCCGGCGGCAACGTCGCCGGCGATTTAGGCGCCAGCGCCTCTGAGGGCGCTCAAATCATCGCCCACGATAACGTCATGAAGCGCATGAGCGCGCCCACTGGCAAGCAAGCTCCTACGCCGTCCGGCGCCTGGCCCACCGACACCTTTATCGAAGACGACAAGAAGCTCTGGTTCGACGGCGAAGGAATCCAGATCATTCACTTGGCCAACGCCCATA
>DATFSP010000237.1:0-3643 GCA_035262545.1 Rhizomicrobium sp. | reverse complement strand
CGAGTAACGCTCAAGGTGTTTTGGCGACCGGGCCTTGCGGCTTGGCCGCCTGTGCGTCTTTCTTGGCCAAGTCGAGTTGGCAGGCCAAATTCTCCGCCGTTCCCGGTAAGGCGCCCTGGTTCAAGCAAGTGGTGTAGTTGTCCCGCTCGTGCTGCTCGGTGCGCACATGCGCAAACTCAGCCTTGGCTCTGGCCTGTTCGCTTCGCCATTGCTCGAGGCCTCCGGTGCAGCCTGCCAGCATCGCGCTAGCGGCCAACAACCAAACCAGTCTTTTCGGAATGCCAGCCACGGCTTTCCCCTTGAAAAAGCGATACAAGTCTATGTCCGCGACGCCGGAGGTTCCAGGTGCGGCGCAATCTGGATTGCTGGGTGCCGTTGCGTTAATCTCTCGCGCTTTTCTGCGGAGAGAATGGCATGAGCAAGGATTTGGATAAGGCGCTCGACGGGAAAGTGTCGCGTCGTGATTTTGCTGCCCTTTCGGTTGCGGCGGGGCTAAGCGCGACTGCCGGGGCCACGCCCGCTGGCGCGTTGGCGGTTACTGAAAGCGATGTGAGCATCAAGACGCCGGATGGCGTGTGTGATGCGGCTTACTACCATCCCACCGCGGGTAAATATCCTGGCGTGCTGATCTGGACGGATGTGTTCGGCTTGCGCCCCACTTTCCGCGACATGGGCAAGCGGCTTGCGGCCGAAGGTTACGCAGTGCTGGTGCCCAATCCTTTCTATCGCACCCAGAAGGCTCCGGTGATGGAGGATGCCAGCAATGTGGATTTCAATGATCCCGGCTTCCGCGCCAAGATGCAAAGCTGGACCGGACCGATCAACGAAGCCGGCGCCATCGAGCGCGACGCGGCCGCCCATATCGCATTCCTGGATGCGCAGAAGGAAGTGGATGCCACAAGGAAGATTGGCACACAGGGCTATTGCATGGGCGGCCCGCTGGTATTCAAGACCGTCGCCGCCGTGTCCAGCCGCGTGGGTGCTGGCGCCACTTTCCATGGCGGTGGGCTGGTTACCGACAAGCCGGACAGCCCGCATCTGCTAATACCAAAATTCAAGGCGCGCATGTACATCGCCGTTGCCGCCAGCGACGACAGCCGTCAGCCGGACGCCAAGGACAAGCTGAAGGAAGCGTTCGCCGCGGCCCATGTGCCGGGCGATGTCGAGCTTTATGCCGGCACTATTCACGGCTGGTGCGTGCGCGACATGCCCAAGCAGGACGGCAAGCCCATCTACAACAAGCCCGATGCCGAGCGCGCCTGGGGCAAGCTTGAAGCCCTGTACAAAACGACGCTGGCTTAGACGGTCTTTTCGACAGCTTATGTCACGATTTCTTGTCACGCTGGGCCTGGTGCTGGTGGCACTGGGCCTGGCGTGGCCTTATCTGCGTCGGGCGGGGTTGGGACGGCTGCCTGGCGATATCGTAATCAAGGGCGATCACACCAGTTTCTACTTTCCAATCGTCACCTGTCTCATTGTGAGTGCGGTTTTGTCTGTAATTTTCTGGCTCATGGGCCGTTAACTGGAATTTGGTGCCACCAATTGCAGCAGCAGGACGGTCTTGGCGGCTCCGAATTTGGCGCGCCGAAGCGCATCTTATTTTTCTGCCTTAGCGAGGGCGGATGCCAGAGCCTCGCGGAAGCCAAGGCTGGTCAGAGTGGCGGAAGATACCAGATCGACCTGAGCGTTTTGCGCTTTGATGGCTTCACTTTTGAGCAGTGGCTTGGCGAGGTCGCTAATCTCCACCGATCGGGGGCGGTCGAACGGCGCCTGCAGGAATTGCACGTCGGCGATCTTGCCGCCCTGGATCACGGCCTTGACCTGGACAATACCCCAGAGGATCTCGACCGGATCGCCGGTAAATTCGCCATCCTTGTAATGGGCGGATTGGGCCTCTGCTCGCGCGCCTGTCAGAAAAAGCGCAAGCGCGCCAGAAGTAAATATTCGGCGGGTTTGTGTGCGATTCGCCATGGGTTTCCCAGGATGGCGAATTTTATCGAACCGGCGGGCCCTGTCCAGAAAGGTCGGATGCGTGTTGAAGTCACGAATGAGCGGCAAGTGCCGAAGACAAAGACGCATTCCTTGCGCGGGCTTTTCTGTGGCGCTATTTAAAAAACTCCGCCGGACTTAGAAACCGGCGGTAAAGGAGCCGTCGGCATGCCGAGATTTTCGCTGGTTCTGGCGGCCCTGGCCGTGGCCGCCGCGCCCGCGCTGGCACAAGAAAATGCTGCTCGCGCCTATGGTGTTGCAACCACCACCAATATATGGGCCGGCGTCTATACCGACGCGCAGGCGGCGCAAGGCCAGAAATTCTATGCCGCTGCCTGTGCGGATTGCCACGGCAAGGAGCTGGAGGGCGATCCGGGCCAAGGCTTCCCGGGGGTGGCCGGCCCCACTTTCATGGTGGAATGGGACGGGCAGACCATGGCCGACCTGGTGCGCCACATCCACACCAGGCCCAACGACAATCCCGGCGACATGGACCCCGTAACCGCTGTGGAGATGGCGGCCTTCATCCTGAACCAGAACGGCGTACCTTCAGGCAAGACTCCCCTTTCCACCGATGCCAAGGAGGAGGCCAAGATCTTGTTTACGGAAACCAAGCCCAGGTAGGGCGCGCCCACGTCGAAAAGAACATGGACCACTTGGGCGTCGCCGAAAGCGGCAGGCCGCCTGGTTAGCGGCCTGTCGCATCGGGATCAATAGCTCAGGGCAGACTATAAGCGATGTAATCGCCCGAATAGTTGCCGCCGCTCACCGCGACGATGATGTATTGTTTGCCTCCGGTCATATAGCTCATGGGCGAGCCGGATTGCGGCGCGGGCATCCACACTGCACCCACTTGCTGGCCAGTCTTCTGATCATAGGCGCGCAAATAAGCGCCACGCGGATGGCCAGGCTGGGTCGTATAAAGCGGATCGCCAATCACCACCAGATTCTTGGTGATCGCTTCACCCACTGTTCCTTGCTGACCCGTCTTCGGAATGTTGAGCCCCCGAAGTGCCGGGTTGTTCCTGATCTCATCCGGCGTGTCGCCATGCGGCACCTGCCAGAGCGTGTCGCCGGTATCGAGATTGATCGCCGTCAAAAGCCCGTATGGTGGTTTGACGAGGGGAAGCCCGTCCACCGAACGCGGCGGCGGCGGACCTGCAGGTTTCTCTGGGTGTTCGGCTATTATGGCATCGAGCTTGGCCTGGTCGGTGCTCACCTTGGGCGCATCCGAAGCGGAGCCGAAGCCGGGCCCGCCATTGATGCGGAATGGTTGTCCGGCCGTTCCTTCCAGATAGCGGTTGTTGGTGAGACCCGGAGGCGGCTCGACCAGACCCATCAGCGATACGCCGGCATTGGCAGCTGGCGCGAACACGACATGGGTTTCCGGATTGAAGCCTGCGCCCGGCCAGTTGGTGCCACCACCGAGGTCACCGATATCCACGACCGCGTACGGCCCGCCCACCTTGCCCAGAACGGCGGGCGAGAACATTGGGCCCATCGTGTAGTTCTTCTTAATGAGATCGACCGCCTTGGCGCGCAGCTCGGGCGTGAAGTCGATCAAGTCGTCTGTTGTCACCTGCTGCCGCGCATAGGGCTTGGGCTTGGTGGGGAAGGGCTGGGTCTTGGAAGTCTTCTCGCCCGGCACGGTGCT
>DATFSP010000236.1:0-2095 GCA_035262545.1 Rhizomicrobium sp. | reverse complement strand
GGTCATCGAGGCCTATGGCGCCTTTCTCGAACGCGCCGGCAGGACCCAGGACGCGCGGGCCCTCTATCAGAAATATTTGAATGAGCCCGGAGTTGGGCCGATCGCGCAGGACGGCCTTGCGCGCCTTGCCGCCAACAAGAAACCCGAACCTTTCATCCGCAGTGCGGAGGATGGGGTGGCCGAGGGTCTGTTTGGAATTGCCGCGTCATTGAGCGACCAATCCAGCGCTGAGGTCTCCATACTTTATTTGCGCATGGCGCTTTACCTCAGGCCGGATTTGGCACTGGCCGATCTGTTGCTGGCGGACCGGTTTGAGTCGCTGGGCAAGCTCGACACTGCGGTGTCCATCTATCGCGACATCGACAAATCGTCGCCTTATTACCGCATGGCCGCGACCCAGGCAGCGGTGGACGAATCCCGACTCGACCATAAAGCGGCAGCGATTTCAGATCTCAAAGCTTTGACCGAATCGTATCCCGACGACAGCGAAAATTGGATCGCCCTCGGCGATGCCTACCGCGACCAGGACAATGACGAAGGGGCGATCGCCGCTTATGACCGCGCGGAGACAGCTCTCGGCGTACCGCAGAAGCGCGATTGGCCATTATTCTATGCCCGTGCCATGGCAGAGGACAAAGCAAAACGGTGGGACAAGGCGGAAGCCGATGCGAACACAGCCCTGAAATTGTCACCCGATCAGCCGGAATTGCTAAACTATTTGGGCTATTCTTGGGTAGACCGGAACGAAAAAATTCCTGAGGCGCTCGTCATGCTGGAAAAAGCGCGCCGCTTGCGTCCCTATGATGGCTACATCGTCGACAGCGTGGGCTGGGCCTATTACCGGCTTGGGCGATATGATGACGCCGCTCGTACGCTGGAAGCCGCAGTGCTGCTTGTGCCGGGCGACCCTACCATCAACGAACATCTGGGTGATGCACTTTGGAAGGCGGGCCGCAAGATGGACGCACGCTTCCAGTGGAACCACGCGCTGGCATTCGCCACCGAGGATACCGACAAGGCAGCGATCGAGCAGAAGATCAAGAACGGGCTGGCAGGATGATGCTGTTAGGCCGGAGCACCGGCCAGGAAAAGCAGGGTCCCCGTCGTTGTGCTTGCGATTATAGAAAGGCGGTGCCTTTCCGAACGGCGCCGAAGCCACCCATTGAAAAACTGGGCGCGTTTGCGTCCGTGGGCGTGCGATCATGGTAGAGATAAAAGCGCGCGCCAAGATCAATCTGTTTCTACATGCGGGGGAAAAACGTGAAGACGGTTTTCATCCTCTCCAAAGTCTTGCCGTGTTCACCGATTTTGGTGACCGGTTGAGTGCCGAAGCGGCGGATGATCTCTCTCTTTCGGTGGACGGCCCGTTCACGGCGGGGCTCGACGGGGCCGATAATCTGGTCCTGCGCGCGGCACGCGCCCTTGCCGAGCGGGCCGGGCGGGAGCCCTACGCCAGGATCACTCTGACCAAAAACCTTCCAGTGGCGTCCGGCATGGGCGGAGGCAGCGCCGATGCCGCGGCAACGCTCCGGCTATTGTCGAATTTATGGCAGTTGAAGCTGGATGAGAAAGTCCTGCGTGAGATCGGCACATCGCTGGGCTCCGATGTCCCGGTTTGCGTGAAGAGCCATCCCGCGTTCATGGAAGGGCGCGGCGAAATCCTCACTCCGCTGACGTGCCTGCCGCGTCTGCCATTGCTTCTGGTCAATCCGGGCGTGACGGTCCCCACCAAGGAGATATTCGCCGCACTCGGCAAACGCAGCGGCGCGGCGATGAAATTGCCTTCGGCTGGGTTCAGCGATCTCGCTGATCTATTGCGATTTCTCGAGATCACGAGCAACGATCTCGAGACCCCAGCCAAGGCGCGCGAACCCCGGATCGGCGACGTACTCGACACGCTGAAGCGGATGCCAGGCGCTCTATTCACCCGCATGTCGGGCTCCGGCGCCACCTGTTTCGCGCTGATGCCTGATGAGGGAGGCGCATCGCGCGCGGCGGCGCGGCTTAAGGAGAAATATCCGGGTTGGTGGGTGCAGATTGCCTCGGTGCCCGATATCGGCATATCGCGCGAAACCGCGGGCCGCGACATCGGTCC
>DATFSP010000235.1:0-24407 GCA_035262545.1 Rhizomicrobium sp. | reverse complement strand
CTTCTTTGGCGGGCGGCGCTCGGTGCCGATTATTTCCGGCTTCGGCGGACTGGTTCTGGCGGCGATTTTTGGCCTCACCTGGCAGGGACTCAATCAGGGCATTGACGTGGCCAGCCGCACCGTGTTGGCGCATGGTTTGATCGGACCCTTCGTCTTCGGTGTCTTAAACCGGCTGCTCATTATTGTGGGGTTGCATCACATCCTGAATAATTTCGTCTATTTCATCCTAGGCGACTATCACGGCGTGTTCGGCGATTTGAATCGTTTTTTCGCCGGTGATCCCAGGGCCGGCACTTTCATGACGGGATTCTTTCCCGTGATGATGTTCGGCCTGCCGGCCGCTTGCCTGGCCATGTATCACGCCGCGCGCCCCGAGCGGAAAGCGGCGGTGGCCGGCATGTTCCTATCGATGGCGCTGACCGTGTTCATCACTGGAGTGACCGAGCCGATCGAATTCTCCTTCATTTTCCAAGCGCCCATTCTCTATGCGCTGCATGCGCTTTTGGCTGGACTGTCGGAAGTGGTGATGAATCTGCTCGGCGTTCATCTGGGCTACACTTTTTCAGCGGGGCTAATCGATTATCTGATCAACTTCAGACTGGCGACGCGGCCTTTGCTGTTGTTGCCCGTCGGCGCCGCCTATTTCGCGCTCTATTACACTGTGTTCCGTTTCACCATCCAATGGTTCGATCTCAAGACGCCGGGACGCGAAGCGCCGGACGCGGCCCCAGCCAGGATGCAGGCACCCTACGCTCGACCCGAAGCGGGCTTCGTCGCCGCCCTGGGAGGCGCGGCCAATTTGATTTCCATTGACGCCTGCGCCACGCGGCTCCGGCTGATTGTGGCTGATCAGTCCAAGGTGAATGAGCCGGCGCTCAAGGCGCTGGGCGCCAGAGGCCTGATCCGACCCTCGGACAAGGCCTTGCAGATCGTCCTGGGCCCTATGGCCGATCAGGTGGCAAGCGACATCCGAGCCGAAGTCAAGGGATCCGCTCCCGCTCCTGGTGGGAACGAGCTTTTGTTCGGCCTGGGCGGGAGCGCCAATCTCGCTTATGTGACCGCGCGCTCCAGCCGGCTGCTGGTGGAAGTGAAGGATCCCGCCAAAGTGAGAGAGGAATTCTTGCGCGCCGCCTCGCGCGGCGTGGTCCGAACCGGACCCACGCGCTGGCAGATTATCGTCGGCCCCGGCGCCCAGGCGGTGGCGGATGGATTTGCGGCTTGACGGCATCAGCGGCCTTCTGACAAGAGACCTGCATGCCCCGAATTCTTCTTGAGGTCTGTGTCGACGATCCCGCCGGTTTCAATGCCGCGGTCGAAGGCGGTGCCGACCGGATTGAGCTCTGTTCCTCCCTGTCGGTGGGCGGATTGACGCCCGGCCCTGGCTTTATGGCCTTTGCCGCGAAAGGCGCACGCCCCAGCCGGGCGATGATCCGGCCCCGGGTTGGCTCTTATGTATTTTCCGCGGACGAGATCGACGTGATGTGCCGCGACATTGACGCCGCGCGCGCCGCGGGTTTGGGCGGCGTGGTGATCGGGGCAAATCTCGTCTCTGGGCAGCTAGATGAAAAGACCACCGCGCGCCTGGCCAAGCAGGCCGCAGGCTTGGAGTTGACGCTGCACCGTTCGGTTGACCTGATGCCTAGGCCGCTTGAGGCCGTGGATGTTGCCATCGCATTGGGTTTTTGCACCATCCTCACTTCGGGCGGCCACCTCAAGGCGCCAGACGGTGCGGAGACAGTCGCTGCCATGGTCGCCCGTGCGGGCAACCGGTTGGAAATATTGGGCGGCAGCGGACTCAATCCCGACAATGTCGTACCGTTCATCCGGAAAACCGGTGTGAAAGCCGTGCATGGCTCCTTCAGCGCGCCCTGGCCGGAGATCGACCAGAACTTGGTCCGATTCGGATTCATCGGCAACGATGCGCGCGAAACCAGCCTCGCCACTGTTAAACGAGTGCGCGCGGCAATTGATTCGCTCGGTTAAATTTCAGTCGCAAGGCGAATGGCAGCCAATAGTGGCGGTCAGGGACAGCCCGTAGACCGTTTCGGGATATCGGGCGTGCAGGGCCTTGTCGGCGGCTTCGGCACGGTGCACGCACTGCGCGAACTCGTCGCCCTGGACGACCCAGCCATCCTTAATATTGCGCCCGCCATGCAAGGGATGGACTTGATAGGTTTTGGATGCCGTGAAGCAGGCATCTGCCGAGAGTGCCGGGTTGGCATTCAGCAAGCCCAACAAGGCGGCCGGAAGAAACAGATGCGGGCGCGAATTCATCGCGTCCTTATAAGCGAGCAATCCCATCAGCCAAAGGTAAAAGAATAAGCCTCCGCGCCTGGATCGATGAATTGGATGGTGAATGTGTGATCGGCCACACCCTTCTGCTGGCGGATCAGTTGATAAAGCCGTTGACTGGTAACGGTGCCATTGCCGTCTGCGTCAATGTCTACGCCGTGATCGTCGCCCGGCTTGTGGCCATCCAATGTCACTTTGAAGCGAACAGACTTGCCGCCGCTGGCACCCAGCACCAGATGCAGGTCGCGGGCGTGGAAGCGGAAGCTGATCTTGCCGCCGGCCTGGGCCAGCACGTCTTTTTGTTCGCCAATGGTCCATTGGCCGGTAAGGCCCCACTGGTTGGGCTGGAGTGGATAGGGCGTCTGATACGTCGCCGTGCGATCCATATAAGCGGGCCCCGAAGCGAAATTTTCGCCGCGTCCGTAGCCCAGATAAGTCTCAGGCGAATCCATGTCCGTCTCGTCGGCGCCGGCGAAGGTGCCCTTTGTGTCCGGGTTAACGATGCCGCCAGGCACGTTCTTGTAGCCCGCTTCCCGGAGTAGAGTCTGGATCACGCGCTCGGATTTGTCGTACTCACCTTCACCGAAATGGTGAGCGCGGATACGGCCATCCGCGTCCACGAAATAGTGCGCCGGCCAGTATTCATTCTTGAAGGCCTGCCAGATGGCGAGATTCGAGTCCACCGCCACCGGATAGGTGATGCCCAAGCTTTTCACCGCATTTTTCACGTTGGTGACGTCTTTCTCGAAGGCAAATTCGGGAGAATGGACGCCGATGACCACCAGTCCGTGGTCTTTGTATTTCTGTGCCCAGGCCGCGATGTAAGGCAGAGACCTCAGGCAGTTGATGCAGGAATAGGTCCAAAAATCCACGACCACGACTTTGCCATGCAAGCTGGCGCGGGTGAGCGGAGGCGAATTGACCCACGTCAACGCACCATTGAGCTCAGGCATGGAGGCTTCCACCGGGAGCGAGCTGCCCGCGACTTGCGTGACCTGCCGGGCGGGCGTGGGCCTCAACATACTGATCAGGCCCTCTTCGAAGCGCGTCGTGTTGGCCAGCGACAGCCGCGCAAGAAAGCCGGTGTCGAGGCCAAACGCGATCGCCAGAACCCCCGTCAGGACGGCCGCACCCAGCGCGCGGCGCACCCACTCACCCGAGCCCAGCGACTTCTTCATGGTCTGAAACAAGCGGCCGCCCACCAGCAACGCGAGCGCCAGCGACGTCGCCGCCCCTAGCGCATATGCGAAGAGAAGCAAGGTCGTGTGCACGGTTGCGCCACCGATGGCCGCGCCCGTCAGCACGAGGCCCAGGATCGGGCCGGCACAAGGTGCCCATAGCAGTCCGGTGGCAATGCCCAACAGAAAGGACGCACCTGCACCGCCTCGCGCATCCGTTTCTGCGGAGAGGCGATTGCCCAACGCTACCAGTGGACGGGTGAGGTGGTCGGCGAGGCGGGGCGACAACAAGGTGAGAGCGAACAGCGCGAGCAAGAACAGGGCGGCGATGCGGCCATATTGATTGGCGCTTACTGCCCAGCCGCCGCCGACGGCCGTAAGACTGGCCACGGCTGCAAACATCACGCACATGCCCAGAAGCAGGGGCAATGTGCCTGTGAGGAAGGGCCTGCCACCCCGGGCGAACACGAAAGGTAGCACCGGCAGGATGCACGGACTCACGATAGTGAGAATGCCGCCCAGGTAAGCCAGCAGAATCAGCGTCATCGAAAAATCCCGGTTTGTGGGGACGCCCCGATCTTCGCAGCGATCCCGTTGTCCTGCAATTCGTGGCTGGCGAAAGAAAGTTACATCTTGCCCGCCGCCGGATAAGAGCATATACTCTTAATACAGTATAGCGAGGAGAAATTTCATGCGCCCGATCTTGACCGCGTTTCTGGCAATGACGCTTTCTAGTCCTGCAATCGCACAAAGCGCATCGCCGATGGGTGCTGTCCCCACCACTAAGATATTGGCCATTTCCCATCCGACGGGTGCGCCGATGACGCCGGAACAGCGTGCCTCCATCATGCCGCACGAAGTGCGCGACACCGTGGCGGCCTATCTCGCGGGCAAGATTGACCAATGGTATGTGCAGAATAATGGACGTGGCGTGGTGTTCATCGTTAACGCTTCGACGCCGGAAGAAGCGAAAGCGATTTTGGAAAAATTTCCGCTGGGCCAGGCGGGCCTGATGGGCTTCGATTACATACCGCTCGGTCCGCTTAGTCCCTTGCGCATTCTCGCCGATTCACCGGCAGCAACTTCGCGCTGAAGACGACACCGGCGGGCGATCTCAAGCAGCCGATGCGCGGGCGCTCAGGTCGGGCGTTTGGGGGCTAACTCTCCGTCATGTGCCAGGGTGACCTCGGCGGCGATTTCCCCCTTGGGGCCTTGGCCAATCCGGAATATCACAAGCTGGCCTTCGCGCAGTTCGTCGATGTCGCAACGCCGCAGCGTTTCCATATGCACGAAGACATCTGGCGTTCCTGGGCCGCGCGAGATGAAGCCATAGCCTTTGGAGCGGTTGAACCACTTGACCACACCGTCATAGGCGGCACCCTGGGGCCCAGCAACGAAGCGAGGGGATCGATCGGCGGTGGCAGGCATCGGCTTGGCCGTCGAATTGTCCACCGAGATCAGGCGGACTGCCTGTTGTCCGCGTGAACCGGATACCACTTCGCAAACGACGGTGGCCCCTTCCTGAACAGTCTTGAAGCCGGAATGGCGGACGCAGACCTGATGCAGCAGAATGTCACTGCCGCCTTGGCAAGGGGCAATGAATCCGTAACCCTTTGTAAAATCGAACCATTTTACCTGGCCGGCCACTCGCGCCGCATTCGCTTGGGCAGCCGGACGCATCGATGTCCGAGTTTCCAAGATCAGTATAGCTGAACGATCCATTTCTCTGCCTATCCGGCTTTGCAACGCGGCAAATCAGCGAGCCGGACAGAGCGTAAAATGTGGCCACTGACTCTGTCTGTTTTTGCGTAGGAACGGGGCGTTCCATATACGGAACGGGGGTAAGGGATGAGGGGCGTTATTACCGATAGATTACCTTTCACGGCTTAAGGAGCAGCTAGATGACCAAAGAGCCCCTTGCCGAAAGCGACGCCACCGTGTCCCGCGGAAATAGAAAGCCGGCTACCGGGACCGAGCAGCGGGCCAGAAAGATTCTCGGACTGGACGGTCCTTCCAACGCCTTGCCGCCCCGCGCCGAACTTCTTTGGCGAACGGACCATTTTGCCGCTAACGTGCCTTTCGCCAATCCCATGTTTGTTCCGCTCGGTCCATCACCCGACCTGAGCCGCGCGCAAGAAGCGGTGACTCTGTCAGTCGTGCGGCATCAGGCATTGCGAACGCGCCTGGCGGTCAAAAACGATCGCGCCGTCCAGATTGTGGAAGATGGAAAAATCTCCCGATTTGCTATCTCGGACATCAAGCGCCGGGAATTGGATGATGATTATCCAGACGATCCCGCCTCGCCTGTCAGTCAATTCCTCAAAAGCACGATGAATCTGCGCGCGCAGGGAGGATTTCTGGCGCACGCCTTTCGTGACGAACATCGGAATATCACCATGGGCTTTCTTGCCCACGGTTTTTTCTCGGATGCCTGGTCGTCCCAAATTCTGCTGAGGGATTTTCGAACGTTTTATTCCGCCTTGAAGAATGGTGAGGTGAGCGACCTCGCCCCGTCCGCGCAATATATAGACTACGCACGGGCCCAGCGGCGCTCACTGGACGCGGATTTGGCGGCACATCTTGCGTTTTGGCAAAAAAAACTGAGTACAATGCCGCCGTCCCAGCTTCCCTATGACCATCAAAAAAACACCGGCCGGCGTGGCCGCTCTTATTTCTTCATCCGGCAGGAAATTCTGGACAGCTTGGTGGCGGCTTCCGCCGCTCATTGTGTGTCGCTCACCGTCCTGCTTCTGGCCGCTTTCCAACTGGCACTTGCCCGGTGGAGCGGGCAAAGCGAAATCCTTTCTGCGGCCTACACCGCCGACCGCGTCAGGGCGGAATTTCAGAATACGGTCGGATTTCTGGTCACCAATATGCCCGTTTGCGCGCGGCTTGAACCGGGCCAAAGCCTAGGCGCATTTCTTTCCGGTTTCGCCAAGGAATTTTACGGCGGTTATGCGCACCGGGAATTGTCGTGCGAGGTCTATGAGGCGATCTTCGCGCCGCCCAAACCCTTTTGCGCCGCGGTGTTTAATTTCGTACCCCTGCAGAAGCGTTTCGCCGCCGACGAGCTTCTGTCACTGCCTGCCTTCGAGGGCACGGTAATCGGGCCCGATGGAGCCAAGCCTGCCATTTACCGGGACGTGTATTTGGGACTGGCGCAATACCCCAGCGGACTTCTGGGTAAGTTGTTTTACGACACCGGCCTTTTCACGCCCGAGGGTATGAAGATATTCGTCGGCCATTTCCGGCAAGTGACGGCAAAGATCGCCGCCGAACGCGATGTTACCCTAAGAGCGTTGCTGACCTGAGCGCCAAACTCAGCGCTGCGCCTTATCGCCCGAGATAGCCGGCAAACAAATTTGCCAATGGCTCGCCTTTATAAGCGTCCGCCAATTTCTCAGGTGCAATGAACTCGTCGCGGAACCAGGGAAAACGGCGCGGATTGAACGACTCTGTGATCCAGTCGATGATGTGCTTGACGCGGACTATCCGCTTGGCCTCGGGATGGTAAGTCATCCAAATCTCGATGGGCTGGACGATGCCGAGGTCCAATGGCACGAGCTGTGCGCCGATCGCTTGGGCATATGTGGGCAGCATTCCGATTCCAGCGCCCTTGGCGATGGACCAATAATGCGCGCTGCTGACATTCGTGCGAAGCGAAACAAACCCGATCGGCGACACGCCGGGGAAAACTTTGTCGTACAATTCGCGCCAGCGTTTATCGTCATCGGATTGGACAACCAGGCGATGCTTGGTCAGGTCGGGTACCGACTTGGGATAGCCATAGGTGTCGAGATAGGATTTTGCCGCGAACAGCACCAAATGCATTGAACCCAATTTGAGCATCTTGAGGTCCGAGCTGGCCGGCCTTTCCCTCTGCACCGCAACATCGGCTTCCAGACGCAAGACGTCGGCTGATTTGGTGGTGCATTCCAGATTCACCATCAATTTGGGATTGGCGCGCTGAAACTCGACCAGGCGCGGCGCCAGCCAAAAGGTTCCAAGCCCTTCCGTTACGGCGAGCCGAACTTCGCCTTCTATGTCCTTTTCCGCGGCGTTGCGCGCATACAGGAGCTCGAACGAAGCCGACTCCATACGCAGCGCCGCGTGATAAATTTTCTCGCCTTCCGCGGTTGCCCGCACGCCGTCCACATGACGCGTGAGCAAGGTTACGCCCAGCGCATGTTCGATTTCGTCTACTTTCCGGCGCAAGGCGTTGGTAGACTGACCGAGCTTCTCGGAGGCAGCGCGGAAACTTCCGCTGCGTATAACTTCAAGAAAAATACGTACAGTTTCCCAGTCCGGAACTCGCCTGGGCTTAACCAACAGCGCATGTTCACCTTGAGGAACACCCTGTTCCTCCAAAGAGTGCAGACGCAAATCGCTGACCAAGAAACAATGCCCTCCGTCCAGCAAACCTTCTAACACGATTAATCGGGGCAGAGGCACCCATGACCGAACATCCTCTGCGACTAGTTCGCAAAAATTCCGAAGCCACGCGGCAGGAAACCAGGCATCCCCTATCGGAACTTGATTCCTCCAGATTTGGCAAGCACTTATCCGTGAGCCGCGGTAGGCTTGAAAGCCTTGATCCCCTCGTGGATTACGCCCGAGCCTTTATTCCCGGCCTTACCGCGAACAAGGTGGTGCATAAGGTCTTGCGGCATAACCCCGACGCCGTTTGGGTGATAACGCGCAAACGCGGCGGCGAGGGCTTCAGCAAGCAGGGCTTCATCGCCATGCTGCCTCTGACCAAGGCAGGTCTCTATCTTCTCGCGAACGGTCAATTCAATTTTGCAGACCCGGATCTTTCCATGATCACCCGGCCCGGAGAGCGGCCGGCCGGCATCTATATCTGGGCAATCTACGCGCCCGGACTCTTGGCAGGCGGCATCAGCCTGTTCATGGAAAAGATCGCGGAAGCCCCTTACGACGGCGTTACCCTTTATACGCGGCCAAACACCGCCCAGGGCATTCAATTGAACGTAAATTTGGGATTGAACAAAGGAGCCAAGATCGGCGCCATCTTTGCACCCCATCTCTACGAATTCGCGCGGAAACCACAGACGCCGCCTCTCTATGATGGCCGGAGCGATTGCCCGGAAGGCAGGGAATTGAGCATCGAAGTCGTCCGCACCGTTGAGGACTTCATGCGCATGGTAAGCATTCGCAGCGCCATCTATATTGGCGAGCAGGAATGCCCCTATGAGGAGGAATTCGACGGGAATGACCTGTCGTCCACTCATCTTATAGGGTATGCGGGCAAAGAGCCCGTGGGATGTATCCGCATCCGTTACTTCGCCGATTTCGCAAAGATCGAGCGGCTTGCCGTACGCAAAGAATATCGCAGCACGCGGCTGTCATTTCAGTTGGTGCGCGCTGCGATAGAGCTTTGCCGGATGAAGGGTTATTGTCGGCTCTACGGACACGCGCAAAAGCGGCTGGTCAATTTCTGGAGCAGATTCGGTTTCCGCCTGTTTGAGGGCGGCCGGGAGTTGGTGTTCTCCGATTTCGACTATGTGGAGATGGTGGCAGAGATCGAACCGCATCCCGATGCGGTCCGTATCGGCGTGGATCCATACAAACTGATCAGGCCTGAGGGCAGGTGGCATCGCCCCGGCATCCTCGAATCGTCCGCCGCGCGCAAAGTAACCAGGCCCTCCATCGGAGACTAATCAAGTGGCGTCCGTCCTCAACATGTTGAACTACAAGAAGCAGGCCGAACAGCCGATCCTGGTTCTGGTCGGTCTGCATGAATCCGATCTTTCGGGCGCGGAGATGCAGTCGGTTTCGAACGCTCTGAATCAATGTGCCAAAGCCTTGGCAACCGCACGGTTACGGCAAATGCCGGTTGCTTTTGTGCGCTGCCTGGCCCCCCCATCGTCCGTCTCAGAGCCTCAAGTTTATCCGGCTTGGCTCAAAGGCTTCGAGCCCCGGCGCAACGACCTTGTTTTCGATGTGCTGCAGGCGTCCTGCTATTCCAATGCTGAATTTTCCCGCGCCATGGACTATTCGAACGGCGATTTCGTGATCGCAGGCTTGTTCGCGGAGACCACATGCCTCCCTACCGCGGTGGACGCCTATCACCGCCATCACGGCTTCATCTATCTTTCCGACGCGTCGGCGTGTCGTCACAATGGCGCGATTCCTATGGAGCAGTTTCATGACGCGGTTGACCAGGTCATATCTCTCTACGGACGAGTCGCAGAAGGGGGCGAATGGAGCCTGGGCCAGAAAAATCAAGTGAAGCGTCTGTTCAATAACAGGACGGCGCATTCTGAAAGACAATAATTTAGGAAATCCCGTGGCTGCGATATATTTCAATCTCACGGCTCAGGCTTGGGCAAGGCTGCGCAGGTCGTGGCACCTTCCGGTCACTGCACCGCTGTTGCTGCAGACCTATTTCTACGGGCCTCTGCGATCCGTTGCGGCTGCGATTCAATCTCTCGTCGTGGGATCGGCGCCGATGGCGGACGCCGAAGCTATTTTTGTGTTGGGCTTCTGGCGTTCCGGCACCACCCTGATGCATGAGCTTTTGGCGGCCGACAAACGTTTTTGCTTTCCCTCCAACTATGCCTGTTTTCACCCACATCACTTTGTCTTCACCGAAAAGGCCGCCTCGACCCTCAATACGGGAGAAGTTCGCCGCCCGCAGGACAACATGACCACCGGCTGGCGCACACCACAGGAAGACGAATTTGCGCTGCTCTCATTGGGTGCCCGCTCGCCCTATGAGGGTCTGGTTGCGGCAGGTGATTTTGGCCGGACGTTGATGCTTGCCGATCCTGAGGATCTTCGAGCAGAAGAGCGAAAGAAGTGGGAGGCGGCCTTCGTTCAATTTTTTCGGGCGGTGCGCTTTGCCAACGGCGGAAAACCGATGGTCTTGAAATCGCCTCCTCACTCATATCGCGTCCGGACTCTGCGGAGATTGCTGCCCAGGGCGCGTTTCATCGTAATGGTGCGCGATCCCTCCGAAGTGTTCGAATCGATGATGAAGACCTATCGCGCCTTTACCTTGCGCTACGGGTTGGTTCCGGGGCTCCCCAATCGCGACTTGCGGGAACTGATCCTAAACGAAAGGCTGCGCTGCGAGGAGAAACTTCAATCCGGCCTTTCCGGGCTCGGCGAAGACCGGCTTGCGGTTGTCAAATTCGAAGACCTTACCGCGGCGCCGGTCGCGGTGTTGGAAGGGATCTATCGGCAATTCAGTTTGGGGGATTTCGAGGCGTCACGGGCCGAGCTGGTGAAGAAAGCCGGGCGAGGCTGCGGCTCCGGCTGGTCCGCGTCATTACCACCGCTGCACTGGCAGGTACGGCTTAAGATTGCCTGGTCGGACATTTTTAGACGTTACGGTTATCAACCCCGATGCTGACGATTGGCCTGGAGCGCCCCTTTGCACAAGCCAGCGTTTCGCACAAAGAGTCCTGCCCTATGATGTCCTGTTCACCGGAAATGGATTGAGAATGAAAACGCAATCGGTCGAGACTTATGTCATCGCTCTGCTCAACACGACATTTCCCAGCCCGAGCCGAAAGCCCATCACGCGGAACACGGACCTGATCGCCGATCTGGATGCCGACTCGATGGCGATGGTATCGCTGATCTTCGCAATAGACGAGGAGTTCGCCGTGGGAACCGACCAGTTGGGCGAGCTGGTCGTGAATTGCCGCACCGTGGGAGATCTCGTCGCCGCCACCGAGCGTCTTCAGCGGGAACGTGCCTGACGCCATGAAGTTCGAGCGGCTTCTTACGGGTCTTTCCACCAAGAAGGGCGCGATCTTTGTCTTGTCGGACGGTAAACCCGTGCGGCACAGCCATGCCGGCCTTGCGGCCGATGTCGCGCGCGCGCAGGAACAATTGTCTCGCTGGAATGTCAAAGCTGGTGTCAGGGTTGGCATGTTCGCGCCCAATTCCTACACTTATATCGTCTATGATCTCGCTTTGATCGGCCTAAACGCGATTGCGGTTCCCTTTACCGACGATTTCGCCGGCTTCCTCAATCCCGAACTGGTCGAAAAATACAGTCTTGCCCTCCTGCTGCTTTCCAAGAACGCATCGCATTGCTTCGACCGGAACGACCGCTACGTCGCCTTCCTTGGCGAGGAGAATCAAAACGTTCGCGCTCTGGACCGGACTCCCTACGGCAGCGACGAGGCAGATGATCTTTGCCTGGCATTTTCGTCCGGCTCGGCCGGCGGGCTCAAAGGACTGTTGATCAGCAGGAGCGGCGCGGAATCGACGCTTCCGCCGGTCGTAGAGGCGATCGGTGTCTCCCATCGGGACCGCCTGCTCCTGTTCCTGCCCATGTCCAATTTCCAGCAACGCATGATGTATTACGCTGCCATCTGGTACGATGTGGACATCGCGGTGACCGATTACACCCATCTCTATCCGGCGATGAAGGTCCTCCAGCCTACCATCTTGATTGCGCCTCCGGTTCTCTATCAGCTCATCCACACCCGCTTTTCGGCGGCGCTCAGGAGCGGGTGGAAACGGCTTGCGGCTCGGCTGATCCCGTGGCTGCCCGAACTGTCGCTGCGCCAAAGGATCGCCCGGCACCTGTTCAAGGACGTGTGGGGAATTTTCGGCCCAAGGATGCGACTTCTGATTTCGGGAATGGCGCCCCTCAATCGCAACACCATTTATTTCTTCGATAGTCTGCAACTGCCGCTCAGCGAATCCTACGGGATGGTGGAGGCGGGCTCGCTCACCTACCGGCCGCCCTTTTCGAGGAAGTACGGCTCGGTTGGAAAACCGCTCCGCGGTGTCACCATGTCGTTCGAGGACGATGGCGAAATCATCATCCACCGCGAGAAGTTTCTCAGCCGCAGATATTTTCAATGTGCGCCTGGCGAGAACGAAAATACCTTCATCGGCGCGGCGCGGCTCGCCACCGGTGATATCGGGCAATTCGATGCAGATGGCTTCCTCAATCTTCTGGGCCGCAAGAAGGAGCTCATCATCACCCCGGGCGGTTACAAAATTCATCCGGAGGTTCTGGAAGGCGAAATCAATGCTTGTGTCGACGTTGCCCAATCGGTGATTTTTCAAAGGCAGGGCGTGTCGCATTTGACCTGCGTGGTCGTCCCGGGTCCGGACCGCTCAGACGGCGTCGCCGCGCGCATCCGCAAATATGTGGAAGACTTGATGACAGGTCGCAAAATCCGGATCGGCGAAGTCTTGTTCGCCGAGGAGCCATTCTCTGCCCAGAATGGGATGTTGCGTCCCAATCTCAAGCTGAACCGCAAGGCCATCACCGCAAAATACGCGGCAGCGTCTTGACGTCATGCCCGACATCTCGAAGTTGATCGCTCGGGCCGTGGAATACGGCATGCCGGCCTTCGAGATGGCCAGGCTGGCCTATGATTTCAGTTACGATCCCGGCAATCGGCGGAGAATCGCCGTCAACAGCTTCGCCCATCGCCGGATCCTGTCCGATCACCGCCACCGCTTGGTAACCACACCAAACCACGACACGCTTTACTCCAGCGCGGTGGTCGACCTCTCCCAAGGCCCGGTGGCTCTTGCGGTGCCGTCATTCGGTCGGCGTTATTATTCCGTCGCCTTGATGGATGCGTATACCAACAATTTCACCTATATCGGCACGCGCGCTACGGGCGGTGGGGGCGGGTCGTACCTGATCGCCGGTCCCGGGCGTCCAGTGGAGCCGGCCGGGAGCCGGCTGATACACGCACCCGGCAACCATATCACAATCCTGGCCCGCATCCTGGCGGATGGTCCTCCGGACTACGCCGAAGTTCACCGGCTTCAGGACAGGTTGATCCTCTCGGGCCCCACGCCATCGCGGCCGGATTTGATACGTCCCGTCGCTGGTGACGCGGAGAATTTCGTCGCGGTGCTCAATCAGGTGCTCCGGGATGACCCGCCCCCCGAAGCCGATATGCCGCTGTTGCGCGAACTGTCGGCGGTCGGTGTCGGCCCCCGCATTACGTCGCTGACGCCGGAACAGCGCCATTGGTGGTCGACCGATTTTGCAGCCGCCAGAAAGCACTTGATCGCCCGCGCCAGGGATATCGGACCCGCCGTCTTCGGTTGGCAGTATTCGCGGAATTCGGTGGGAAATTTCGGCACTGATTACGAAACGCGTGCCGTCATTGCCATCCAGGGCATGGCCGCCAACATTCCCGCAGAGTCAGTCTATGCTCTGGCGTTCGTGGACGCCGATGGCCGGGCGCTGGATGAGCGCCACCGTTACCGGCTTCGTTTCGTTCCTGGCGCGCCGCCGGTTGACGGATTTTGGTCCCTTTCGATCTACGAGGTGATGCCCGATGGAGGCCTTTATTATTCCGACAATGCCCTTCACCGTTACGCCCTGGGCAGCCTCAGCCCCGATCTTCATCGCAATGAAGATGGCGGCCTCGATATTATGATCCAGAAGGAACAGCCCGAGCATCTCGTCGCCAACTGGCTACCAGCGCCCTCCGGTTCGTTCGCGTTGATGATGCGTGCCTATCTGCCGCGGCCGGACATGCTGGATGCGCGGTTTCGCTATCCGGGAATTGAACGGCTTACTTAGGATTCAGCCCATGATCCGGATGGCGGCGAAGAGGGTAGCCGCGCCCAGAAGCGTGGCGATGGTGGTGAAAAGGCGCGGATGCGCGTGATGGCTTTCCGGCAGAAGGTCGCTCGCCCCAATATAAAGGAAAAATCCGGCAAACAGCGCCAAGGCCAGTGAAAGGATGTTTCGTGGGAAGATGAAGAAAAGGCTGATGCCCGCGCCAATAACTGGCGCGACAGCATCCAGCATCAGCCAGCGCAATGCCATTTTCCTTTTCCCGCCGCTTGTGATCACGACGTTGACCGTATTGAGGCCATCGGAGAAATCATGCACCAACACAGCGATGGCCACGGTCACACCCACGGCATAGCCGGCCTGAAAGGCGACACCAATGGCAAAGCCGTCCAGCACGCTATGAGCGGAGAAGCTGCCGGCGCCAATCCAACCGCGGGCCGCGTCGCCCTCGGGGTCGCCGTCATGACTGTGCAACAGGACTAGCCGATCCACCAAGGTGTACACAAAAAATCCCAGCGCACTTAAAGACAGGATGGCGCGTGGGCCCCACGCACCGCCCGTTTCCATCGCTTCCGGCAGAAGATCGAAGAACGCCACGGCGATCACCGCTCCGGCACTGAAGCCCAGTACGAGGTGAAGGCGGTCGCGCAATGATAGTGCGAATAGCCCTCCTGCCATCGTTGCCAGAAAAGCGCCGAAAGCGATGGGCATGATGATCGCGGCGTTGGGCATTCCTTCCCCGATGAAATGCTGTGGACTTGTTTTGGCACCTCTCCGGAAATATGCAACCGGCGGGCGCAATGTCGGGAGATTCCTTTAGCCGGCGCGCTGGCCCAACGCTTTGACCAGCCCAACAATGTGCCGGCGCAGGTGAGGGTCCTCGATCGCCAGGAAGCCGTGGATCAGGCTTCGTCCTTCCGAAGTTCTGGCAAAACGCGCGACGTCGCTACGTGCGACTGCCGAGCTCTTTCCGCCCTGCTTGCCGTTCGATGCAAGCAGATCGGCTATCGAGATATTAAGGAAGCGGGCGATCTTCATCAGTGACGCCGCCGAGATTCGGTTGGTGCCGTTCTCGTACTTCTGCACCTGTTGAAACGAGACACCCAGGTGCCTGCCCAAAGCGGTTTGGGAAAGGTTGGCCCGTTGGCGATACAATTTCAGGCGTCCGCCGATCGCTTTGTCAATCGAATGCGAATTGGCCTTTGGCACGACACAACCCCAGCAGGCAACGCCAATACACGGCGCCGCCACCAGAATAGGGCCTATTGCGAGGGCTTGTCCATATCCCCCCTATACAACGACCCAACGATGCTTGATTCAAGGGCACGTACGGCGTCACGGGCTGAGTTGCGGGCGGGGCCAGCTTTGCGAAAATGGCCCATAGATTCCATACGAGAGTTTACCGCCCGCCTGGCGCGCGGATTCTTCGATCAAAACTATCGGTTTTTTCGGGTCGATATTCGAGATCGGGTTCGTGCCCTTCGGTGACGGAACTATCCGGGCAATACAAAAGATGCAACCTATGATGGAGAATTAATCCGATTGCCCCGTGCCGCATTGATCGCAGATAAGTTCAGATAGTTCCATGCTTACAAGGGGCGCTGATAGAATCCCTCCGATGGCAGGAAAAATTTGCGGCCGTCGGAAGGCTCCGGTGCGGCCCAGATCGCCATGCCGGAAGAACCGCATTTCTCCAACACGCGCACATTAGGCGATCTGGCGCAGCGCATTGGCCAATTTGCCAGCCATGGTTTCCATGTGCTGGCGTTCCAGGATCAGCGGCGGGGACAGCGCGATGATGTCACCCGTGACCCGGATCAGGAGCCCGTCATGGAAGCATTTGAGATAAGCTTCATAGCCGCGAGCGCCCGGTGCGCCGGGGCGTGGCTCAAGTTCAATGCCGGTCACCAAACCCAGGGTGCGGATGTCCGCGACATGCGGCAGGCCTTTCAGGCCGTACATCAAGGCTTCCCAGTCCGGTGCGAGCTTGGCGCCCCGGCTGAGCAGATTTTCCCGTTTGTAGATATCCAGGGTTGCGAGACCCGCCGCGCAAGCAGCCGGATGGCCCGAATAAGTATAGCCATGGAACAGCTCGATCTGGTCTGGCGGTCCCTGCATCAGCGCATCATGCACGGTGCGGCTGACAAAGACTGCGCCCATGGGGATTGCTCCATTGGTGAGCCCTTTGGCGGCAGTGACCAGATCGGGCACCACGCCGAAATAATCGACCGCGAACGGCGCACCCAGCCTGCCAAAGCCGGTGATCACTTCGTCGAAGATCAAAAGAATGCCGTGTTTTTTGGCAATGGCGTGCAATCTTTCCAGATAACCCTTGGGCGGAAGAAGCACGCCGGTCGAACCCGCGACGGGCTCGACGATCACAGCGGCGATGGTTTCCGCTCCGTGCAGCGCCACCAGACGTTCCAGATCGTCGGCAAGCTCGGCGCCATGCGCGGGCAGGCCACGAGAGAAGAGATTGCGCGCCGGATCATGAGTGTGACGCAGATGCTCAGCGCCCGGCAAAAGGGGAAACATCCGTCGGTTGTTGACTAAGCCGCCCACCGAAATTCCGCCGAAGCCCACGCCGTGATAGCCACGTTCGCGTCCGATCAGTCGGGTGCGAGTGCCCTGGCCGATGGCCCGCTGATAGGCGAGCGCGATTTTGAGCGCGGTATCCACCGCTTCGGAACCGGAATTGGCAAAAAACAGCCGGTCCAACTGGGCCTTGGGTCCGCCTGGCGCGATCGCCGCCAGCCGTTCGGCGAATTCGAATGCGCCCGTATGCCCCATTTGGAATGCCGGGGAATAGTCCAACTTCTCAAGCTGGCGCGCCACGGCCTCAGTGATCTCTGGCCGGCCGTGCCCCGCATTGACGCACCATAGGCCAGCCGCGCCGTCCAGAATCTGATTTCTGTCGGTGTCACGATAGTACATGCCCTGCGCGCTCTCGAGGATGCGCGGCGCTTTCTTGAATTGCCGGTTCGCTGTGAACGGCATCCAGTAATGATCCAAATTTCGCGTATTTGGGGCGGCCGACATTCCGCTACTCCTGTTTCAGCGCGGCGCGCGAACGTGCCCGGTCCGCCGCCGCATCCAAGGGCAATGCCGGTTATATCCCGCGATGATCGGCCCGCAATAGATTTATGCGGATATTTTCTTCAGCGCGCCTGCCAAGCTGTCCAGTGCCGCTTTCAGGGTTTTGCGCGAAGTGGCGAAATTGACCCGCATGTGATTCTGGCCGCCCAATCCATACATGCTCCCCGGATACATATGGACGAAGGCGTTCTTCGCGAACCAGTGCTGTACCACTTGCTCGGGTGTGACCTTGCGCGGGTCCTTGCCGCCGCCCGATGCCCGGTTGGCCTCTTCCGCGGCCTCCTTGGCGCCTATCTTTTCCGCGACCGAGGAAATGTCGATCCAGGTCAGGTAGGTGCCCTCGGGCTTTTTTCCCACCTTGATCATGGGAATATTGGTCCGGATATAGTCATGGGCGAAAGCCTGGTTGCCATCCAAATAGTCCACGCATTGGCGCATCCATTCCTCGCCTCCGGCGTAGGCCGCCTGTGACGCGATCATGCCCAGCGTGTTGAGATAGGCATGATTTTCGTCGGCCGCCGCCCGGAACAGATCGGGATTGGTTGAGAAGAACCATGCGCATTTCATACACGCAAGCGAAAAGGATTTGCTGGTCGATTTGAACGTGACGCTGTTGTTGACGATTGCCTTGTTCTCCAGCGTGCTGAACGGCACATACGCACTGTCCTTAGCCAGGATGTCGCAGAATATTTCGTCCGCCAGCACTACAATATTGTGTTTGAGACAGAGCTCGCCGTAACGGGTGAGCTCTTCCCGCGACCAGACCCGCCCTACAGGATTTTGCGGATTGCATAGAATCGATACTTTGACCTGCGGCGTCATGCGGCGCTCAAGATCTTCCCAATCGATTTCGTAGCGCCCATTGACGAATTTCATCGGGCTTTCTTCTGGAACTGCCTTGCAATAGCCGATGTCGCTATAAAAGCCGTTATAGATGGGGGCCGCCAACAGCACCCTGTCCCCGGGTCTGGTGAAGGCGCGCATGGCCGCCTGAAGGCCCGGATGGACCCCGGTTGTGATCTCCAGATTGTCTAGCGTGATCTGATCGATGCCGTAGCGGCGCTTGTTCCATTCGATGATGCCGCGCTTGAACGCCATGGGACCGGCGGAATTCATGTCGGTCTCACCCCAATTCTCATGGCGCACCCGGCGGGCCAGCGCGGCCGTGATCACCGGCGCGCATTTGAAATCCATATCCGAGATGCTCATCCCTGCGATGAGATGATCCACATGCTCGGTGCGTATGGCGCCATCCCATTTCTCGTCATCCCAGCCGATGCGGCTATAGGGTGTATCGAAGTCGAATTTTTCGTCGTTTGGCGAGGCCGCCCCACTGGCGAGGGATGCCGCCAGCGGCCCGAGCGCCAGCACGCTGGCGCCAATTCCGGTTTTTGCGAGCAACGATCGGCGATTGACACCCCGTTCCATGCTGAACCTCCCCGTAGGAATTTCTGCGAATTTGGAATTACTTAGAGTGCTGCCCTAGATTCCTGCCGGAAGGGACGGAAGTCAATGAGAGCGGGGCTTTGTTGACGCCCTAAGGACGTCCCTTCTACACTCATTTGCGTTCTCGTCCCGCCAAGATGCCCGATTTCCGCGCACTTCCTTTCGATACCAACGCGATGCTGGCCGCGCTGCGGCGATTTGTGGAATGCGAGAGTCCCAGCTATGACGCCGCTGCCGTCAGCCGGATGGCGGCCCTGGCAGCGGCCGAGATGGCGGCAATGGGTGCTTCGGTGGAGCGGATCGCCGGGCTGGGCGGTTTTGGCGATTGTGTGCGCGCCCGCTTCGTCCAACCCACACATGGCGACAGCGGAATCCTGGTTATTGGTCATCTCGACACCGTGCACCCCCTGGGCACGTTGCACGAACTGCCATGGCGGCGCGCTGATGGTCTTTGCTACGGCCCCGGAATTCTGGACATGAAGGGGGGCATCGTAATCGCGTTGGCCGCGATCAATGCGCTTGGTCAGGCGGGCATCGGCACGTCTTTGCCGGTCACGATGCTGTTCAACTCCGACGAAGAAGTGGGAAGTCCCTCGACCAGGCCGCTGATCGAGGCGGAAGCATCGCGCCATCGCTATGTGCTAATTCCCGAGCCAGCACGCAGAAGTGGCGCAGTTGTGGTGGGCCGCCATGCTGTGGCCCGCTACAAGCTGGTGACGCGGGGACGGCCCAGTCACGCGGGATTGCGCCTCAATGAAGGCCGTTCCGCCATTCAAGAAATGGCGCATCAGGTGATCGCAATCGACCGGTTGAGCGAACCCGACTGCACCTTTTCAACAGGGGTCATCCACGGCGGCCAATGGGTCAATTGCGTGGCCCGGCAATGCGAGGCCGAGTTGCTGTCCGTCTCGACCAGCGAAACGGCGCTCGAACGGGGCCGCCGCACTCTTCAGGGCCTGCGCCCAACCGCTCCTGGGACGGAAGTAGAAGTGGTACCGGGCGTTGTGCGGCCATTCTGGCACGCCGCCAGCCATGATCGCGCGCTTTTCGAGAAAGCATCGCGTATCGCCGCCGATCTGGGCTTCGACCTCGCTGGCGAGGCTTCGGGGGGCGGCTCGGATGGCAATTTTACCGGCGCCCTGGGGGTCCCTACTTTGGACGGCCTGGGTCCGCGGGGCGATGCGCTTCACACCCTCGAAGAACATATCGTGGTGGAAAGTCTTGCAGAACGCGGTCGGCTCCTGGCCGGCTTGTTTGCGAGCCTGGATTGACGTCGAAGCAGTCTCTCATTCAGGCCAACCCTCCGCGCCGATCAAGGGTACAAAACGGACCCCGCCCAGATCGTCTTGCTGGAATTCCTGTTCGCCCTGCCGGCGGATGCGCAACAGCCGCTGCTCGCTCGCATCGCCGACCGGAACGATTAATCGCCCGCCGTTCGTCAATTGCCGTTTTAACGCTTCAGGAGGCAGAAGGACTCCGGCTGCCACCAGGATCGCATCGAACGGTGCCTCTTCGGGCCAGCCCACGCTGCCGTCGGCGGTTTTGAAGGTGATATTGTCATAACCCAAAGCCTGGCAGCGCTTGCGGGCTGCCACTGTCAGGCAGTCATGGCGTTCGACGGAGAAAATCTGGCCGGCCACCCGGCTCAAGATTGCTGCGCCATAGCCCGAACCTGCGCCCACTTCAAGCACGCGATCCGCGGGCAGCAATTTTGCGGCTTCGGTCATCGCCGCCACGATATAAGGCTGGGAAATGGTCTGGCCTTCGCCGATCGGGAGCGGATTGTCCTGATAGGCGAGTTCTTCAAGCTCCGCGCCGACAAAGGCTTCGCGCGGGACGCTGCCCATCGCATCAAGCACCCTAGCGTCGCGCAGGCCGCGGCGCGCGAGCTGGTTAATGACCATTTGTTTGCGCGCCCGCTCGAATGCCATGGATGCACCCCCGGCCTGGGATTCCTAACAAATGATGCGAAGCATGCGGAAAGCAAATGCGCGGCTTCGCAACGTATGTCTTGATTATGCGTTCCCGCGGAGAACCGCTTGCCCGCATAATTGCCATGCGCAGTCTGATCCTGCTCCCCGCTTCGGTATTCACCAAGCTGGCATTGGCGGCGAGCGCAGAGGACGTCCGTGCGGATACCGAGCTTTTTTCCTGCCGCCCCATCGCGCCGCGGCTGAGCGCCAGTTTGAAAGCAGCGCAGCATTGGAAGGCATCCTTCGCGGCCATACTCCATGCGGCAGCCGGTATCGCCCATTTCCACTCCTGACCGGCCCGGCCGCGTCCTATTTCCGGAGCTGAAACGTTGGCTTGAGGCGTTTTTCCCCTGAGGAGAGGTGATGGCCAAATACAGCCGCAGCGCCAGGGTTGAACCGTCAGGACCGTGCCAAGGGAAGAAACAACGCGATCGAGAATCCGTGTGGCGCGACACTTTTCATCTTTAGCCGCGCGGCGTGCAAATCCGCGATGGCCGACACAAGGGCAAGGCCCAGCCCATAGCCCGGACGGGTACGGCTAGCCTCGCAGCGGTAAAATCGCTGGAACAATTTTTGATGTTCTTCCTTGGGGACGCCGGGCCCGTTGTCGCTTACGCTGACCATCGCATCCACACCCTCATGCCGGAGCGTGACCGACACACGCGTGCCCGGGGGCGTATGGATGATCGCGTTCTCGATCAAGTTGGAGAAGAGCTGCGTGAGCAATTCCTTGTCGCCCGAGATATGAAGTGGTCCCTCCAGCGCAAAGATCAGTTGATGCCCGGTATCCTCGGCAACTGGCCCGAACAATTCGCGTAAATGCGTGAGAAGGGCGGCCAGCTCAACTGGTGCGAAAGCCGCGCGGCGCGCGCCGGCTTCGATCTGGGCGATGCGCAGCAGGGCCGCAAACAAGGCCAGAATATCGTCGGACGCGCCGATGGCCGCTTCCAAGGCCTTATCGTAATCCTCGGTGGTGACAGCGCGTTCGCGCGCCCGCTCAAGGCGGTGGCGCAAATGCGTCACCGGTGTGCGCAAATCATGAGCAATGTCGTTGGTGACCTGAGTCACATTGTTCATCAGGGCAGCGATGCGATCCAGCATGTCATTGATGGTTTCGGACAAGCGGTCGAACTCGTCCCGCGTGCCGCGCAAGGGAATGCGCGTGCTGAGATTGCCCGCCATTATGGCACGGCAGCTCTTGACGATGACTTCGGTGCGGCGCAAGGAGCGCCGGCTCACCAGCAGGCCGCCCCCGAGCGCCAATATCAGCGCTCCGGCAAATACCCACGATAAGGTGATCAGAATTCGGCGTTGTGTAACCCGCGCGCCATAGAGGTCGCTGCCGGAAAAGACGTAAAGGTCCGGAGTCAGAAAACTGCCCACGCCCAAAAGCTGGTGTCCGGACCTTTTGGCAGGGTCTGGCAAAGTGAAAATTCCGGCCCTCGGCGGCATTGGGTTGAGGTTGCCGGCAAGAGGCAGACGCCCCCGTTCCAGAAGAAAGAAATCGGAACCGGCAGGTGCGCTCATGCGCTGCTCGATTACTTCCTTGGCTTCGGATTCGCCATTGGTGCTGTAGCCGTCCTTGACCGCGGCGATATCGGCATTGGCGAATTGCACGATCTGGTCCTGGAATTCCTCATTCACGATCAAAATGGTGATAATGGTAAGGGCAGCAGCGGAAATGGCGAAAATGGCGACGAAGATTGCCGCGATGCGGAAGCCTTCGCTATGGAAGGCCCTAATCCGCACGTAAGATATAGCCCGTGCCGCGAATAGTGTGGATCAATTCGGAGGCATGGCCGCGATCCATCTTGCTGCGCAGCCTGCTCATATGTGTTTCCACGATATTGGTGCGGGGATCGAAATGAAGATCCCACACATTCTCCAGCAACATGCTGCGGGTGACCACGCGCCCCGCATTGCGCAACATATATTCCAGAAGCTTGAACTCCTGGGGTTGCAAATCGACCAACTTGCCGGCGCGGCGCACTTCGCGCCGGATCAGATCCATTTCCAGATCGGCCGTGCGCAGCATGGTCTGGCGTTGATCCCCACGCCTGGTGATCGCGTTGACACGCGCTACCAATTCAGCCAGTGCGAAGGGCTTGGTGAGATAATCGTCGCCACCGCCTTCAAGCCCGGCCACGCGGTCGTCGATACCGCTCATGGTAGTGAGAAACAGGACCGGCGTCTGACTGCCCTCGCGGCGCAGTTGCTTTACCAGACTGAGCCCGTCCATTCCGGGGAGCATGCGGTCCACGATCAGCGCGGCGTGCTCGCCGCAGCGCGCCTTCGCAAGACCGTCAGGCCCGGCGCGGCTTTCATCCACGTCATGACCCTGCGCTCGCAACGCATGGCCGATATGGTCGGCTGTCTCCGGATCGTCTTCAATCACCAATATTTTCATGGGCCCATGTTCGGGGCGTTGGCCTGCCATGGCAAGTGTTCAAAATCAGCCGTGTGGCAAGTTAAATTGATTTTTCGTATAGCCTTTGTCGCCCTGCGGATAGGCAGCACGATGGAAGGAATAGCATGAAACGCGCGCTTTTTACTCTTTTGTTTCTATTCTCGGCCTGCGGGGTGGCGGATGCGGCCCTCGACGGTCGCGGTAGGCTCGATCCCGCGCTTATCCTGCCACCGCCACCTGCCGCGAACTCACCTTTGGCCAAAGCAGAAGTTGCCGAACTTCACGCGATCGCTCAGCGCGCTACGCCGGACATGCTGGCCGCCGCCAGGCGCGATGATAAGGACGAGCGACCCGATCTTTTCAACGGCGTCCTGGCCTTCGATCTGACGGCGCTGCCCGTGACCAGCAAATTGCTCGACGATGTCGTTTCGGAAGAAGCGGCCGATGCCAAGGCCGCGAAATCCTATTTCCACCGCGACCGGCCCTGGATCGTGGATCCCAGCATTGAAACTTGTGCCACGCACGGTCCGGGTCCCGCCAAGACATCCTATCCCAGCGGTCATTCGACTCTGGCATTTTCCATGGGAGTGGTGCTGGCGACGCTGATGCCCGAAATGGCCCAAGCCATTTTGGCCCGCGCAAAGGACTATGCCGAAAACAGGCTTGTTTGCGGCTTCCACTTCCGCAGCGACATTGTTGCCGGGCAGGAGTTGGGTGCCATCGTGGCGGTCAAGCTCATGCAGGATCCCGGCTTTGCGCGCGAGATGGAGGCGGCGCGCGCCGAATTGCGCAGCCAGCACCACGCCAATTGACTGTCGATTTGCCGTAACCCTATCGCCGCATCCCTTGATGGTTTGCCGCTCTGCAGGGAAGATGTTGCGTTTTTCGGGAGCCCCCGGCAGGCGGGGGCGCAAAATGAGAGGGGACAATGCGGACAATTCAAGCCACGCTTTTATGCACGGCCCTTTTGATCGGAGCGGGCGCTGTTGCCAATGCCCAGAACCCGCCACCGACCATGCCCATGATCTTGACCAGTTCTTCCTTCACCGATGGGGGCGTCATTCCCGATAAATTCACTCAGGCCTCGCCGTCGCCGGTGTCTCCCGCGCTTGCCTGGGAGAACACGCCGGCGGGAACTCAAAGCTTCACTTTGATCATGCATGATCCCGACGTCGCGCCGCGTAAGGGGGTGGACGATGTTCTGCATTGGATTGCGTTCAATATCCCCGCCAGCGTGCATTCGCTTCCCGAAGGTGTGCCGACCGAGCCCACGCTTCCCGACGGCACAATCCAGCCCAACAATCTGGGCGGTCATCCCGGCTTCATGGGGCCTGGCGCACGCAACGTCTATCACCATTATACGATCGAACTTTATGCGCTGGACACCAAACTGAATCTGGGACCGGATGCTACGCGCCAGCAGGTGCTGGCGGCGATGGACGGGCATATCATCGGCAAGGCGGTCATCGAGGGCCGTT
>DATFSP010000234.1:0-24742 GCA_035262545.1 Rhizomicrobium sp. | reverse complement strand
TTTTGCTTTCAAGGATATCGCCCTTCAAATATTGGGGCGGCTGTTTGCCCGCGCGCTCAAGCGCCGGGGCGGTCGTGCCACCGTCGTAGCGGCGACCTCGGGCGACACGGGATCGGCAGCGATCGCGGCGCTGGGCGGGCTTCCCAACGTCGATGTGTTTGTGCTGCACCCCAAAGATCGTGTGAGCGAAATTCAGCGCCGTCAGATGACCACGGGCGGTTTCACCAATGTCCATAACATTGCGCTAGAGGGCAGCTTCGACGATGCCCAGAGCATCGTGAAGGGCCTATTCGCTGAAAAGGAATTCGCCGCCGAGGTCGGACTCACTGCCGTCAATTCGATAAATTTTGTGCGGATCGCCGCGCAAAGTGTCTATTACTTCACCGCGAGCTCGCAACTCGGCCAGCCTCCCATCTTCGTAGTACCCACCGGCAATTTCGGCGATATTTTCGCGGGCGAAGCGGCCGGCCGCATGGGGCTCTCCGCCCGCAAGCTGGTGATCGCGACCAACGCAAACGACATCATGGCGAGGGCGTTGAACGATGGCGTTTACGCCGCGGGCGAGGCGCACCACACGCTGAGCCCGTCGATGGATATCCAAGTCGCCTCCAATTTCGAGCGCGCCTTGTTCGAGGCCTCGGGAAGGGACAGCGATTGGACCCGCGCGGCGATGGAGGATTTCGCCCGCGTACGGCGGCTGGAGTTGCCGCCACCTGTTCTTGCGTCGCTCCGAGAACGCTATGACGCCAAATCGAGCGATGATGAAGAGACCTTGGCGACCATCAATGCTGTGGCCGGCGTGCAGAACCGGATCGTCGATCCCCACACGGCAGTGGCAATCTCGGCGTCGCGCAAACTAGGTTTCCCGGAAGAGCCGGTCGTGGTCTTGGCGACTGCCCATCCCGCCAAATTCGCCAATGCCGTGACAGACGCCACGGGTGCGCCGCCGGTCTTGCCGGAGCGGCTAGAGCGGCTCCTGGCGCTGCCCGAAAAACTCGATGTCTTGCCCAACAAGCTTTCTTTGATTCGCCAGTTCATCTCTTCTAGACTTACAGCATGAACCTAGAAATATCTAATCTTTCCAACGACTTGACGATCATCACCGATCCGATGGCCACCCTGGAAAGCGCCGCCTTGGGAATTTGGGTCGGGACCGGCAGCCGTGACGAGTTGCCCAGTGAAATGGGCATTTCCCATATGCTGGAGCACATGGCGTTCAAGGGCACGACCAGCCGCGACGCGCGCCAGATCGCCGAGGAAATCGAATCGGTGGGCGGCTACCTCAACGCCTATACAAGCCGCGAACAAACCGCCTTTCATGCGCGCGTGTTGAAGAACGATGTGAATCTGGCGCTGGATATCATCGCCGATATTCTGGTTCGCCCTACCTACGAAGCGAGCGAATTGGAGCGCGAGCGCCAGGTGGTGCTGCAGGAATTGGGACAGGCCCGCGATACGCCCGACGACATCATCTTCGACCACCTTCAGAATGTCATTTATCGGAACCAACCCTTGGGCTGGCCGATCCTGGGCGACGAAAAGACCGTGACGTCCTTCACGCCCGCGGCGCTGCGCGATTACAGTGCGCGGCGCTATCGTGCCGGAGCCATGACGCTCGTGTGTTCCGGCGCGGTTTCTCACGACGAAGTGGTCCGCGTTGCGGAAGAGAAATTCGCCGGGCTGCAGAGCGGCTTGCCGCCAGTGAGCGCGGCCGCTCATTACGCCGGTGGCGAAATGCGGGTAGAGGAAGAACTCGAACAGGCGCACATAGCCTATGCTTTTCCGGGCGTGGCCGCGAATGACGAGGATTTTTATGTCTCGCAACTTCACGCCGTCGTGCTTGGCGGCGGTATGTCATCGCGCCTGTTCCAGGAGGTTCGCGAGAAGCGCGGCCTCTGCTACTCTATTTACGCCTTCACCAACAATTTCCAGGACGGCGGCTTCACCGGCATCTATGTAGGCACCGGTGAAGACGAGGCGGCCCAGATCTCAGCTGTGATTGCCGGCGAGTTGGAAGGACTTTCCCGCACCGTGACGGATGCGGAATTGTCCCGCGCCAAGGCCCAGTTGAAGTCGGGGCTGTTGATGGGGCTGGAACGGCCCGGCAGCCGTACCGAACAGATCGCGGGACAGATCTTCACTTTCGGCCGGGTGCAAAGCATTCCCGAGATCGTCGCCCAGATTGACAAGGTGGATGCCGCGGCTGTGAAACGCTATGCCGCGCGCGTGATGGCGAGCCCTTCGATTGCCGCGGTCGGGCCGGTCAGGAAGCTTGAACGCCATGACATCTTCGCCGCCCGGTTTGCGCGGGCCCCTGAAGCCGCGGAATGAAGAGGCCAGGCCCCGGCAAGATGAGTGCCATGATGCACTCGCGGCCGATGGCCTTCATGCGGGGCCTCACATTTCCTGGTGGGCAGCAGCCGGTCATTCGCGGGCAAGATGTATATCTTCGCTATCCGCGCATCGGTGATTATGCGAACTGGGCCAGGCTTCGCGGCGAAAGCCGCGAATTCCTATCCAAATGGGAGCCGGTCTGGGCTGACGACGAATTGACGAAGGGCGCATTCCGCCGCCGTATCAAGCGCTATCACAAGGAAACGAGATTAGATTCTGCGTATGTTTTCTTCGTGTTCCGCGTGAGCGACGACGCACTGATCGGCGGCTGCACGCTCTCCAATGTACGCCGGGGCGTCACGCAATGTTGTGCGCTGGGCTATTGGATCGGCGCCCGGTTCGCGCGCCAGGGTCACATGACCGATGCGATCAGGGCCCTGATCCCTTTTGTCTTCGGCACACTGGGGCTGCACCGCATCGAGGCGGCTTGCTTGCCCGAAAATGAAGCATCGCGCAGCCTCCTTACTAAGGCGGGTTTTCGGGAAGAGGGGCTGGCGAAAAGATACCTCTTGATAAACGGCGAGTGGAGGGACCACGCCCTGTTCGCCCTTCTGGAAGAAGAAGCTTTCTTGAAGAATGCCGCGCGGCTAGGTTAGCCGGTCAAAACTGTCTCGCTGCCGAAGAAGGGTCATGCATAAATCGCTTTTTCTCGCGCTGATCGGCCTGCTTGTCGTGGGGTTCGGTGCGGCATGGGCAGTCGTGCCGTCAGGTGCGGTGGATTTCGGATCGAATGACAATGCGATCAATCTCAAGCCGAACTTGACACCTTATCATGCTCCGGGCGGTCCCGAAGCTGACGGCTCTGTATGGTACATGGTGGCGGTCACCAACAATTCCGTGCGCCCCGCCATCCGTGTTCTTCTGGCGGGCCAGCCGCCTGGCATGGCTCTCCATTTCTTTCCCCATCACGCGCGGCCCGCAATTTTGGCGGTGGCGACTTCGGATTCCGGCGTAGTGGTCGAGCCTGCCAGAGCTTATGGCGCGCACGCCTGGCGGGTGATCATCCCGCCGGTCACCCAAGTGGGCATCGCATTGCGTGTGGGATACGGGGCCGCGCCGCCTTCCTTGCAGGCGTGGACTGAGCCGGCGCTCGCCTCCCATAACCGCCAGCTTGCCGTGTTCGTCACCGCGGTGGGATCATTGATCGCGGCTGCGGCCTTAATCACAGCCGGCCTCGCCATCCTCATCGGTCATTCCGCGCCGCGTTGGGTAGCGCTCACTCTATTCATGTTGTTGTGGAGCTGGCTGGCTGGCACTGGCATGTTCGATGCCAGCCTCGCCACCTCAATCGGCGGACCTTATGGGCTATCCGCCTTCTTGATCTCGTTGGCTTTGGCCGCAGGCGCCAAGCTGGCCGATTCTATCGTCCCGGTGCGCGAAGTGCTGCCGCGCTATCGCCAGCATTTCCGCTTCGCGCTCTACATTTTGTGCGGCCTGGGCGTCTTGGCCTATCTGGGCGTACCCGGCGCTACGCTTATTGTCGATATCGTGATCGTTCCTGGCAGTGCCGCGATCGCGCTTTATCTGATCATCTGCGGCCGCCGCGGTATGCGCGCCGCGCAGGTGATCGCGCCCGGCGCAGCCGCCTTTGCGCTGGTCGCCGTGGCGGCCGCGGTGACCAGCCTGGGTGCCTTGGGCGAAACCCTTACGGCACCGGCGACCACAGGCGGCTTAGCGGCGGCGGGCGCGATCCTGCTGGCGCTGGCGGTGATCGCGAGCGAAGAAATCGCGGTCCTGCCTTTCCTGCATGGTTCGCACGCCGCGCGCCTTCTAGAAGCCCAAGTGACACCTGAAAAGGCGCTCGATCCAGCGGCGCCATTCGCCAATCTTGCCCTGGCCGCGATCGGCGCCGCTCACCAGGGCGTGTTCGATTTGGATTTCCGCTCCCAGCTCCTCACTTTGTCCGCGGATGCGGCGCTGATGCTGGGATTGCCAGCGCAGAATATGACCTTGTCCCATTCGGATTGGCTGGCGCGGATTCATCCTGAAGACCGCGAGGTCTATCGCGATGCCTTGGTTCTGTTTCGCGAGCCAACCGGCCAGGCTTTCCGTCTGGAATTCCGCGCCAAGGGGGCCAAAGGCCAATGGCGGTGGCTGGAGCTCCGCGCAAGCATCGTCAGCGACCAGGATGTGCCGTCAGACTGCCTGGGCCTTTTGAGCGATATCACCGACCGCAAAGAATCGCTGCCGGTAGCGCGTGATCCACTCCTGGGACTTGGCACGCGCCCGGCCCTGATGGACGCTATGACCGCTTTGGGCGGCGGCTTGCGCACTGCGCAGTTGGCGCTAATCGATCTGGACCGCTTCAAAGCGGTGCATGCCAGTTTGGGCGATGCCGGCGGTGACACGATCCTGCTTCATACGGCGCGTCGGCTGAAGGAACGCTACGACAACGAGGCACAACTTTTTCGCGTCGGCGGCGACGGTTTCGCGCTTTTATTCGCGCAGGCTACTGCGTCTCCCCAGGCGTTAGGCGATGCGTTGGTGGCGCTTCTCAACCCGCCCCATCCTTATGACGGCCGCAGCGTTTTCGCGCCTGCCAGTGTAGGAGTTTCTGGGGGTGAAGGCGATCCCGACACGCTTCTGCGTCACGCCGAATTGGCGCTGTCTGCAGCCAAAGCGCGCGGGGGGGCCTGTGCGCTGGTCTATGCTACCGGCATGGAAGGGGGAGCGCGCGCGGACAGTGTCGCGCTGGAAGCCGATCTCAGACAGGCGCTGACCGAAGGCCAAATCGAGATCTTCTATCAGCCCATAATGCGGCTTTCGGGGCGCTTCGTGGCGGGGTTTGAGGCGCTTCTGCGCTGGCGCCATCCTTCCAAGGGCCTAATCGCGCCGTCCGAGTTCATCGCCCATTCTGAAGAAAGCGGATTGATCGTCGAATTGGGCCGCTTCGCCCTGGAACATGCAGCGCGCGATCTTTCCCATTGGCAGCGCTATTTCCCGCTCTCGCCGCCCTTGTTCGTGAGCGTCAATCTTTCCAAGAGACAATTGCGCGATCCAGGTTTCGAGGAGTTGCTGTCGGCCACCATGAAAGCCAACGCCATTCCGCCGGGAACTTTGATCCTCGAAGTGACGGAAAGTGCCGCTGCCGCCGACATTGGTTTCACGGCGCATCTCTCGCGCCTAAGAAAGCTGGGTGCGGGCTTGGCGATCGACGATTTCGGTGCCGGCGTCTCCAATCTGGGCCAGTTCCGCACCTGGCCGTTCGACACGGTGAAGATCGACAAGAGCCTGATGGCGCGTCACGCCGAGCATGAGACCGGGTCGGACGCCGGACGGGTCCTCCACTCCGTCATTACGCTGGTGCATGATTTAAAGCGCTCGGTCGTCGCCGAGGGTGTGGAAAGCGCCGAGGAAGCGGCATGGCTGGCGCAGCAGGGCTGCGAATTCGGCCAGGGCTTTTATTTTTCACCGCCGCTCTCCGCTGCCGAGGTGCTTTCCTTCATTGCCCGCCATCATGATGCCACGGCCGCAACCTCCTCCTGAGCAATGCGCTTCAACCCTCAAACGGAGATTTCGACATGATCAAAGTAGGCGACAAGGTCCCTTCGGCGACGCTAATGCTAATGAAGGACGGCGGACCCAAGCCGGTTTCAACCGATCAATTGTTCGCGGGCAAGAAAGTGGCCTTGTTCGCGTTGCCGGGCGCCTTTACCCCGACCTGCTCAGCCAAGCATCTGCCGGGCTTCATCCAGCATTCCGAGGCTCTCAGGGCCAAAGGGATCGACACAATCGCCTGCGTCTCGGTCAACGACGCCTTCGTGATGGGCGCCTGGGGCGAGCAACAGAAGGCCGGCGAGAAGGTGATGATGCTGGCAGACGGCAATGGCGATTTCACCCGCGCGCTAGGTCTGGAACTGGACGCCACCAGATTCGGCATGGGCAAGCGCAGCCAGCGTTATTCCATGGTGGTGGACAATGGCGTCGTCACGCAACTCAACGTCGAGGCGCCCGGAGCGTTCGAAGTATCCAGCGCCGATCATATGATGGCATTGCTCTAAGCTTCTATTGGTATGGGGGCGTGCATGGAGCATGGGCCAGGAAAAGTGCGGAGTTATTTTCCGTCCTGCCGTGCCACGACAAACTAAAGCTGGCGCGGAATGGCTTCCCGCGCCAACGTGTCCGCGCGCTCATTCTCCGGATGGCCGGAATGGCCCGCCACCCAGCGCCATTCGAGCCGGTGGCGCACCATCTCCTGGTCCAGCAACCGCCACAAATCCTCATTCTTGACTGGCTTTTTATCGGCGGTTTTCCAGCCCTTATCTTTCCAAGCGTGGAGCCATTTCGAGGCGCCGTCCATGACGTAGCGGGAATCGGTGTGGATGGTCACATGGGACGGTCGCTTGATTTGCCTCAGCGCTTTGATCACCGCCATTAATTCCATCCGGTTGTTGGTGGTCAAGATTTCACCGCCCGACAATTCCCTTTCATGGGCTCCGCTTCTCAGGATCGCAGCCCAGCCGCCGGGTCCCGGATTGCCTGAACATGCGCCGTCCGTGAAGATTTCGATCCCGGTCACAACCCATACTCGCTTGCCTGTTTCACTTTCTGGTGAAAGCGGAGGCGTTTGGCATATTCGCGGGGGTCTTTGGGCCTGACCAGCGCATTCGGATCGGGGTTGAGCCAGTCGTAAAGCCGGGTGAGAAGAAAGCGCAGCGCCGCGCCGCGCATCAAAATGGGAAGGGCAATGACCTCGGCTGCGGTCAGAGATCGCCCCGTTTGATAGGCGGCGATCAGCGCCTTGCTCTTGGTAACGTTATAAGCGCCGTCGGGTTCGAAGCACCAGCTGTTCAGGGTCACCGCCAGGTCGTAGGCGTACATGTCGTTGCACGCAAAATAGAAGTCGATCAGGCCGGAGACTTTCTCCTGCATGAAGAGCACATTGTCGGGGAAGAGATCGGCGTGAATCACGCCCGATGGCAGATCGCGGGGCCAGTCCCTCGTCAAGTCGGCGCGTGCGCCGCCGATCAATCCGCTCAAATTTCGCTCCACCGCGTCCGCGCGGACACGCGTGGCGTCCGCTAATTCGCGCCAGCCCGCTGGTCCGAGAGCATTGGGCCGCCCGAGTGCGAAATCGCTCCCTGCGCGATGCAATTCCGCCAACGCCCGGCCTGCCGCGGCGCAATGCGCGGCTTCCGGCTTTCGCAGCGAGACGCCATTCAGAAAGGTGAAAATTGCTCCCGAACGGCCCTTGAGCGTAAAGGATTGGGCGCCGCCCCGAGAGCGCACGGGGAGGGGGCAAGAAACACCTTTCTCGGCCAAATGCTCCATTAAGCCCAGAAAGAAGGGCAAGTCGTCTGTCCTGACGCGCTTCTCATAAAGCGTGACAATGAAGGCGCCGCGGTCGGTTTGAAGGTAGAAATTGGAATTCTCCACCCCCTCAGCGATGCCCTTGAAGACCAGCGCCGCGCCGATGTCATAACCGGCGAGCATGTCCTGAAGCTCCTCGAAGCCGATATCGGTATAGACCGCCATGACTCTGCTGACCCGCTGCTTCCCTTAGGCGATCTGTGTGGGTAAAGTCCGCCGCCCCAAAGCAATGAACGCCGAGAAGTCGGCCGGGGCCCCAAAAAAGTCAAGACTGATCCGGACCTTAAGCCTGATGACCATTTCCCGCGTTTCTGTTCTCTTCCTAGCCCTTTTTGCGCTCGCAGGCTGCAACACCGACAAGGTCAACAACTGCCCCAGCGCTGTGATTCTGGCCGATACGAGCGCATTGACCGTGTTCCGCTCGGGCGCGCCACAGGATCTGGCGGACGAGGCTTACCGAGTGTTTCTGGTCGGCACCTCGACCGACTGCAGCATCAACAAGAAGACGGGCGAAACGAACTCCTCGCTGCGGCTGAATTTTCGCGCCACGCGCGCGCCCTCGGCAGACGCGGCGCATTACAGCGTTCCCTATTTCGTGGCGGTGACCCAGGGCGACCGTTTGATCGAAAAACGGATCCTGGAAATCGGTTTCGATTTCGCTCCAGGGGCTTCGGTCGCCACCTTCAGCGAATCGCCGGATGATTTCGACCTCCACGTCGAGAATGGCCACCAGCCTTTCGAATATGAGTTGATGGCGGGCTTCCAGATGACGACGGCGCAGGTGGACTACAACAGGAAAATGGGCCGCTACGCGCCATGATTTCGCTGGCTGCGGAATTATCGCGTCTGGTGGAGGAGGCCTTCGCCGCGGAGGGACTGGACCGGCGGTTCGGCCAGGTGCAAGTATCTGACAGGCCCGATCTGGCCCAATTCCAATGCAATGGGGCGCTGGCGGCCGCCAAGATCACCAAAGCCAATCCGCGTGCGATTGCCGAGAGGATCGCCTTGCGCGTCAAAAGTGACGCCCAATTCTCCAAGGTAGAGATCGCTGGGCCCGGCTTCATCAATCTTGATCTCACGGATGGCGCCCTCGATGATCGGATCGCGGCGCCCGGCACTCCATCCGAGCCCAATGGCAAGACGGCGCTGATCGATTTCGGTGGCCCCAATGTCGCCAAGCCGATGCATGTGGGGCACCTGCGTTCTTCGGTCATCGGCGATTGCCTGCAACGCCTTTACCGGGCCAATGGCTGGCGCGTGGTGAGCGACATCCACCTGGGCGATTGGGGCCTGCAGATGGGGCAGCTGATCTCCGAAGTCGACGAGCGGGGCATTGCTCCCATTTATTTCGACGCCGGCTGCAAAGGTCCCTACCCGGAGCAATCGCCGGTGACGATGGAAGATCTGGAGCAGCTATATCCGGCCGCGTCCGCCGCGTGCAAAGCCGATCCGGCGCGGCTGGAAAAGGCACGCCGCGCCACGGTCGAACTGCAGGATGGCAGGCCCGGCTATCGCGCCTTATGGCGACATTTCGTTGCTGTATCGGAAGCGGGACTGGAGCGCGAATTCGATTCCCTGGGTGTACATTTCGATCTCTGGAAGGGCGAGGCCAGCGTCAATGATTTGATCACGCCGATGCTCGAAGATCTGAAGGCGCGCGGGCTTACGACCGTGAGCGACGGCGCACTGGTGATCGAGATCACCAGGAACGACGACAAAAAGCCCATGCCGCCGTTGCTGTTGGTCAAATCCGATGGCGGCGTGCTCTACGGCACGACAGACATGGCCACGATCGTCGAGCGGGTGAGCGATTACGATCCCGACCTCATCCTTTATGTGGTTGATCATCGCCAGCATGGCCATTTCGAGCAAGTGTTCCGTGCTGCCACCAAGACCGGTATCGCCGGCAAAGCGCATCTGGAGCATGTCGGCTATGGCACCATGAATGGCGCCGACGGCAAGCCGTTCAAGACTCGCGCTGGTGGGGTGATGAAGCTTTACGACCTGATCGCCATGGCGGTGGTTGAAGCCAAGTCGCGCCTGGCAGAGCAGGGGTTGGGCGGCGACTATACGCCCGAGGAACGCGAGATCATCGCCAAGCAGATCGCCATCGCCACCATCAAATTTGCCGATCTCTCCAATCACCGCACCACGGATTACGTCTTCGACTTGGAACGGTTTTCTCGCTTCGAAGGCAAGACCGGGCCTTATCTTCAGTATGCGGCGGTGCGCATCCAATCCATCCTGCGCAAGGCCACCGAACAGGATTTCGCGATTGGCACGCCGGCCATCCATTCGCCGGAGGAGCGCGACCTGGTGCTGCAGCTTTTGTCGCTGGCCGATGCCATGCGGATTGCAGAAGAAAAACGGGCGCCGAATATCCTTTGCGACTATGCCTTCACGCTGGCGCAGAATTTCAGCCGGTTTTACACCGCCCATCATATCCTGTCCGAAACCGATACGGGGCTGCGTGGCCAAAGACTGGGTCTCTGCGCCAGGGTGCTGGAGGTGATGGCCGGGACGCTGGACCTGCTGGGCATCGGCCTACCCGAAAGAATGTGAGTAACTTCCGGGGCTTGAGGCTTGGGTTTGACTTGGCATAACCCCCACCTATGATGCCTCCCGACAGGGGTGTCCGCCGGGAGGCGCTATCCCCCTGGCGAGCCATACGACCCCACGCGGGAGAGACCTCGAACGAGGCGCCGAAGGAGCAACCGCCCCGGAAACTCTCAGGCAAAAGGACCGCGCGGGTGATGAACTTCTGGAAAGCGGCGTAACAAACGCCCACCGAAGGGGTAATCCCGGCGCTCTTTTTTTGAGATGCCCGGGGGAAATCTCTCAGGTCCCATGACAGAGGGGTGCTTGCAACCGCTTCGGCGGGGGCGGGGCTTTCTCTATCAGGACCGGATGAGCGACTCGAACGAACCATTGAAGCAGACGCCGCTATACGCGCTCCACAAGGAATTGGGTGCGAAGCTGGTGCCTTTCGCGGGCTATGCTATGCCCGTCCAATATCCGGCCGGGATACTCAAGGAACATCTTCATACCCGCGAAAAGGCCGGCCTGTTCGATGTCTCGCACATGGGACAGGCATTCCTCGGCGGGGCTGACCCGGCGCGGGCGCTGGAGCGTCTCACTCCCGCTGATGTTGCCGGCCTGCCGGAAGGTATGCAGCGCTATGGGCTGCTCTTGAACGATGCGGGTGGGATCAAGGACGATTTCATGACCACGCGGCTCGAAGGCGAGGCCGCGCTCTATTTGGTTGTAAATGCCGCGACCAAGGATGGCGATTTCGCCTATATGGGCGAGAAGCTCAAAGGTGTGGCGGACCTGAAGCCTCAACCCGAACGGGCGTTGCTGGCATTGCAGGGGCCAATGGCTGCAGATGTGCTGGAGCGTGTAAGCCCGGGCATCTCTTCTCTTACCTTCATGCGGGCGTTACGCGCTACAGTGGCTGGCGCGCCGGCCATCGTCAGCCGCACGGGTTATACAGGCGAGGACGGGTTCGAGATTTCGCTCGAGGGCAAAGACGCCGAACGCGTGGCCCGCGCACTGCTCGCCGACGATCGCGTGCTGCCCATTGGGCTTGGCGCACGGGACAGTCTGAGGCTGGAGGCGGGTCTCTGCCTTTACGGCCATGACATGGACGAAACCATCGATCCAGTGGAGGCCAATCTCACCTGGTCGCTGGGCAAGCGCCGCAAGGAGGCGCGCGATTTCCCCGGCTCTGGCACCATCATGGAGCATTTGTTGAACGGCGCCGGCCGTAAGCGCGTGGGGCTTAGGCCCGAGGGCCGCGCGCCCGCGCGCGAAGGCACCGAGATCGCCGACAAGTCGGGCCGGATCGTGGGCAAGATTACCTCTGGCGGCTTCGGCCCCAGCCTCAATGCGCCTTTGGCGATGGGGTATGTGGAAAGTCAATTCAGCGCGCCCGGCACCAAGCTCGATCTTCTGGTGCGCGGCAGGGCGATGTCCGCGAAAGTGGTGGCGATGCCGTTCGTGCCCAACCGCTACAAGCGGCCATCCAAGCAGGAAGGCAAGTAAAGGGGAGTTGGGTAATGAGTGAGATGCGTTTTACCGATCAGCATGAATGGGTGCGGCTCGATGGCGACGAAGCCACGATCGGCATCACCCGCCATGCCGCCGAGCAACTGGGCGATGTCGTGTTCGTGGAGTTGCCTCAGGCTGGGCGCAAAGTGAGAGCGGGCGCCGAAGCTGCTGTGGTGGAGAGCGTCAAGGCTGCCAGCGAAGTCTATGCACCAGTCGGTGGCGAGGTGACCGAGGCCAACACGGTGCTCGAAGCCCAGCCCGCCAAAGTGAATGAGGACCCCGAGGGCGCAGGCTGGTTCTTCAAGCTCAAGATCAGTGACAAAGGGCAATTCGCCAAGCTGATGGACGAAGCCGCCTATAAGGAATTCGTGAAAGGCCTCTGACCCATGCGTTACTTGCCGCTTACTCCCAATGATCGCCGGGCCATGCTGGCCAAAATCGGCGCGCCTGACATCGACTCTCTCTTCAAGGACGTGCCCAAAGAGGCGGCCGTGTCACTCTCATCCTTCGATCTCTCCGACACCAAAGGTGAGCTGGAGGTGGAGCGAATTCTCTCCAAACTCGCGGCGCGCAATGTGGCGGCAGGCGCGGCGCCTTTTTTCTGCGGCGCAGGAGCCTACAAACATCATGTGCCGAGCGCGGTGGACCATTTGATCCAGCGGTCGGAGTTTCTTACTTCCTATACGCCCTATCAGCCGGAAATCTCGCAAGGTACGTTGCAGGTCCTGTTCGAGTTCCAGACCCAGGTGGCGTTGCTCACCGGCATGGAAGTGGCCAATGCCTCGCTTTACGACGGCTCGACGGCTACCGCCGAAGCCGTGCTGATGGCGCAGCGTCTAACCAGGCGGAGCAAGGCGATCCTTTCGGGCGGCCTCCATCCCCATTACGCCGAGACGGTGGAAACGGTGGCGGGCCTGGCCGGGCAAGTGACGCGCAGCCCCGTCACGCCCGGCAGGGTCGAAGACATTGTTGGGCTGATCGACGCGGAAACCGCCTGCGTGGTGCTCCAGAGCCCTGATGTTTTCGGCCTGATCCGCGATATCAAGCCCATAGCCGAAGCCGCCCATGCCAGAGGCGCGCTTCTGATAGCGGTGGTGACGGAAGTCGTGTCGCTGGGGCTTCTGGAATCGCCGGGCGCGCAAGGCGCCGACGTTGTCGCCTGCGAGGGGCAGTCCATCGGCAATGGCCTCAATTTCGGCGGGCCCTATGTTGGCCTGTTCGCAGCGAAGGAGAAATTCCTCCGCCAGATGCCGGGACGGTTATGCGGCGAGACAGTGGATGCCACGGGCAGGCGCGGTTTCGTGCTTACGCTTTCCACGCGGGAGCAGCATATTCGGCGCGAAAAGGCGACCAGCAATATCTGCACCAACTCCGGGCTCTGCGCGCTCGCCTTCAGTATTCACTTATCACTTTTGGGCGAGGTGGGGCTGACACGGCTGGCGAGGATCAATCATGCCAAGGCGGTAAGCCTGGCGGACCGGCTCGCGCGTGTCAAAGGCGTAGAGCTTGTGACGCCGTACTTCTTCAATGAATTCACGTTGAAGCTTTCGAAGCCTGCGGGAGACGTGGTGGACGCGTTGGCGGCGCAACACGTCTTGGGCGGCGTTCCCGCATCGCGACTGATGCCGCATGTGTCGGGCGCGCGCGATCTTCTCATCGTTGCTGCCACTGAAACCAACACGGACGAAGATTTCGCCAAGTTTGAACAAGTGCTGAGTGAGGTGCTCGCATGAGCATGAACAATCAGGGTCGCCCTTCGCAAGCTGCCATGGTCCAGGACAATGAGCTTCCCACCATTTCCGGGGACCGGGGGCTCGATCTCGAAGCGCGGCTGATCTTCGAACTGGGACGGGAGGGCGTCACGGGTGTGGACTTGCCTGACATCAACGTGGACGATAGCCGGCTTCACGGACTGCGCCGCAAGGGTGCGATCGGCCTGCTGGGTCTGAGCGAACCCGAAGTGATCCGTCATTATGTGCGGCTATCCAGGCAGAACTACGCCATCGACGCAGGGCTTTATCCGCTGGGCTCCTGCACCATGAAACATAACCCCCGGCTCAATGAGAAAATGGCGCGGCTGCCGGGCTTCGGCGATCTTCATCCTCTGGCGCCGTCTTCGGTCACGCAGGGGGCCTTGGCGCTGATCGGTGATTTGATGCGATGGCTCACCACGCTCACCGGCATGCCGGCCGTGGCAATGTCGCCCAAGGCCGGCGCCCACGGCGAATTGTGCGGCCTGCTCGCCATCCGTGCCGCCGTCCAGGCGCGGGGCGAGCATCGGGATCGTATCCTTGTGCCGGAATCAGCGCACGGCACCAATCCCGCCACGGCGGCCTTTGCCGGCTTTGTCGTGGACGAAGTGCCGGCCAAGCCCGACGGGCGGGTCGATGCGGCCGCGCTCAAGGCCAAGCTGGGGCCCGATGTGGCCGCCATCATGCTCACCAACCCCAACACCTGCGGCTTATTTGAAGGCGAGATCATCGGCATCGCCAAGGCCGTGCATGAGGCGGGCGCCTATTTCTATTGCGACGGCGCCAACTTCAATGCCATCGCCGGACGGGTAAGGCCCGGCGATTTGGGTATCGATGCCATGCATATCAATCTGCATAAGACTTTCTCCACGCCGCATGGCGGCGGCGGTCCAGGCGCGGGCCCAGTGGTGCTGTCGGAACGCCTCAAGGCCTATGCGCCATTGCCGCTGCTGGTGGCGGACGGCGAAGGTCTCCGGCTGGTCGAGGATCGCGCGCGTGTGCCTGACGGCGCCAAGCCCTTCGGCCGGATGTGCGCCTTTCATGGCCAAATGGGCATGTTCGTGCGGGCCTTGAGCTATATGGTCTCCCATGGCCGGGATGGCATCCGCCAGGCGAGCGAGGACGCGGTGCTGTCGGCCAATTACATTCTGGCTTCGCTCAAGGATGTAATGAGCGCGCCGTTCGGTGACGGCCCCTGCATGCATGAGGCGCTTTTCGATGACACGTTTCTGGAGGGGAGCGGCATCACCACGCTGGATTTCGCCAAAGCGATGATCGACGAGGGTTATCATCCCATGACCATGTATTTTCCCCTTGTCGTGCACGGGGCGATGCTGATCGAGCCCACGGAATCGGAATCCAAGGAGTCGCTCGACCGCTTCATAACCGTGCTTCGGGGTTTGGCGGAAGACGCCAAGGCTGGGAGGCGGGAGCGGTTCGAGGGTGCGCCCCGCTATGCGCCCCGCCGCCGGCTGGACGAGACCGCAGCGGCGAGGAAACCTATATTGCGCTGGAAACCCTCGGCGCTGCCCGAGGCGGCCGAATAAGTCCTCAAGCGTACGGAATTGGCAACCCCCATTTTAGGGCAATGTTAGCGGTTAAGCGCGAAGATGGCCGCATGGCCGCACTCGATCTTGCCCGCATTCCCATCCCTGCGCCCCAAATCGTCACCAACGTGTCGCCCGGTGACGGCGTCGTGAGCCTTGAACCCATCCAGCAGCGCGACCTGGAAAGCCTCTTTGTGTGGCTGAACGACGCCCGAGCGGCAACGCTTGATCTCCCCCACCGGCCGCTCGACTGCATCGCCTTCCGCGACTGGCTGGACCGCCTCCCTCGGGAAACATCGCAGATTTTATTCGCGATCCGCAAAGTGGGCCGGCCCGAGATGATCGGCTTCGTCCTGTTCAAGAATTTCCAGTCCGTCTATCGGACTGCCGAACTGGGCGCGCGCATCGGCGCCGAAAGGGAGCGTGGCAAGGGCTATGGCACGCGCGCGGTTCGTTTGGCCTTGGACTACGCCTGGAAGGTGCTCAACCTGCATCGTGTCAGCCTTCAGGTGCTGGCGCATAACGAGCGCGCCATCGCCTCCTATTTACGCGCCGGGTTCGTGGCCGAAGGATTGCTGCGCGAGGCAGCCTTCATTGATGGTCAGTGGCGCAATGTCGTGGTGATGGGCGCGCTCAAGTCCCAAGTGACAGGATAGGGGCCCAAGGTCCCCTGGCCGGAACTATTGCCGTACCCCCTTCGTGATTTCGTGCGCCGGATAAGCGCCCTCGATATGTTCGCGCAGATAGGCGCCGATGGAACCTGCGAAGATCAGCGAGTCATACACGTCCTGCGGAACATTTTCATAGACGACCACGCGGCCGTCCGCCCGGAACTTGGCCCGGAGCAGATGCGCGGTCTCATCATAGGCGACCGCTTCTATCGAAACGGACTGTACATAAGGCATCTATAGAAAACGACGCTAAGGTTGAATTGCTCCTTGAGCCGCGATCCTGCCGAGAGGTGTGGCGAAATGGTCCGGCGGACCATTTCGAGCGGCGAAACCCTGGGCGCCTGCGAAGAGTTGGGCCATGTTGCCCGACACAAGGCAGGGCGAAATTTTTGCTGGCTGTTGCCATTTTACGAACAACCGCTGGTCGCGCCACAAGTGTTGCACTTCATGCAGGTGCCGTTGCGTACCAACGTGAAGTTGCCGCACGCGCCGCAACTATCCCCTTCGAAGCCTTTCATCCGTGCTTCTGCAACTCGCCGCGAATGCGCTTGTTTGGAGGATAACGCCACTTCGATGCTCGCGACCTGCGCGCCGACCGGATTGACCGCCAGCGTAGCCTCGATGCCGGCGCGGATCTCGGAAAGGTCGAGCGTTTCTTCCTGCTCGAAATCCTCATGGGCGCCGCGGAGATGTTCCTGTCCATCGTCCGTCAACATGCGGGGTTGCGCGCCCCCTTTGACCAGCGCGATAGGCTTTAAGTGCCCGCGCAGATAGCCCGTTGAGGCCACTTTGGCGATCGCCGCTTCCGCGGGACCCTGCCCAGACCCGCCCAAGCCCATATCGTCGTCGGAGGGAACCACATGGGCGAGATCGGTGCGCCCCAGATATGAGACACCCAGTTCGCGGAAAATATAATCCAACACGCTGGTGGCGCTCTTGATCGAGTCATTGCCAATCACCACCCCCGCCGGTTCGAAGCGGGTGAAGGTGAAGGCTTCCACGAATTCCTCCAGCGGCACGCCATATTGGAGCCCGACCGAGATGGCGATGGCGAAATTGTTCATCAGGCTGCGGAAGGCGGCGCCTTCCTTGTGCATGTCGATGAAAATCTCGCCTAGCCTCCCGTCCTCGTACTCCCCGGTATGGAGATAGACCTTGTGCCCGCCCACAATCGCCTTCTGCGTGTAGCTCTTGCGGCGATGGGGCAGCCGCTCGCGCTCCTGGGCCCGCACTTTCTCCACTACCCGCTCGACGATGCGTTCGGTGACTATGGTCTGAGCGGGTTGGGACGCCGGCCGCGCCTCGGCGGCATCCTCTTCGTCATCCTCGAATATGAAGGTGGTCGCCAACGGCTGGGACAATTTGGACCCGTCGCGATAAAGTGCGTTCGCCTTGAGCCCAAGTTTCCATGACATCATGTAAGCAGCGCCGCATTCCTTCACGGTCGCGGCGTTGGGCATATTGATAGTTTTGGAAATGGCGCCCGAGATGAAGGGTTGAACCGAAGCCATCATGCGGATATGCGACTCCACGCTCAGCGCGCGGGTTCCCACCCGGCCGCAGGGATTGGCGCAATCGAATACGGCAAGATGCTCGGGCCTGAGATAAGGCGCACCTTCAAGGGTCATGGCTCCGCAGACATAGAGATTGGCGGCATCCACATCGGCGCGCGAGTAGCCCAAGGCCTTGAGCATATCGAATTCAGGTGCGTCCAACTGGGCCGCGTCGAGCTTTAGCACTTCGCGGCAGAATTTCTCGCCCAGAGTCCATTTGTTGAAGACGAAACGAATGTCGAACGCGGATTCCAGCGCCGCTTCGACCTCGCGGACTTGTTCCTCGCCGAAACCCTTGGACCTTAGAGAGTCGAGGTTGAGCCGTCCCGTGAAGCTTTCTAGCGAGCCATAGCCGACCGCATAGGCCACGATGGCGTCGGCCTCGGCATTCGTATAGCCAAGGCTGGCAAGTGCTTCCGGCACGCAACGATTGATGATCTTGAAGTAGCCGCCGCCCGCCAGGGTTTTAAATTTGACCAGCGCGAAATCGGGCTCTACCCCGGTTGTGTCGCAATCCATCACCAGCCCGATCGTGCCAGTGGGCGCGATCACGGTCGCCTGGGCGTTGCGGAACCCGAATTCCTTGCCCATCGCCAGCGCCTCGTCCCAGGCCCGCGCCGCGGCCGCCGCGATGTCCTTCTGCTGTATCGCAGAAATGTCAAGCGACACCGGAGCGATGGAAAGCCGCTCATAGCCGGCGCTTTCGCCGTGGGCAGCGCGGGCGTGATTGCGAATGACACGAAGCATAGCGTCCTTGTTGGGTAAATATTCGGGGAAGGGGCCCAATTCACCCGCCAATTCGGCACTGGTCGCGTAGGACACGCCGGTCATGAGCGCGGAAATTGCGCCTGCCAGGGCGCGGCCTTCGCGGCTGTCATAGGGAATGCCTGCCGACATCAAAAGTCCGCCGATATTGGCGAAGCCCAGCCCCAAGGTGCGGTAGTCATAGGAAAGTTGCGCGATCTCCTTGGAGGGGAATTGCGCCATCATGACGGAAACTTCCAGCACGATGGTCCAGAGCCTGACAGCATGCTCGAAGCCCGTCACGTCGAAACCCCTAAGCACGCCATCACCTTTGCGGAACTGCATTAGGTTGAGCGAGGCCAGGTTACAGGCCGTGTCGTCCAGGAACATGTATTCGCTGCAGGGATTGGAGGCGCGGATTTCGCCGCCGGCCGGGCAGGTATGCCAGTCGTTGATGGTCGTATGGAACTGGATGCCGGGATCGGCGCAAGCCCAGGCAGCATTGGAAACCTTGTCCCACAACTCGCGGGCAGGCACCGTCTTGGCGATCTTGCCGCTGTTGCGATAGGTGAGATTCCAGTTGCGGTCTTCCAGGACCGCCTTAAGGAACTCATCGGTGACGCGGACGCTGTTGTTGGAATTCTGCCCCGACACCGAGCTGTAAGCTTCGGAATCCCAGTCCGTGTCGTAAGTGGGGAAGTCGATGCCCTTATAACCTTGGCGGGCGAAGCTGATTACCCGTTCTATGTAATTGTCCGGGACCATGGCTTTGCGCGCGGCGCGGATCTCGCGGCGCAGCGCCGGGTTCTTTTGCGGATCGAAACAATCCCCGCCCGAACCTTCGCAATTGATGCAGGCCTTCATCACCGCTTTGAGATGCTTGGCTGCGAGCTTGGAGCCGGCCACCAATGAAGCTACTTTCTGTTCCTCGACTACTTTCCAATCGATGAAGTCCTCGATGTCGGGGTGATCGATATCCACGATCACCATCTTGGCGGCGCGACGTGTGGTGCCTCCGGATTTGATGGCGCCCGCGGCGCGATCACCGATTTTGAGGAAGCTCATTAGGCCGGATGATTTGCCGCCGCCCGACAATTTTTCATCTTCGCCCCGAAGCGTGGAGAAATTTGTGCCGGTCCCCGAACCGTATTTGAACAAGCGTGCTTCGCGGGTCCAGAGATCCATGATGCCGCCTTCATTGACCAGGTCGTCCTTGACGCTTTGGATGAAGCAGGCGTGTGGCTGCGGATGCTCATAAGCGGAGCTGGATTTGGTCAGCCGGCCGCTTTTGTGGTCCACGTAATAGTGTCCCTGGCCGGGCCCATCGATGCCGTAGGCCCAGTGGAGGCCGGTGTTGAACCATTGCGGGCTGTTGGGCGCACCCTTCTGCGCCGCCAGCATATGGCAAAACTCGTCATAGAAAGCGCGCGCATCGGCCTCACTGTCGAAATAGCCGCCTTTCCATCCCCAATAGGTCCATGTGCCGGCGAGGCGGTCGAAGACCTGCTTTGCCGAATGTTCGCCGGTGGTTTCGCGCCCGCTTCTTGGGTCGGATTCTTTGCGCCAGAGGAATTCCGGCACGCCTTCTTCCGGTACTGGCTTCAATCCTCTGGGTACGCCCGCTTTCCGGAAATATTTTTGAGCCAGCACATCGGCGGCGACCTGGCTCCAGCTTTCCGGCACTTCAATTCCGTCCTGGGCAAAGACCACCGAGCCATCGGGGTTGCGAATCTCGCTTCTGGTGACGCGGAACGCGATGTTCTCATAGGGAGAGTGACCCTCAACCGTGTAATGGCGGCGAATGCGCATGAAAGCACCTCGAAAAACAGAATGACGGCCCCTTCGCGATCACCTTTGGAGGAATATTTCCTGTCCGCCGGATCGCCCGGACGGCAAAGGCTCCAATCCGCCAGATTTGGTGGTCACGGGAGGTGACTGGCACAAAGTATGGACACGCCGGCGAAGCTGCCGCAAGACAGAAAGTGGTTAACCGCCGCTCGCCTACCAGATCTTGTGGTGTCGAAAGGGCCGAAAAAGCCGCGAGTCAAGCGGCGGGAGACTTTCGGCGCAAAAATATATTTCGCTGTTTTTCATCACAGCGTCACGCAAGGCTGGGGATGCATTGTGGATAAGGAGTCGGTGGACCTGCGCGACCAGAGCGCCTGTTGGCGCCGCGAGGGCCGGCCCCTATAGTGCCCGGGTGTCGTAGTTTCGAAATTTGCCTTCTTCTGATTTCAGGCTCTTGGCGAACTTCGAAACCAAATCGACACTAGGAATCAACAATTTGCTAGTGTCCTGCGATTCCGAAATTCGCTCGGGCGCTATATAGAGATCCTGCGAATTTCAGAATCTAGACCCTAGCGAATCTCGGAACCTTAACGTCATGCCCTTCGTGAAAATGCTTTTTTCCTGGTGGAACTCGGCCACCCTCGGGACACTGTGGACCACTTGGACGCAAGGCTCGCCGGTGGGCGCGGACGCTTTCGGCAACCGCTATTACCAGAACAAGGACGGGTCGCGGCGCTGGGTTCTCTACAACGGGACCGTGGAGGCCAGCCGAGTGCCGCCCGATTGGCATGGCTGGCTGCATCACACTTTCGCCGAACCGCCTACCAAGGCGCCGCTTAGGACCCAACCCTGGGAAGCGCCCCATCTGCCCAATCTCACGGGCACCGACCAGGCCTTTCGCCCGGAGGGTTCGCTGCAAAGAAGCGGCCGGCGCCCTGCCGCAACTGGAGACTATCAGGCATGGAAGCCGGAATAGCGCGCATGCACGACAACAATATAGGCGAAACCGTGATCGGCGCGGTGGTCGTGGCGGTTGCGGTATTGTTCATTGCCTTCATCTACACGCGTACCGGTTCTGGCGGCCTTTCGGGCTATGAAATTCAAGCGCGACTGCCGCGCGTGGATGGGTTGGGCATCGGCACGGATGTAAGGCTGGCCGGCATCAAGATCGGCTCGGTATCGGACCTCACGCTGGATCCCAAAACTTATTTGGTCACCGTGCACATGAACATCCGCAATGACGTCAAAATTCCCGTCGATTCTTCCCTGGTGGTGACTTCGTCGGGATTGCTCGGCAGTTCGTACATTTCCATTTCGCCCGGCGGCGACGACAAGATGCTGGCCACGGGCGGCATGATCCAAAACACTCAGGGTTCGGTGGATCTGATGGGCTTGATCAATCGCTTCGCCACCACACCGCCGCCGCCGAGGCCGCAGCAACAGCAGGCGAAACCCCAGGAAAATTCGAGGCCGTCACCGTGAGAGCGCCGTTGGTTATAGGCTGGCTTATGGCTTCGGGCATGGTTGCCGCCTTGGCGCAGCCCGCACCCACACCGGCGCCCGCTGCGACAGATACGGATTCAGTAGCTGCCCCGGCCCCAACCCCGAGCGCCGCGATGCCGTCTCCTGCCACGCCCGCCGACACGACGGCGCCAGAGGCGCCGCCCGCTCCGCCGCCGCCGCTGGCGGATGCGCCGGGCACAACACTGATGTTGCGTGGATTGGACAAAATCACCGGCCGTCCCACGAACATCGTTGCGCCAATCGGTAAGCCGGTGCAGTTCGCCACGCTCACCATCACTGCGCGCTATTGCTATTCCACCCCAGCGAGCGAAACGCCGGAAACCTCTGCCTTTATCCAGATTGACGATCAGCGGCCCGACCAGGGCAAAAAGCCGGTATTCTCGGGCTGGATGTATGCCTCCAGTCCCGGCCTCAACGGCATGCAACATCCGCTTTACGACGTATGGGTGATCAATTGCTCTAACGGCGCGCCGAACACGCCAGTGGCGGCAATGTCATCCACTGCGCCGGTCAAAGTGGCTTCGCCCGACTCGTCCGACAAGGACAAGGTCGAAGCGCTTCCGGCGGAAGCCGGGCGCTAATATTTACCACTGCCTAAAGTCAAATGCTCTGCCAAGTGGCCTCGCGCGCTAGCGCGACATGCAGGCGGGCCAGATAAACCTCGCGCGGAATCTCATACGCGCCGAATCGGGCCAGATGGGATGTTAGGAATTGCGTGTCGAGCAGGATGAAACCGCTCTTGCGCAATATTCCGACCAGTTCAACCAGCGCCATCTTGGAGGCATCGCGGATTCTCGAGAACATGCTTTCGCCAAAGAAAGCCGCCCCCAGCGAAACGCCGTAAAGGCCGCCGGCCAACTCGTCTCCGCGCCAGCATTCCACCGAATGGGCGTGCCCGGTGGCATGAAGCGCCGTATAGAGGCGCAAAATCTCGTCATTGATCCATGTCTGCTCGCGGCCGGGCCCGGGCTCGGCACAAGCTCGCATCACTTCGGCGAAAGCCCTGTCGGTGGTGAAGCGATAGTTATCGTTTCTGATGGTGCGCGCGAGCCGCTTGGGTATGTGAAAGCCGTCGAGCGGGATCACTCCCCGTTTCTCGGGCGAAACCCAATAAAGGGTGGGGTCGTCCCGCCGTTCCGCCATCGGGAACAAGCCTTGCGCGTACGCGCTGAGCAGATTCTCCGGCGTGAGGATCGGGGCGTGCATCGTGGCGCAAGGATAGCGCCACGATGGTGCCTTTTTACACCCCCCTTTGGCTTCCCCAGAAGAAGCTCGGCGCCTTTGGCCTTGCGTTCCGGAAAAGCCTCCGAACGCTGCGCATTCCTACTTCTGATTAAGTGCCCAGGGACCAGGGCCGGCCGCTGCGAGATAGAGGAACACGAAGCAATAGAGGATCGCCGCCGCTCCACCATTTATCACCGGATAAAAGCTGTGCGGTGAGGGCGTGACGATGGCCCAATGGCCCAGGAAATAGGCGACTGCCATCTCCCCCGAGCAGATGAAAGCGGCATAACGGCTGAACAGGCCCACGCAGACCAGCGCGCCACCAACCAACTCGATCACCCCCGACCAGCCTTCAATTCCCACAAAGGGTGTGACAGCGCCGAAATCGGGTGTCGAGGGAAAATGCACGATTTTTGCTAGACCGACGCTGAAGAACAACAATCCGACGACAATCCGCATAACGCTTTTAATTTGCGCTGAATAGGAATCGAGAAAGCTCATGTGACCCCCACTGGTTGAACGGAAAACCATAACGCAGAATTTTCCACCCACCTAGCCCGGCCGCTGTGCTCACATCACACCACGCACAACGACAGGCCCTGACACAATCGCAGCCGGTGCCGCCGCCCAAGGTGCATCAGGAGTTTTGTTTGGCCAAATATTTCATCAAGCCGCGGTAGCGCCGGCGTATCGGCGCGAACCCGGAACTAAGGCCGAGTGCTAGCAAGATATTTCTCCAACCAGTGAATGGAGTAATCGCCGTCTATGATGTCCGGCTCGCGCACCAATTTCTGGAACAGGGGAATGGTGGTTTCGATGCCATCCACTACCAATTCATCCAGCGCGCGGCGCAACCGCAACAGACATTCGTTGCGGCTCTTGGCATGCACGATCAATTTGCCGGCCAGACTGTCGTAATAGGGCGGGATGCGATAACCGGAATAGATGGCCGAATCAAAACGCACACCGAGGCCCCCCGGCGTATGGAACTGGGTGATCTGCCCGGGCGAAGGACGGAAAGTGAAGGGGTTTTCCGCGTTGATGCGGCACTCGATGGCATGGCCTTCAAAGACGATATCCTTTTGCGAGAAGGATAGCGGGCTGCCCGACGCCACCCGGATCTGCTCGCGGACAATGTCTATCCCAGTGATCGCTTCGCTCACGGGATGCTCCACCTGCAGCCTGGTGTTCATCTCGATAAAATAGAAATGCCCATCCTCGTAAAGAAATTCGATCGTACCCGCGCCCAGATAGCCCAGCTTGGTGAGGGCTGCGGTGACAATAGTGCCGATCTCGTCACGCTCCTTGGCGTTGAGGGCCGGGCTGCCGGCTTCTTCCCACACTTTCTGGTGGCGGCGCTGCAGCGAGCAGTCGCGTTCGCCCAGGTGGACCACCTTGCCATGCGCATCGGCCAGGATCTGGACCTCTATATGGCGGGGTTTACCCAGGTATTTTTCCATGTAGACCGTGTCGTTGACGAACGCCGCCTTGGCCTCGGCACGAGCGGTGGAAAGCGCGAACGCAAGCTTGCCCGGATTCTCTGCCACCTTCATGCCACGTCCGCCGCCACCGGCTGTTGCCTTGATCAGCACGGGATAGCCGATCTCCTGCGCTACCTTGGCTGCATCGGCGTCGGACACTTCGCCATCCGATCCTGGCACGGTGGGAATGCCCAAGGTCTTCACCGTCTGCTTGGCAGTGATCTTGTCGCCCATCATGCGGATATGTTCCGGCGTGGGGCCGATAAAGGTGATGCCGTGTTCCCCAACGATCTCGGCGAATTTGGCGTTCTCGGAAAGGAAACCATAGCCCGGATGGATCGCCTCGGCGCCGGTGATCTCGCAGGCGGCCACAATGGCGGGGATGTTGAGGTAGGAAGCTGCTGCCGGCGCGGGTCCCACGCAGACGCTTTCGTCCGCCATCCTCACATGCATAGCCTCGGAATCCGCGGTTGAATGGATAGCCACAGTGGCGATGCCCATCTCCTTGCAGGCACGTATGATGCGAAGTGCGATTTCGCCGCGATTGGCGATGAGTACTTTCTCGAACATGTCTTAGCCGAGAATGAGCAGGGTCTGGCCGAACTCGACGGGCGTACCATTTTCGACGCAGATTTCCTTCACCGTACCACTCCTGGGGGCGGGGATGGGATTCATGGTCTTCATCGCCTCGACGATGAACAGGGT